>DATEUA010000085.1:0-16022 GCA_035283405.1 Thermoplasmata archaeon | reverse complement strand
GTCGCGACGGACGTCGGCGTGGACATCGAGATCAAGCGGTGGGGGACGCGGGAGCAGATTTTGCGCCGCTGAGGGGGCGAGTCGGGCGAGATTCGGGTCTCATGCGGAACAAGCCCCTTAAGGCATGGACGCAAGGGGGATCTCATGACGACGCACCCGTGGGTGACACCGAAGCGAATCGCGGCGCTCCTCCTCGCGGCGCTTGTCATCGTGGGCGTCTGGTACCTCGCGTCCCCTCTCTTCATCACGACACACGCGAGTGTGGAGCCCCCTGCCGGGTTCACGCAAGTCGTGAAGCAGGGCATGTGGCAGGGCCCGGACGGCGTGCACCGCGCGAGCGGCGTCGCGAAGATCCTCACGGATGGCCAAGGGAGCTACGTCCTGCGTCTCGAGGACTTCAGCGTGACGAACGGGCCGGACATCGAATTCTTCCTCTCCTCGGACGCCGCCTACGACGGCGGAGACGTCCCCCTGGGGGATGTCGGCGCGACGACGGGCAACTACAACGTCGCGATCCCTCCGGGCGCCGACATCGGATCGCTCAACTACGCGATTGTGTGGTGCGTCCCCTTCGGCGTCCTGTTCGGAACGGCTCAGCTCGCTTAGGAGCCGTCCGCTACCATCCCTCGGGGTTGATGTCAGCTATTCCAGGTCGTTCATCGACAGGGCGAGAGGTTTCGCGCGGGGAGGGAGCCCTTCTGCCTGGGCGGCCACCTCGGCCAGGAACGGTTCCGGGTCGAATGCGGCCTCGGGAGGGAAGACCCCCATGCGCCGGAACTCGCGCCGCGTCACTTCTCGAGCCGCAACGGTCAACGCGGCAACCGTCGACATCCAATTCCCCACGGGCCAGCAGGTGCACGCCACGCGTCGGCCGTCCTTCCAGCCGATTGCCGTCGCCCAGTTCAGGAACTCCGCGTTGCCTCCGGGAGGCGGCGTCAGCCAGCGGGCGGGGTCCGCCGCAATTCTCTCGATGAGCGCAATCGTCGCCTCGGCCGGGTCCATCCCGTCATCTCGGATGCGACGGCCCAGCTCCAGGTACATCTCGTTGATCTGAGGCGGAAACCAGCTCATCCGGAACGACAAAGACATGACCCCCGGCAAGTGCCGAGGCATCGTAATCGGCTCCGTCGTGGCGAGAGGATAAAGCCTCAGCGGGCCTCCGATAGGGGGCCTTGCCTCCACGACCTCGTCGCTCGGATCGACCTCGACCAGGCGACCGTCCCGGAGGGTTCGTACGGGGCCTGCCACCCACTTCATGAGAGTCTCCCAGCTCGCAGAGACCCTGCCGGCCCTCCGGAATTCCGCGGCCATGCGAGCCGGGTCTTCGTGCAGGAAATCTGCGACGCGCAGGTTCACGTCGAAGTGGACCTCTTCGACGGCATCGAGTTGGCGGGCGGCGTGAAGCATCATGAGGTTCGAGATGCCGGGAGCGTGCCCGATCCCCGTGATGACGGCAACCTCGGACGCCCGGGCTCCCGAATCGAGCGCGAGGATGCGTTCGACCGCCACGGGATCCGCACTGATGTCAACGCAGTGCGCGCCTGCTGCTACCGCGGCACGCGCGACCGGATAGGCCACCTTGTAGTCGGGTCCGGCCGCATTCACGACGAGACCATGCTTGGAGGCCAGGGAGACCAGGTGGTCATGGTCGTGCACGTCAATCTCCGCTGAGACAGCCTTCGACCCAATCGTCGAAGCGACCTTCTGCGCCTCCGCCCCGTTACGGCTTGCGATCGTAATCTGGGACACGTCGGGGGTGGCGGCAAGTCGCTCCGCCGTCGGCCTGCCAATCCATCCTGTGCCACCGAGGACGAGGACCTGCATGCGGAGCCCGCCCAGCGTATCGCCCGTCGCGGGAAGTCCGTTTCCTTGACAGGACACGATCACTTCGTCTCGCGCGCACGTGAAAGCGCGGCCTTGTACTCCTCGCCCCCGAGGAGCTGAACGGCATGTTGGGACTCAAGGAGGAACCGGTTCCGGTACGGCTTCTCGTCCCCCTCGACGAGGGTCCGCTTGATCGCCCGGACTGCCGCCCGGGGCTTCGAGGCGAAGATGCGGGCGAGGTCCTTCGCGAGACCGAGCGCCTGATCGGGCGGGGTCAGATGGTTCACGATCCCAAGGCGGAGGGCGTCGAGTCCTTTCAGCGTCTTCCCGGAGACGAGGATTTCGAAGGCGTGGGACCGGCCTACGATCCGCGCGAGGCGCGCCGTCCCTCCATGGCTCGGCATCCAGCCCACGTCGATCTCGGGATGCGAGAAGACCGCCGTCTCCGAAGCGATTCGGATGTCACAGGCGAGGGCCAGCTCCGCCCCGGCGCCCCGGCACATCCCGACGACGGATGCGATTGTGGGCTTCGTGATGCGCTCGAGCGCCAAGAGCGTGTCCTGGCCACGGGAGATCTCCTCCTGGGCGCCCCTCGCGCTCAACGCGGACCATTCCGCCATGTCAAGGCCGCCACAGAAATGGGTCCCTCCGGCACCCGAGACGACGAGCGCGCGGACCGCGTCGTCCTCCTCGAGCACGCGAATTCGTGCCGCGAGGTCTCTGACCATCGATCGGGTGAGCAGGTTCCGAGGCGGATGGTCGATGAGAAGGACCGTGACGCCGTCCTCGTGTTCGAGACCGATACGGGCTTCCGCAGGCACGGGATCGCCGGTCGCACGACGGCATCCGGCGGAGATAATCGTTGTTGTCTGGCCCGCGTCCGCCACCTTTAATGTGCTCCTCGATGTTCCCCGGCTCGGCGAGGGGAGAACTTGCTCGATCGACCGTGGCACACACACTGGCCTGAGGGCGTGCCGAAGACAATTGACTATCCGGACATCCCGGTGCACCAGTTGCTCCGCCGCGCCGCGAAGGAGCACGGGTCCCGTGCGGCGGTCACTTTCTACGGGAAGAGCCTCACGTACCAAGAGCTCGACGACCAGGCGGACCGCTTCGCCGCCGGGCTGAGCCGGATTGGCGTGAAGCCCCACGAGCGGGTGTCCCTCGTCCTGCCGAACACGCCCCACTTCTTCGTCGCGTTCTTCGGGGTTCTCCGGGCGGGGGGCATCGTCGTGCAGACGAACCCCCTCTACACTCCCCGAGAACTCGAGCAGCTCTGGAACGACGCGGGCGTGGAGACCGTCGTGGCCCTCGACATGTTCTGGCACAACGTCTCGAAGGCGAAGGTCGCGACGCGGGTGAAGCGGGTCGTCGTCGCGGACGCCGCAGACTACCTGAGGACCCCGCTCCGCCAGCTCTATCCGATCAAGAAGAAGAGGGACCTGCGGAAAGCGGGACATTGGCCCCTCGAGATCCCGGACGAGCCCTGGGTCCACCCCTACGCGGAGGTCCTCGCGACGCCGGCCACTCCCGGGAGCGAACCTCCCGTGATGCCCGCCTCGGACGTCGCGGTCCTGCAGTACACGGGCGGCACGACAGGAACCCCGAAAGGCGCGATGCTCACCCACCGGAACCTCGTGGCGAACGCGCACCAGACCGCCGCGTGGCTGCCGACGAAGGGGCCGGACCCGGAGCGGTTCCTCGGGGCGATCCCCCTGTTCCACGTCTACGGCCTGACGACGGCCATGCTCGCCCCGATCGTCCTCGGGGCCGAGGTGGTCCTGCACCCGAATCCTCGGGAGATTGACCAAATCCTGAAGCTGATCAGCAAGACGAAGCCCTCCCTCTTCCCGGGCGTGCCGACGATGTACATCGCGATCCTGCGCCACCCGGACGTCCGGAAGCACGATCTCCGGTCGATCAAGGCGTGCATCTCCGGCGCCGCGCCCCTACCGAACGAGGTCCGCCGCGAATTCGAGAAGGTGACGGGGGGCCGGATCGTCGAAGGGTACGGGCTCACGGAGGCGTCCCCCGTCACGCACGCGAACCCGCTCCGGGGGCTCGTGAAGGAGGGCATCGGAATCCCCTTCCCCGACACGGACGCGAGGATCGCCAATGCGGACGACCCGGCGCAGGAGGTGCCTCCCGGCGAAATCGGCGAGCTCGCAATCCGCGGGCCCCAGGTGATGAAGGGCTACTGGAACCAGGCCGAGGAGACGTCCATGGTCCTTCGCGACGGCTGGCTCCTCACGGGAGACATCGCACGGATGGACGAGGACGGGTACTTCTTCATCGTCGACCGGAAGAAAGACATGATCCTCGCGTCGGGGTTCAACGTCTACCCGCGCGAGGTGGAGGAGGTCCTCTTCATGCACCCGGCGGTCGCGGAGGCCGCCGCGATCGGGATGCCGGACCCGTACCGGGGCGAGACCGTCAAGGCGTTCGTCGTCCTGAAGGCGGGCATGTCCGCGACGGAGGACGAGATCGTCGCCTTCTGCAAGGAGCGCCTCGCGCCCTTCAAGGTGCCGAAACAGGTCGAGTTCGCGAAAGACCTGCCGAAGTCTCTCGTCGGGAAGGTCCTGCGCCGGGAGCTCCGCGAGCGGGAGATCGCCAAGGGAAAGGCCGCCGCATAGCCCGTTTTCCTCCCTTGCGGACGGCGTATGAAGCGAACCTTTATGGAAGCGGGGACGCCTTCCATGGAGCGATGCGGCTCCGGGAGGGGCTGTGCCGCCTTGACCTCCCCACGAACATCCCCGTCGGGACGGTCAACGTCTACATCTTCACGGACGAGCCTGTCACGCTCATCGACGCAGGGCCCCTCAACGAGAATTGCCATGCGGAGCTGAAGCGGCAGCTCCACGAGGTCGGCCTCGCGCCCTCGGACATCGAGCGGATCGTGCTGACGCACGGGCACGTGGACCACAGCGGGCTCGCGGAGACGGTCCGGAAGGAGAGCGGGGCGGAGGTGCTCGCGCCCGAGGCCGACGGCCCGATGGTCTCGGACTACACACGGGCGTTCAAGGAGCGCCACGAGCGGTACCGCGAGGCGGCCCTCCAGGCCGGGGCGCCCCCCGCCACGGTCGATGTCGTGATGGACTTCTTCGAGTACCTCGTGACGTTCGGCGAGCCGGCGAAGGTCACGCGGACCGTGGGGGACGGCGACGAGATCGCAGCGGGCTCGACCCTCCTCAAGGCGGTCCACACGCCAGGCCATTCGTCCGGGTCGACGTGTTACCTGTCCGCGGAAGGCGAGCTGTTCGGAGGCGACACGCTCCTGAAAGACATGACGCCGATCGCCGCGTTCGGCGGGGCGGACCGGGAGAGCGTCGGGCTCGCGGATTACCTCGGGTCCTTGCACCGCGTGCGCGCGCTCAAGCCGAAGATCGTCCACCCGGGCCACCGCGGGCCCCTCGACGACGTCGCGGCGTACGTGTCGGACTCCATGAACCGGTACCGCGCGCGGCAGGAGGCGATCCTCCGGCTCATCCAGCTCGGACCCATCACGCCCTTCGAGATCGTCGAGAAGCTGTTCGGCACGCTCCCGATCGAGGAGATCCTTCTCGGCGTCACAGAGGTCCTGGGGCACCTCGAGGTGCTCGGGCGGGAGGCCGCCGTCTCTCTCGACGACTCGGGCGACGTGACCCTCGTCCGTCTGCGGTGAATGCGACGCGTACGTCAGGGAGGGCGAGGAACCGGCCCAGGTCCTCCGCCTCGTCATGGAGGGCGGATCGAATGGCCGGCCCGAGGCGGGTGAACGGCTCCACGCGGACCGCGAGCCGCTTCTCCTTCCGCGCGTACGACCACACGCCCGCGATCCGGCCGTCCACGAGGACGGCGAGCGAGAGCCAGCCTGCGGGTCGGTACACCCGCTTGTAGTGCGCCGCGTCGACGAGATGGCCCTTGTCCTTGTGTCCCAGGAGGTACGCATCGAAGTAGGGCAGCAGGCGGACGACGGGCGCGTCAATCGAAGCCCGCTCCAGGGACCGGAGGTCGGAACGGAGGATCCAGCCCGGACGACCGTCCACATCCGCCGCCGCAAGCCCGGCCGCCTCGCGCGCCCAGACCTCCCGGGCGTCCGCGACCTTCATGTACGTCCACCAGGCGAAGTCCGCGACCGTCGCGGGGCCGTACGCATGGAGGTATCGTCGGAGGAGCTCGGACTCCGCCTCCTCGACGGACAGCTTCCTCGCGCGAGGCAGCCACTCGTCGGTCCGCACGTACGTCGCCTCGTTCCCGATCTCGGGTCCCGCGCACGCGATCCCTCGGACGCAGGCGAGGTACAGCATGCTGCCTACAGACCAGGCCTCTCCGTTGAACTCGAGCCCTTCCTGCGTCCCTCCGCCGCCCCAGCCGTCTCGGGTCACGGGACGCATCCGCACGCCGAGGGCCTTGCTCAGGAGCGGGGCGGCCTCCTTCCGAGTGCGCGGGCGATCGAGGACCTTCCGCACCGCGTCCACGATGTGCTCGATCGTCTCGAGGGACATCCCGGCCCGGACGATCCACTCGAGGGAGCGATTCGCACGGCGCGCGCATCCGTCCACGAAAACGGCGATGTCCTCGGAGGGGGCGAGGTGGGTCGTCCCGCGCATGCACCATGCCTTCGCAAGGGTCCGGTCACGCCACAACGCGTCCTGGACGTCGGAGGCCTCGAGGCCGCGGGTCCGGGCCCACAGGGACATCTGCGCGGCGGACATCACCTGGGCCTGGACGCCCGCCATGTCGCCTGCGACCGTCGCAATCGCTCCGGGGACGGCGCGCGTCACGAGGTGATGTCGACCGAGACGGTACGCCGCGACCTGGTCCGAGGACACCCGGACCGCGGCCTCCCGATTCCGCGACGAGGACACGCATCGCGAACACGACCCGGCTCTTATGCGTTTTCGGGGAATCCGCGCGCGATGTGAATGCATGCTCCGAAGCCTTAAGTGGAGCGCTCGCTACTTCCGCGGGAAGCCAGGGAGGAGCGAAGTTGGGCACGATGGAACGGCCGAGCATCGAGAGCCTCATCATGGACTTCGCGATGTCACTCACGAGGCGAGCCACCTGCAAGCGCGCCCAGTTCTCGTGCGTTATCACGTCCGAGGACATGACGCAGATATACGGTTTCGGGTACAACGGAACCGCGAAGGGGTTCCCGCACGACGAATGCAAGTTCGACCAACCGGGGGCCTGCCAGTGCGTCCACGCGGAGGTGAACGCCTTGATCAAGGTGCGCGTGAACGACCCGCGAAAGGTCGTTTTCGTCACGGGTCAGCCGTGCATCACGTGCGCGAAGGCAATCATCAACTCGGGAGCTTCGAAGGTGTACTACCGGTCGTCGTACCGGTCCGACGAGGGACTCGAGCTGTTCAAGAAGGCGGGCATCGAGATCGAACGTGTCTAGGCGGGTGTTCGATCAGTCGACGAGGACCTCCAGCAGCTTTCGGATCTGCGGACTCTTCTTGACCGCCTTCGCGAGATCTGCGATGTGCTCCTCTGAGACGATGAGGGGCATCCGGGCGAACGAAGAGCCGTGATACGCGCAGAACCGCAAGGATCGAGAGCCGTCCTCGAAACGGAGGAGCTGGATCGTCGGCTCGTGGAACGGCGTGACGGCAGACGCCTCCTCGGCGATGACTCCCTTTCCCCAGTGCAGTTCGAACGGGCGGGGGACCTTGCGCGATGCCATGGGGTGCGAAGAGGGGTCGCGGGACATCAAGCCACCGCACGGAGCGACGGCCCGCGGATCATCCCGAGTCGGGCACGGCGCGGGTCGACGGACTCGGGCGCGCGGTCGGCTCGGGGGCCGGGGCCGCCGTGGGTTCCTCTCTCTTCGCACGAAGGAGGTCCCGGATCACCGGGGTATACGGGTCCACGAACCCACCCGCGAAGCCCCGCTCGCCGAGAGCGGGGACGTCGGACTCCTGGAGCCCTCCGCCCAGGTACAATTCGAGATCGAGTCCCTCCAGGGCCGCGAGAAGGGCAGGATCGGGTCCTGCCCCCGTCCCGAGCCTCCGGGTGTCCATCACGCACAGGGACCGGAAGCCGATCGCCTTGAGGGATTTCGCCACCTCCCGCACGTCCGTGCGACGTTCCCGGGGGTCGAGCCAGCGGACCTGCCCGTCCCAATCGAGGCATGGGAGGACGTCCGCGGAGAGGGCGTGCAGGTCGATGTAGTCCTCGAGGGACGCCAGGGTCTTCGACCCCGCGACGACCCGCTCCACGTCGAGCATGTACCCGTCCATGACCTCCTCGGGTTCGCGCGCCCCCAGGTCGAGCCAGACGTCGCACCGCTTCACGAGGTGACGCAGGACGTGGAAGTTCGGACTCGCGCGCTCGATCCCCGTGAGGTCCAGCATGAGCACCCTCGACGCGTTGTACCGCGACCCGCCGATCGCATCCCAGTACTCCTGGAACGAGACCCGATAGTCCGTCGCCCGGATCGTCCGGCCGTCCCAGCGCACGCCCACGATGGACGCGTACCGCACCGGGATCCGGTCGAGCAGCTTCACGTCGAGGAGGGGCTCCGTGAGGACGGGGAGGATCGGGATGGAGCGGACTCCCTCCGGCTTCGCCGCCTCCGGCTCCGGCACCCCGCGCTTCTCTGCCTCGAATTGCGCCCGGACCGCCTCCGTCTCGAAGATCACCGGAAGCCCCTGCCACCCGCACGCCTCGCAGATGAACGTCCGGCTGTCGCTGTCGATCCCGGCGATGGGCCCCATGACGAGAAGCTTCGGACGGACCCGACCGCTCCCGCATCGGGCGCACGCGGCGACGTCCGGCGGCGTCAGGAAGCCCGCCATGCCCTCAGTCGACCCGGATGACCTTCACTCGGCGCCCGATCCAGTCCGGCGGGAGATACACGCGACCGGAGCTGCCGCTCCGGGCGACCGTCTTCTCGACCATCTCCTGCCCGTACACCTCGAACTTCGCGTCCCTCTTCGCGCGAGGCATGTCCCCGCTCCCCCACGATGGAACGCGGCGCAGGCGCATTAAGGTTTGTCTCCGCGGTTATGTTACAGCTATATCTCACCCGCCGGAAAGGTCATGTACGGGCCTCCTCGTTGCCCGGTTCTGCGCATGGCGCGCAAGGCTCCGGCCCCGGGATCGTCCTTCGAGCTCTTCGCCCAGGCGATGCTCGACCACTGGCTCGGAAAGCGGGCCCGGTTCGAGTTCGAGCGGGACGATGGGCGGCGTGGGCGGTCGAACCTCGCGGGCTACTTCGAGGACGCGCGGGAGTGGCCCCGCGTCGAGCGGACGGCCCTCGCCCTGGCGCGCGGCCGGATCCTGGACGTCGGGTGCGGGCCCGGACGGCACGCGCTGTACCTTCAAAGGAAAGGGTTCGAAGTCGTCGGGATCGACCCGTCATCGACCCAGTGTGCCCTCGCGCGGGTCCGGGGGGTCGGGCAGGTCTTCGAGGGAAGCGTGCAGCGCCTCCCGAGGGGACTCGGGACGTTCGACACGTTCCTCATGATGGGCAACAACCTGGGTCTCGCGGGGGACCTGCCCCGGATGCGCCGATTCCTGCGGGACCTCGGGCGGATCGCCCGTCCTCGGGCGCGCCTGATCGGGCACACGCGGGTCCCGGGGTGGTGGGTCGAGGATCACTTCGCGTACGTGAAGCGGAACGTCCTCCGGGGGCGACCCTCCGGACTCCTCCGGCTGCGCGGGCGGTACAAGGGCCGCGCGGGAGACTGGTTCGACCTGCTCCTCGTGACCCCGGAGGAACTCGCGACGCTGGCGAGGGACACGGGCTGGGACCTCGTCCGCGTGGTTGCGGAGGACGGCTACCCGAACGGCGACTACATCGGAATCCTCGACCGCGGCAGCGGCAAGGCCAGCGTTTAAGAGAGTCGATTCCGTTTCGACGCGCGAGGGGCTCCGATGGACCTCACGTACATGTCTGTGGAGAAGACGGACCGCGTGGCCGTGGCCTGGTTCAACAAGCCGAAGGCGAACACGTACGACGCCGACCTGATGCGGGACCTGAGCCGCGTGGTCGACGACGTCCGATTCGACGATTCGATCGACATCTGCGTGCTCGCGTCGAAGCTCGACGGGATGTGGTCCGCGGGGGCCGACATCAACCTGCTCGCGTCCTCCACGCCGGACTACAAGGCGATGTTCTGCCTGGATTGCCAGGAGACGTTGAACAAGATCGAGAACACCCCGAAGCTGTTCCTCGCCGCGATCGACGGGCACTGCGTCGGCGGGGGACTCGAGATCGCCCTCGCCACGGACCTCCGGTTCGTGTCCGACGGCCCGTGGAAGATCGGGCTTCCGGAGGTGACCCTCGGCGTCCTACCCGGGACGGGCGGCACGCAACGCCTGCCCCGGTTGATCGGGAAGAGCCGCGCGATCGACCTCATGGCCACGGGGCGCACGCTCGCCCCGAAGGAGGCGCTCGAGTGGGGGATCGTGAACCGAGTGTTGCCGCGCGGGACGTTCTGGGAGGAGACGATCGCCTTCGCGCGCGGCCTCGCGTACCCCGGCCACGCCGCGCGCGCCGTAGGCCTGATCAAGCGGTCCGTCGTCGAGGGGATCGAGATGCCCCTCTACCAGGGCCTCGCCCTCGAGCGGGAGCTGCAGAACCGCCTCTTCGCCATGGCGGATGCGAAGGAGGGTTTCCGGGCCTTCCTCGAGAAACGGAAGCCGACGTTCCAGGCGAAATGAGAGGGCGCGGGGATCCCCCGCGTTCGAGATCCGCAAGGCATGGTTACTCTCAAACAAGGTTAGCCTCCGGGCGAGGCCTCAAACGGACGGTGGCCTTTCCCGGTCAAGGCTCCATGTACGAGACGATCCTCCTCGAGCGGGACGGACCCGTCGCGCTCCTGACGTTGAACAGGCCCGACAAGCTCAATGCGATGTCGATGCAGATGAAGGCCGAGATCGTCGACGCGCTCCGCGGATCCGAAGCGGACCCATCCGTGCGGGTGCACGTCGTCACGGGCGCAGGCGACAAGGCGTTCGTCGCGGGCGCGGACATCTCGGAGTTCGAGGGGCGCACCCCCCTCGACCAGTGGCGGATGTACGAGCGCGGGACCCTGTACGACGCGGTCGATCGCCTCGAGAAGCCGATCCTCGCCATGGTCAACGGCTTCTGCCTCGGCGGGGGCCTCGAGCTCGCGATGGCGTGCGACATCCGGATCGCGTCGGAACGCGCGGTCCTCGGGCAGACGGAGGTGAACATCGGGATCATCCCGGGCGGAGGCGGGAGCCAACGTCTCGCGCGGCTCGTCGGCCTCGGGAACGCGATGAAGCTCTCCCTGACGGGGGACCGGATCGACGCCCACGAGGCTCTGCGCATCGGACTCGTGGACGAGGTCGTCCCCCACGGGAAGCTACGCGACCGGACGTTGGAGATCGCGTCTCGGATCGCGTCGAAGAGCGCCCTTGCGGTTCGTCTCGCGAAGGCGGCGGTCCGCGCGTCCGCGCGCCTCCCCCTCGACCAGGGGCTGCGTCACGAGCAGGCCCTCTTCGCCCTCGCCCTGTCCTCCGAGGACAAGGAGGAAGGGGTCCGCGCCTTCCTCGAGAAGCGCGAACCGCGCTGGAAGGACCGGTGACGGCCCCGCGCGGTCGACGGTTCTCGCGCACGATAACGGAGGGCGAGGCCTCTTAACAGGTCAGGCGGGTCGTTCCGCCGCGCATGTCCGGTTACTCGGGTGTCGCCTCGGCAGGCGTCGCCCTCGTCCTCGCCTTCCTCGCGATCGGGGCCCCCGTGTGGCAGTGGAGCTACACCGATGCGACCGGCTCGAACCGGGAGGTCTGGTCGTATCGTCTGTTCGGCGTGGACCATGTCCTGACGAACCTCACGAGCGGGCAGACGACCACGACGACATACGCGTACTACGACGTCGCCTCGCAGCCGCGCATGGCCGCCCTGTTCCTCGATGCGGGCCGCTGGTTCATCTACGCGTTCCTGGCGGGATTCGCGGCCGCGGGCCTGTCCGTCGCGACGTCCCTCCGGAAGCTCCGCGGGCTCTTCGCGGGCGTCGCATTCCTCGCGGGGTGCGGGATGGGCCTGTACGGGAACCTGAGCGTCGTGTTCGCGATTCCGGGCGCGACGGCCGACCTGCCGTCCCCCATCGGCCAGCCGATCGGGGATTTCAGCGGGGCCTACACGATCCAAGGAAGCGCCGAGGCGCTGGCGTGGGGTCCCCTCCTCGGGTGGTTCCTTTACCTCATCATGAGCCTCGTCATGGCCTGGGGCGCGTCCGAGGTGTGGCATGTCCGGGTCAAGCAGCCCGTGCGGAAGCCGGCGGAGCCTCGGCCGATCCAGGCGCGCGTCCAGGAAACGTCGACGCCCCCGCCACCCGCCGTCGACCTCACCCCGGATCGCCTCGAGCCCGCGATCGACGAAGTCTTCGTCATCGCGCCAAGCGGGCTCCTCGTGAAGCACATGTCCCGGACGATGATGAGCGACAAGGACCGGGACGTCGTCGGAGGAATGATCTCCGTCGTCTCGAACTTCGTCCGCGACGCGTTCACGGAAAAGGACGGGCAGGTCCAAGAGATCCAGCTCGGCGGGCATCGATTCATCATGTACAACGAGGACAACCTTGTCATCGCGGTCATGGCGGGCAAGGGGACGACGGAGGACATCCTCCATCGGCTCAAGCACCTGTCCTCGCTCCTGAAGGACCGCTATGGCGAGCGGCTCATGACCTGGGACGGAGAGCCCCTCGAGGGGATCGAGGACGAAATCACGGTCCTCTGGGAGCCGTTCTTCGTGCCTCCGCCGCCCGCGGACTGAGTCGACCGAAGGGCACGACGTCCAAGGCCGTGGGCCCGGAGGAAACCCTTTAAGGCGCGGGTGCGTGGCCCGCACGGCCGCGGGCAGAGGCCCGCCGGCGAGGGATCCGCGTGGACCGGGCGATCGTCCTCCTGTCGGGCGGGGTCGACTCCGCCGTCGCCCTCGCGTGGGCGAAGGAGCGGGGCTGGGACGTGCGACCCCTCACGTTCGACTACTTCGCTCGGCCGAAGAAGGAGGCGATCGCGATGGAGGCCCTCGCGGCCCACTCCCACGTCGGCCCGGTGCGCCACGTGGACCTGCCGTTCCTCAAGGAGGTCGACGACCTGCGGAAGGAAGGGTTGGAGAACCCCACGCTCCTCAGGGCTCCGGAAAGCTACGTTCCCGCACGGAATCTGATCTTCTATGGGCTCGCGGCGCACTTCGCGGAGCGGGACGGGGCGAGGTACATCGTGGGAGGCCACAACGGGATAGATCCAAAGTCCTTCCCGGATTCGAGTCCGAAGTTCTTCGAGTTCGTGAACGAGGTGTACCGGCTCGGCCTGTGGACGTACGACCGCGCACCCGTGAAGGTCGTCGTGCCCCTGAGCGGGATGTCCAAGGCGGACGTCGTCCGGATGGGGCTGGAGCGGGGAGTCCCGTTCGAAGCTACGTGGTCCTGCTACTGGGACCGGGAGACGCACTGCGGCACGTGTCCCTCGTGTCGCGAGCGGCGAGAGGCCTTCGCGGCCGTCGGGGTGGAGGATCCCGTTGCCTACGACGTGAATCGACCACGCCCGAAAGATTAATGACCGGAAGCGATTCCCCGGTCCGCCCGTATGTACGTGACCACGATCCGCGCCGTGGCCTCGACGAGGTTCCTCGAAGAGGGGAGCGTGAACGTACGGATGAGGCAGCTCGTTGGCCGAGAGGACGGCGCGCGTCGAACCGCGATGCACGAAATCATCCTCGGGAAGGGCGCGCTTTCGGCGAAGCATGCCCACGAGTGGGATCATCAGCTCGTCGTCACGTCCGGTCGGGGCGTCGCGGTCGTCCAGCGGAAGAAGGTGCCCCTGAGGCCCGGCGTCGTGCTGCTCGTTCAATCGGAAGAGATGCACCAGTTCTTCCAGAAGGGGACGGCAGCGCTCACGTTCCTGACCGTCACGCCGATCTGATCGGCCGGGGCCGCGGGCCAAGCTTTATGGCCGCTCCTCCCTTGCGACTCGCGGAATGAAGCTCGGGATCACGGAATACATCGATTGCGCGCACCATCTGCCCGGCCACTCGCGATGCGGCTCGATGCACGGGCACACGTACCAGATCGACGTCTTCATCGAGGCGGAGCACAAGGGCGGGATGATCCTTGATTTCTCAGAGCTCAAAAAGACCCTGCGCGCCGTCCTCGCGGAATTCGACCACAAGGACTGGAACGACTTCCTCGAATATCCGACGGTCGAGAACATCTGCGAGCTCCTCGGAGACCGGCTCCAGGCAGCCCTCAAGTTCCCCGTCCATGTGCGGGTGTGGGAAGGGTACGGCAAGTGGGCAGAGACGTGAGGATCCCGCGGACGGGGTCTCACGGAGCTTCTTCGGCCTTCGCGCGGCACTGGGCCCTCCAGGGATCGGGTCGAGCGGAGCGCGGTTCCGCGGAGGCCACAGCCTCATATGTGGACCGTGGATTGGGAGGACCATGTCCAAGCTCGTCGCGGCGATCGAGGCGGAAGCCCGCTGCGACTTCGAGGCGGCCTCGGAACACTACCTTGGCCTTACGGGGTCCGGCTCGCCTCTCGATCGAATCGGAATCTATCAGGCGCTCGCCCGATGCTACGAGAAGCTCGGGAGGCTCAAAGAGGCGGGCGCGTGGCGTCGCAAGGCGGGCCAGGGGTACAGCGCCCTCGCCGACACCGCGATGGCCAAGGACGAGCGCGAATACCTCGCCCTCGTCGAGTACCGCAATGCGGTGCAAGATCTCCACGGCGATCCCTCCCTGCCCGAGGTCTCGAAGGAGTACGCCTCCGTCCTGAAGTCGAACTTCTCCGAGGGTGCGGCGGGTCTGACGCACGAGGGTCTGTTCGCGGGCGCGTTCTTCCGGACCCTCGGAGACCACCTTGCCGCCGCGAAGTACCTCGTCGACACCGCGGAGGCCTTGAGCGAACAAGCCACGGACTCCGGAGACGAGACGCTCCGAGACGCGGCCATCGCGGCGTACGAGCGAGCGGTCGAGTCCGCCTCGAAGGGTGGCCGCCCGGACGTTGCGCGCGTCGCCCAGCTTCGCGCCCACGATCTTAGGCAAGGACTCTGACCAGGATGTGCACCCTCATCGCCCTCTGGCACGTCGTCGACGGGTACTACATCGTGGTGGGAATGAACCGAGACGAGTCCCTCGCGCGGCCGTCGGGGCCCCCTGCGTTCCTCGATGAGGATCCGCCGATCGTCGCGCCTCGCGACACGAAGGCGGGAGGCACATGGATCGGAGCGAACGGGAAGGGGCTCTTCGCCGCCCTCTCGAACCGCCGCGGGAGCGTCTCTCCGACGGCGCGGTCCCGAGGCCTGCTCACCCTCGAGACGCTCCGACAGCCGTCCGTGCGTGCGGTCGACGTGTTCCTCCAACGCGAGGGCCAGACCCACGTATACAATCCGTGGAACCTCGTGGCCGCGGACCGGGAGGAACTCCGATTCTTCCGCTCCGGCCGAGATGTGGGCATGGCGCGCGGCCACGAGGGCATCAACATCCTCACGAACGAAGGGGGCAACGTCGTGACGGATCCGAAGGTCTTGACGGCCCAGAATCTTCTCGCGAAGGCTTCGTCGACCTCCGTCTCTGACGCGATCCGCAGTCTTCAATCCGCCCTTCGGACCCATTATTCCGGATCGGACGGAGCCAGCCTTTGCGTGCATTCCGCGGGGGGCGGGAATGGGACTGTCTCGTCCACGATCCTCGCCCTCAGTATCACGGACCCTGGGGAGAACATTCTTCTGTACGCGGACGGCGCGCCGTGCTCAAATCCGTTCCGTGACTACCACGAGGTGATCCGGCGTCTGCCCGGGCCGGACTGATTCGCCGCGACGCAAAGGCTATCCCCGAACCGCAGCTAAGGGCCGCCGTTGCCGGGGATCACGGACGTCCACGTGCACGTCGAGCCGTATCGGACTCTCCACGCAGAGGTTCTCGCATCGATGCGCACGAACACGCCGGGGTTCGGAGATCTCGCGCGGTTCATGGATGACCCGAGGGTCTTCCTCGACCTCCTCGATGCGGCCGACGTGGAGCGGGCGTGCCTCATCAACTACGTCGCGCCCGAGGTGATGGGTCTCAAGGAGGATGTGAACGCGTTCGTCGCGGAGTACGCCCGCGCGGACCGGAAGCGGCTCATCCCGTTCGGCTCCGTGCACCCGAAGCGGTCGAAGGATCCGAAGCGGGATGTCGAGCGGCTCGCGTCGAAGTTCGAGATCGGTGGACTCAAGATTCACCCGCCCCACCAGCTGTTCG
>DATEUA010000084.1:0-2681 GCA_035283405.1 Thermoplasmata archaeon | reverse complement strand
CTTCGTCATCGAGTTCCAGTCGTCGATGCGGGCGGGGATCCTGCGGAACACCCTGCGGCTCATGGAGAACCGCACGAACGGGCTGCGGACGTCGTGGGTCCCGTACACGTTCAAGGACCTCGTCGGCCTCACCGTGTACTTTCCGCGGATTCTCGTGACGGGGCCGTTCAACGCGGGCAAGTCCAGCGTCGTGAAGGCCCTGTCGAAGACGTCCGTGAGCGTCGACCGCCTTGGAACGACGGTCGCGTTCGACTACGGGAACGTGGACCTGATGGGGCTCGAGGCGGAGCTCCTCGGGACGCCTGGCCAGGAGCGGTTCGAGTTCATCTTCCGGATCTTCGCGCGCGAGGTGAGCGGGGTCCTGCTCGTCGTGGACAGCACGCAGCCGGACCAGCTCGAGCGCGCGCGCCAGATGCTCGCCCTCGTCGGGGACGGCGTCCCGTTCGTCGTGCTCGCGAACAAGTCGGATCTCCCAGGGGCGATGGAGGCCGCCGAGATCCGGAGGCGCATGGACCTCGCCGAGTCCGTGCCCATCGTCCCGACCGTCGCGACGGAGGGGAAGGGCGTGCGGGAGGCCCTCCAGCGGCTCGCGGACGTCATCCTCGGGGGGTCCTGACGTGGGGGACGTGTGGACGGACCTCGAGGAGGTGATCGCGTCCCTCTCCTCCGTGAGCGACATCCAGGCCGTCGCGATCGTGCGGCGGGACGGGCTCGTGATCACGCACAACCTCCCCAGCGCGGTGGAGCCGAAGATCGTCGCCGCGATGACGGCCGCGATCGTCGGGACGAGCGAGATGGCCACGGTCCAGCTCGGCCAGGGTAAGTTCACGCAGGCCCTGATCGACGGGGAGCACGGGAAGCTCGTGTCGACCGGTGCGGGGGACGAGGCGCTCCTCGTGGCCCTCGCGTACCGCGACGCGAACCTCGGGCTGATCCTGATGGCCCTCGAGCGGGCCGCGCACCAGATCGACCAGATCCTGAGCCGGACGGTGTCGGCCCGATGACGTTCGACGAGAGGTGATCCGCATGGAACTCCCGAAGCTGAAAACGCACATCGACGGGCTCGACGAGGCCCTCGGCGGCGGCGTGCCGCGAGGGAGCGTCGTCCTCGTGTCCGGGCTCCCGGGCACGATGAAGTCGAGCCTGTCGTACGCGATGATGGCGAACACCGCGCGCGAGGACTCCGCGAAGTGCCTGTACGTCTCGCTCGAGCAGACGCGGCCGTCCCTGGAGAACCAGATGCGGGCGATGGGGTTCGACGTGGACGCCGTCGGCGGGTCGATTCACGTCCTCGACATCGGGACGATCCAGAAGGAGCTCGGCCGGTCCGCGACGAAGCCCTGGATGGACTTCCTGCGCCGGACCATCGAGACGAAGAAGAAGATCGACGGGGTCGACCTCGTCGCGATCGACTCCCTGGAGGCCCTCGAGGTCCTCGCGCGGTTCGAGGACCCGCGCACGGAGCTGTTCCACTTCTTCGAGTGGCTGCGGGACCTCGGGGCGACTGCCCTCGTCCTCACGGAGGCGCCGCCCGAGGCGGTGATCCCGATCCTCGAACCGTCCCCGCCGCGGGACGACGCGGGGTACCTCGCGGACGGCATCGTCCACCTGAAGCTCCACCAGATCACGGACGTCGAGATGCAGCGGCGGATTCGGATCGTGAAGATGCGGGGCGCGAACCACAAGACCGGGTTCTACGCGCTCCTGTTCGAAGGCGGCCGATTCTCTGTCACGCCCGCGATGAGCTCGTAGGGACCTCGATGAAGGAACCGATCGTGTGCCCGGCGTGCAACGCGACGAACAAGCCGAAGGCGGTCACCTGCCGCGTGTGCGGGGAGCGCCTCGTGGAGCGGCGGGAGAAGGGCACCGAGAAGGTGCCCGTCGTGCTCCAGCGGGTGATGAGCGGCGAGATGTTCTCCGCGGTCGTCGTGCCCGGGCGAGAAGGCGTGCGGCGGTCGAAGTCCGCCCTCGACGCGCCGCCCACGGCCCCGGAGCCCGAGCCGCTGAGCGACGCGGACATCTCCCGGATCCTGCGGGAGGTCCTCGGGCACACCCAGCGGGGGGACTTCGTCCAGGCCGTCGCGATGTCGGACCGGATCCTCGCGGAGCGGCCAGGGGACGCGAAGGCCCTCATCGTGAAGGCGGACGCCCTGTTCCGTTCGGGCCACCACCGGGAGGCCGCCGCCGTGTTCGACGCGCTCATCGGGCTGGACCCGGAGAACGCGAAGCTCTGGCTCGACCGCGGGCGGATCCAGAAAGCGATGGAGCAACTCCCCGACGCGCTGAAGAGCTACGACACCGCCCTCTCCCTCGACGCGAAGCTCGCGGACGGCTGGTACGAGCGGGCCCTGGTCCTCGAGGCCCTGAAGAACGTCACGGGGGCGATCGAGTCCCTCGCGAAGACGCTCGACCTCAAGCCGGACCACCCGCAGGCGGTGCGCAAGCGGGTCGAGCTCGAGCGGATCGCGTCCAAGGCGGCGGTCCGGAGCGTGGCGGACGACATCGAGCGGGAGATCGCGGCGATCGAGGATCGGACCCAGGCACGCCTCGCCGCGGAGGGCAAGGCCGCGGAGGACCTCCTCGCGGAGACCCGCGAGACCCCCGGCCCGGGGCCGGTGGCCCGGCTTGAGATCGAGCGTCTTCGAGAGGGACTCGATCGCCCCCGTGACGTTCTTCAGGGC
>DATEUA010000083.1:0-6128 GCA_035283405.1 Thermoplasmata archaeon | reverse complement strand
CGACGGTTGTTCTCGAGATCGTGGAATCACGGGGAATGGGCTTTGTAGGGCCCCCTGCTTACCGGGCATCGTGGACGACGACGAGCGTGGGATGTCGGCCGCCTGCGAGCGGTACTGGGTGGAGGTCATCCAGCCCGAGGCCCTGATGGCCGGAAGGTCGCGGATGGCATCCGGCCTCGAAGACCTCTACGTACGCAGGCTTCGCCTCCCGGACGGAAGGGAGCGGGCCCATGCACTTCGGGACGCCCTGGTGGACGCCGTCCTCATCGAGATCGGCCATGACGGCCAGCTCCCGCACCTTGGCGTCGTGCGCATGGTCCTAAAGGCGCGGTCTCTCGCCGCCTCCATTCCGAGCGGACACGCGATCTACCTCATTGGGGACCACTATTCCGCGAACATGCGGCCACAGAACCTCCATCTGGGCATACCCCTCCGGGGCGTTGATTCGGACCATGTGAAATCACCGCTCATCTTGCCCGTAGGGCCGCGCAGGGGCCATGTCCCTTTCCATCGGCTGCCGCCCCCGGAACAATCCGCACTCGACGGACTCGAAAGGCGTGCCGAGGCTTGGGTTGCGCACAATGCGCGACACGCCCGAAATCCGAGCGCCGCGCGCGTCGTGAACGCACGGCTTCGCGAACAGTTCGACCTCCTGCGCCGGTCGTCGGCACTGACCACGTCCTTCGGAGACTGGCTGATGCGTGTCCAGATCCTCTGGTTTGACGCGTTGTACGGCGGTGCACCGGAGCGCCTTGTCGTCCTCCCCATGACCGGAATCGTGGAATGGCTACCGGACGTGCTCGGGGAGATCGCGGCCCTGGGGCCGATCCCGGGGGCCGCGGGGATGACCCGTGCGTCCGGTGACGATCGAAGCGAGGAGAGACCCTCCGGCTCCTTCTGGATTTACTGCCGGAACTGCTTCCGTCGCCATCGCGCAACTTGGGAAGAGGGCCGGTTCGTTGGCGCGTGCTCTTCGTGTCGGACGGCGCTCGAGGCTCGCTGGCCGGAAGAGGCGGGTTGGGTGATGCCGGACGTCGTGGCGTGCGAGATGGCCTTGTTCCGTGCGGGGATCGCAGGATGGGTCGTCGGCAGCCGAGCCGATTACATTGACGCGATCCGCCGAGGGTACCGGGATCGCTTCCAAAGGGAAATGCCCCCCGTGTTTTTCCTCCAATCCATGCCGCGCTTTCATGGCCTGGGGGAACCGTCGGATGGGCACGCGCGCGCACGGCTGTTTCGCGTCCTCCTCGAACTTGATCCGCGCGAGATCCGGAACGCGCTCGAGGCCCCGTGGTCGGCAGATCCTGTCTTGCGATCCTCGTTCCTTTAGCAACGCCGCGGGACACGGCGCCTCTCGGATCCACCCCGGTATCCTCACCGGGACCGAATGGTGGAGGGCCTGCTCGGAGCGGGCTTCCGACTGTGTCACGTCTGGGACGCTCGCGCGGCGCCTTCCCTCGCAACGAGACGTCCACACGCGGGGCACACGGTGGAGTTTTCGAGGCACGTCCGGTGGTGGACGGCCCCGCAGCCGCAACGCGTCGCGGGAATGACCGGCGTGAGCGACTGACCACACACCCCGCAGCGGGCCTCCCGCCGGGTTCCGCTTTCACGAACCGCCTCCGGGGCGGTCTTCGTCTTCGGGAGGAACCTCAGGAGGAGTCCCCAGAAGAGGGCGATCCACGCGAGGAAGATAATCCAACCCGCGTACGAATGAGCCAAGAGCATGTTCTGCAGATCCGTCCCTGCCGAATCGGTGTAGTATCCGACCAACACGATTACGACCATCCGGAATACATTCGCGGCGTACGACGCGAGGAACCCGAGGGCGAGGAGGGCCCAGACCCGTCTAGAAGTTCTCTCGTATTCCGTCATCACGAATGCCACGAAGGCCGCGGCGAAGATCCCGAACGAGTAGATTCCGGAGCACGCAGTCGTGATGACGACCGTCACCGGGACACCGAGGTTTTGAGGCACGAAGGTAAGTCCTGGTGCGGACGAACCAACGACGGGATGAACGGAGTTATCGACTCCCACGGCGGACAACACCGCACCCGTCTGAGGAGCGAGGGCCCACCACGAATATGCGTCGACGGATTGTTCGAAATCGAGCGAGAACACTCTCGCAGACAGGAGCGGAACGACGAGGATTGCGTTCAATGCCAGGAAGAACACCAGAACGAAGTCACGCTCCCTCGCGAATCGCCGCGGAACGAAGCCGTACGCGATCAGGCTCGCGGCGCCCAGGAGCACGATCGTGTCCTCCGTCAAGAGGGCCGGTGTCGCGGAGACAGTCGCGTTGAACGCGAGATCCGCGACGAGGATGGCTATCCCGATCAGCGGGAAGTACGGGATCACGCGGCCGCGCCACGTCACCGCGTGAAGGAAGCGCGACGCGAGGGAAGGCCTAGGCTCCGCTGGCGTCACTCCCCGCGGCCACACGGTCCACGCGAAGAGCGCCGCGCCTCCCGCGAGAAACGGGATGGCGAACCATTGCAACTCCGATCCCTTCGGCCGGTTCAGAAGCAGATCTGCCCCGGCGAACGTCGAGAGCAGGGCGAGGAGGATCGCGATGCGACGATGTCGCACCGCGAGAGTCGCGAAGACCGCGAGGCGCATTTCGTCTCCTTCGAACGACCCCTTTCCAGCCTATAAGAACGCTCGCCGCTCGTTATCGGCCGCGCGAGGGCTCGGCCACTTCCTCGCTCCCGGGAAGCGGTCGGCCGGTGTTCATCGTCCGCCTTCCTCGAGCGGCTTCTTGGCGACGCAGAGCAAGGAGCGTCCGCTGGAAGACCATGGGGGGAGGGCGGAGAGAATCCTGTAGTGCCGCAACCCGAACACCGTGTGCCCTCCCAGGTACGGGAAGATGGTCTCCGACCCAATCGGTCTCATCGCGGCTGCCTCGAGGAGGCGACGGAGTTCTTGGGCGTCGAAGATTCGGACGTGGTCAGGGTCCTCGTAGATGGACGGGTCCGGATAACGGTGGTTCGGTGTCACGATCGCGAGCTTGCCACCGGGTCTCAGGACGCGTTTCCATTCGCGAATCGCCTCCATCGGATCCCGGAGATGTTCAACGATATGCTGGGCGACGACCAGGTCGACGGAGTCCGAGAGAACGGGAAGTCGAGTTGCCGCCCCGACGACGAACCGATCCGTACCGCACCGCGACTGCGCGGACCGAGCGACCTCGTGCCGGATGTCGACGCCCCAGGCCTGGCAGTCCAGTTCCGTTGCTCTGCGCACGGCCTCTCCGTTGCCGCAACCTACGTCGACGATGCGCATGCCCGGGTGGCACCCGCTCAGACGCCAGATCTCCTCGACTTCGGTCTGGAAAAAAGGACTTATGGCGTGTCTCTCGTGGACGCAGGAAATGGAGTCCGCGATCGCGATCGACCGACTTGAGCAGGCGTGGTCGAGCCTATTAGAACGCTCGCCGCTCGTTATCGAGGGCGCGAGGCGTCGGACATTTCAAATACACCGGGAAGGTTCGCACGCCCGGTCGGCCCATGAAGGTCGTCGGCGGCTCCGCCTCCATTGGCCTCGCACAGGCCCTCGCGAAGGAACTCGGCGCGGGGTACATCGAGGTGGGGTTCGAGCGCCACCCCGGCGGATTTCCGGACGGGGAACGGTACGTCCGCCTGCTCGGACCCGTGGGTGGAGACCACGTGGTCCTCGTGCAGACGACGTGGCCCGACGCGCGGATCGTCGAATATTTCCTCCTCGCGGACGCGATCCGCGACGCCGGCGCGCGACGCCTGACGGCGGTTATCCCGTACTTCGGCTATGGGCGGCAGGACAAGCGGTTCCTCGAGGGCGAGGCGGTGTCCGCGAAGACCCTCGCGAAGCACATCGCCAACGACGCGGACGAGATGTTCACGATGGCGATCCACAACCCGGACATCCTGCATATGTTCCCGATCCCCGCGCGCGAGGTCAGCGGCATGCCCGCCCTGGGTCGTTACCTGAAACGGTCCGACGCGGACGTGCTCCTCGCGCCGGACGGGAACGCGATCCGCTTCGTGAAGGAGGCCGCCTCCGTCGCGGGAAAGCCGTACGATCACCTCGAGAAGGAGCGGATCGACTCCTACACGGTAAAGATCGCCCCGAAGAAGCTCGACGTCCGCGGAAAGTCCGTCGCGATCGTGGACGATGTGATCTCGACGGGAGGGACGATCGCCTCGGCCGCTCGGGAGCTCCGAGCGCAGGGGGCCCGCCGGGTCCTCGCCCTCTGCGTCCACGGCCTGTTCATAGGCAAGGCCGCGGAGAACCTGAAGGGGTGCGACGACGTCGTCGCGACGGACACCGTGCCGTCGGCGTGGACGAAGGTCAGCGTCGCGCCCGAGTTCGCCGCCGCGGTCCGGGCCCTCGGATGAGACGATGGAGGCTCAACGGATCGAGGCGAGGACCGTCGTGGTGAACCAGAGGAGCAGGCCGGCCCACACGAGCAGGCCGAGGTTCTGCATGTCCGTCGTCCGCTTGCTCCCGAGGGCGCCTCCGAGGCTCAGGGTGGCGGCGCCGATTCCGCCGACGATCACGAGGAACCGTGCGAACCCGAGGACGTTCGAGTCCTGGCTGCCGGACAGCTCGAACAGGTAGCCGAGGAAGATGAGGGCGAGGCCCGCCGCGTTCGCGAGCCAGATGCGCATCTTCGTCAGGTACTGCTCGTACGCGAAGGGCATGTACATCGGGCCTCCGTACGGCGGCGGGTACGGCGGGCCACTTCCGGGCGGGGCTTGGGCGGACATCCGTTTGCCTCCGGGCCGCGCCATGTCCTTGTGCCTATAAAGATATGACGGGGTGTATAAATCCCTCGGACTTTCTCCGGGTGAAGGGCCAAAACGTACTTAGTCGGCGGACGCATGCGGACCGGCGGGGGCGGGCCACGTCCGACGTCGAGATCCGCACGTTCGAGGACGTCGACCTGAAGGGCGGGACCGTCGTTGCCGCGTTCCCGAGCGTCGGCATGGTCAGCACGATCGCGACGACGTACCTGATCATGCGCCTCCCGGTGGACCAAGTGTGCGCCCTCGACTCCGCGGACCTTCCGGCCCTCTCGATGATTTACGCGAAGAAGCCGAAATTCCCAGCCCGGGTGTACGCAGACCGGAAGGCGAAGCTCGCGATCTTCCTGTGCGAGGTCCCCTTGCCCGGCCGGGCGATGCGGCCGATCGCCCACGCCCTGCTCCGATGGTCCCAGGCGCACGGGGCCCGGCAGATCGTGACCCTCGAGGGGCTCCCCAGCGAGGCCCTGCTCGGCGAGGGCGGGCCCTCCGTCTGGGGGGTCGGCTCGACGGACCGGGCCCGGGCGGAGCTCGACCGCCGGAAGGTGCCGCAGCTCGAGACGGGCATGATCGCCGGGGTGTCGGGCATCCTCCTGAACGAGGGCCGCTGGCAGTCGTACGACGTCATCGCGCTCCTCGCGGAAGCCCGCCCGAACCAGCCAGATGCGATCGCTGCCGTCGCCCTGACGAAGGCTCTCGACGAGCTCCTCCCGGAGCTCGAGGTGGACCTCGTGCCGCTCCAGGAGCAGGCGAGGGTCCTCGAGGAACACCTGCGCCGCCTCAAGGTCCAGGCTCGACCCGCGGTCGCCCCGGAGACGGAGACGGGGGGCATGTATCGTTGACCCGCCCCGGCTTCCATTCGTCAAGCGCAAGGGACATGACCGACCGGCCGGTGGGCTTCACCGGGCCCTGAGGTCCCTCGAGGTGAGCCTTGGCCACGGATCCCGTGTGCGGCATGTACGTGGACGAGTCGACGTCCACATTGACCGCGGTCGTCCGCGGCCGGACCTACTACTTCTGCTCGGAGACGTGCCTCGAGACGTTCACCGCACCGGAGAAGGAGATGCGGCGCCTGAAGCGCCTCGTCGGCCTGAGCCTCGGGGTCGGCTTCCCGCTCTTCGTGGTGGCCGTCGGCATGGAGCTCGGATGGTGGCTCGCAACCCTGATGGAGTCGATGAACGTCGTGTTCTTCCTCGCCGAGACCCCGGTCCAGTTCGTCGCCGGTTGGCGCTTCTACCGCGGGACCCGGGATGCGATCCGGAGCCGGAGCGCGAACATGGACGTCCTCATCGCGATCGGAACGAGCGCGGCGTGGGGCTACAGCACGGTGGTCACGTTCCTCCCGCT
>DATEUA010000082.1:0-2551 GCA_035283405.1 Thermoplasmata archaeon | reverse complement strand
GAAGGTCGACGACCTGAACGGAGACATCTACGACCTCGTCACGGAAACGATCCAGCTCGCGGACCCGTCCATCGACTTCTCGACGTTCGACGCGGATGGGAATGACATCGTGGACCACCTCGTCGTCGTGCACGCGGGCGGAGCCCAGGAGGAGGAACCGGAGAACGTCACTCGAATCTGGTCCCACCAGTGGAGCATCCCGTCCCTGTTCCTCGACGGCGTGTGGATCTCGGAGTATATCATGGTGAGCGAAGAATCCCCCGTCGGGGTCGTCGCGCACGAGTTCGCGCACGATCTCGGCAGCCTGCCCGATCTTTACGACATCGACGAGAGCTCGGAGGGCGGCGTCGGGCGGTGGGACCTCTTGGCCCAGGGCGCGTGGAACGGCTTCCCCGCAGGCTCGTCCCCATCGCATCTGAGCGCCTGGTCCCGGATTCGGCTCGGCTGGGCCACGCCTTCGGATGCGACGGTCTCCGACGTCCACTTCGGGCCCGTCGAGACGAGCGGGTTCGTCCTGCGTCTTCCGATCCCTGGCTTGGCTCAAGAGTACTTCCTCGTTGAGAATCGTCAACCGAGCGGGTTCGATCAGGCGCTCCCGGGGTCCGGCCTCCTGATCTGGCACGTCGACGAGAAGCAGGGCTCGAACGACGACGATCTGCGCCGGCTCGTGGACCTCGAGGAGGCGGACGAGGACCCGTGGGGTGACCGTCCCCTCGACCTCCAGGACACGTGGACCGACAATCCCTGGGGCTTCGGCCCGGAGACGGCGCCGGGGAGCGCCTCGAACGCGGGCACGGCGACGGGCTGGCGCATCCGAGATATTTCTGGGAGCAGCCCGAACATGACCGCCCGGGTCTTCACCGCGATCCCACGGGACGTCGGCGTCGTGGCGGTCCGTCTACCCGGCTTCGCGGCGCCGAACGCCATCGTCGGCGCGGAGGTGGTCCTCGTCAATGACGGGCCGTCTGCGGACGCGACGACCGTCACGCTGCGCGTGTACCGTGAGCGCTTCGATGCCGGTGCGCTTGTCCTCGAACGGCGCGCGAACGCGTCGCTCCCACCGGCAATCGCGACCCCGGTCGCGTTCGCCTTTCCCGTCGACGTGCCGGGCCGCTACCTCGTGCACGCGTCCGTCGCGCCCGGCGGCGATGTCCCCTGGAACGACGAACGCCTCGCGCATGTGATTATCCAGCCCCTCTACTTTGTGGACACGATAGAGTCGGGCGACGGGTCGTGGACCGCGGACGGTTCCGCGGCGGACCCGTACCGCTGGATCCTCGTGAACGAAACGTTCGAGAACGCGTCCGCGCACAGCCTTCGGTCCGCCTGGCGGTTCGGCCTCGAGGAACTCCTGTCCCCCAACCTGGTCCCGGTACCCTGGCATGCGCTCACCACCGTCCCCATCGCTGTGCCGGGAGGTCCCGTCCACCTGATCTTCTACCATCGATACGCCCTCTGGAATCGGACGGATCGCGGCCCTGCGGGACCCGGGGAGTCCGATGAGGCGCTCGTGGAGATCCGCTCCGACGCAGGGCCTTGGACCGTCGTCGCTCGGTTCACGGGACGCGACCTCGCGTGGCGAGGGGTTTCCCTGAACCTCTCCGCGAACGTGAGCGGGCCCGCCTCGATCCAAGTCCGATTCAACGTCTCGTTCGGTCTCATGCCGAACCGGGGAGGGTGGTGGATCGACGACGTCGTCGTGGCAGCGGGCGGGCTCGGTCGCGGGCTCGTGTTCACCGCGGATCCGACCCGCTTCGACGTACCGCCCTTAGGGGTCGTGCGGGCCGTCGCGAGGCTGTTCAACGTGGGAGACTACGAGGAGACCGTCGACCTGTCCGTGCCCCTGCTGGCGGAGAATTGGTTCGCGAGCCTCGGCTTCGAGCCCGTCCGGCTCGGGCCGGACCGGGACGCTCTCCTGCCCCTCAGCGTCTCCGTTTCGGAGGGGCCCGTCGGCCGGTCGAGCGTCACGTTCGAGGCCCGCTCGATCGACGACCCGTTCGTCCACGCGAACGTGACCTGGGAGATCGTCCTCACACGGCCCGCCCGTCCGGAGCCCCCATGGGCCTTCATCGGGGGGATCCTCGTGGCGGCCGCGGCCCTGACGGCGATCGGCTGGCTCGGATTCCGACGCCGGCGTCCGCCCACCCCATGAAAAAGGTTATCCGGGCTCCGGGTCGTCTCGCGTACGTGCACGTCGCCCACGAGATCCTCCGCCGCGAGGCGATCGAGGAACGTGCGTACCAGGTGAACATCGCCCGCGCCTGTCAGGAGCGCTCGACCCTCGTCGTCCTGCCGACCGGCATGGGCAAGACGATCATCGCCGCGATGGTCATCGCGGAGACGCTCCGGAAGCGCGGCGGTCGGATTCTGTTCCTCGCGCCGACGAAGCCCCTCGTCGAGCAGCACGCGGGGACCCTCAAGGACCTCCTCGTCGTCGAGCGGATCGCCCTGTTCACGGGCGAGGCGACGTCCCCGGAGGAACGCGACCTGCTGTGGCGGGAGAACAAGGTCATCGTGTCGACCCCGCAGGTGATCCGGAACGACCTGCGCG
>DATEUA010000081.1:0-10603 GCA_035283405.1 Thermoplasmata archaeon | reverse complement strand
GTGACGGCCGTCTTTTGGTGGTTCAAGGTGCGAAATGTACGCAACCCTGACGGCATTGGAAGTCGCGAAGCAGGAGAACGGACGACACGAAGACCTCCGGCGGTACGCCCGCTGGGAGTATGGCCAGGCCCAGGCGGACTGGCTCTTCGCGGCAGCGCGGGCAGGGCCCTTCATGGGACCCCGACTTGTGCCTGCAAGGGCGAGGCGGCCCCTCGGACAACGCCTCCGCGGATGGTTCGCTTCCCTCCGTGGTCCTGACCCGATCGACGTACGCCGCGGCCAGGATCCCGCTCAGCCCTGACCCGGCGCATCTTTTTATGAAACGGGGCCGTCCCTTACCCCGGATGGCGGAAGTCACGATCACGTACTGCCTCCCGTGCCGGTACCAGTTCAAAGCCGTGCAGGACGCGGACGCGATCCTGACGGAGTTCGGCACGAAGCTCGAAGGGCTGCGCCTAGTCCCCGGAGAGCATGGCGTCTACGACGTCGCCGTGAATGGCCGCATCGTCTTTTCCCTCGACAAGGAGGAGCGCTTCCCAGAGTCACCGGATCTGATCGCAAGAATTCGCGCGGCGCTCATGTAGTCGCGACGACCGCGTTTCCTTTTCGGACTGCGGTTCCCTTGCGGTCCAGGACTTCGGCCCGCGCCGCCACCGCCTCTGCCCCCAACCGCGCCGCCGCCCCCGACGCCACGGGACGGAGCGAGGCTCAATCCGAAGTCGCCAAGGAGAGCGAGCAGGACGACGGCGCCGGACGTCGTCACGGGGCAGGCCCTCCCGTCACGTGGGCGACAACGGCCTCCTGACACGAAAAAGCCTGCGGCGGAAATCCCTGTCCGTCGCTCCGGTCCTCACTGGGCTAATCGACCTTCAGCACGATTTTCCCGAACTGCTCGCCCTTCTCGAGGACCTCGTGGGCCTTCGGGGCGTCCTCGAGCGGCAGGACGCGGTCCACCACGGGCTTCAACCGGCCCATGAATACGAGCTTCATGACCTCCTCGAATTCGCGCATCGAGGACATCGTCGATCCGAGGATCGAGAGCTGGCGCCAAAACAGGTAGCGCATGTCGAGCTCCACGAGCGGGCCCGCCGTGGCTCCTGGGGAGACAAAGCGTCCCCCGCGCCGGAGGGACCGCACGCTGTCCTTGAAGGTCGCGCTCCCGACGTGGTCCAGGACGACGTCGACCCCCCGCTTCCCCGTGAGTTCCCACACCGCCTTGGACCACGGCACCTCGTTGTAGTTGATCAGCACGTCCGCGCCGAGGGCCTTCGCCTTCTCGAGTTTCGCCTCGCTCGAACTCGTCACGAAGACCGTGCAGCCCGCGAGCTTCGCGATCTGGATCGCCGCCGTCGAGACGCCGGCCCCGGCCCCTAGGATCAAGACGTCCTCCCCGGGGCGGATCCTCGCGCGCGTCACGAGGAGACGCCAGGCCGTCATGAAGACGAGCGGGGCGGCCGCCGCGGCCTCCCACGCGAAGTCCGTCGGGAGGCGCACGACGTTCCGGGCGGGGACGGCGACCTGCTCCGCGTACGTCCCCGGGAGGTGCTCCCCGAGGATCTTGTAGTCGACGCACAGCGGGTCGTCCCCCGTCGTGCAAAACTCGCACACCCCGCACGAGATCCCGGGGTTCACGACAACCCGCTCGCCGACCTCCAGGTCCGTCACGTCCGATCCGACGGATGCGATCTCGCCGGAAGCGTCCGCGCCGAGGATGTGCGGGAGGGTGAGCTTCAGGGTCGGGATCCCCGCACGGACGAACAGGTCCAGATGGTTGACGGACGCCGCGCGGACTCGCAGGATGATCTGATCCGGGCCCGGGACCGGGTCCGGATGGCGTGGGTCGACCTCAAGGACCTGCGGGCCTCCGTACGCGCGGAACACGACCGCCTTCATGGCCCGACCTGACCGCGACGCGGCGAAACACGCCGGCGGTATTAAGTCGCGCCCTCACTGGACGTGGTACCCTCGTTCCTGCAGGATTCGGAGGACGTCCTTGCGACGGTCTCCCTGGAGGACGATGATCCCGCCCTTTCCGGAACCGCCCGTCGCGAGGGACTTCTTCAGGTCCCGGGCGAGCTTTTCCGCCTCGTCGGGGCTCGACTCCAGCCCGCGCACGACGGTGACGGCCTTCCCGTACCGCCTCGTGTCCATGCCGACGGACAGGACCGTCGTCTCCCGCCCTAGGTCCTCACAGACGCAGATCTCTTTTGGCAGCCCGCACGTCGGGCAAATCGCCGCGCTCAAGCTGCCTCCGGTCGAGACATCGACGTGGCTAGGGCATCCTTCAGGAGGCGATAATGCTTGCGGATGGTGACCTCCGAAACGCCCGTGAGTCGCGCGATCTCGGCCTGGGTCAGGGGAGCGCCCCGTTCCTCGGACGCGAGGTAGAGAGCCCCCGCAGCGATCCCGACGGGACTGTTCGCCTCGAGACCCTTCACCCGGTTGCCCGCGCCGACGAGGTTCATCGCCCGCTCTCGGACGCCCGGATCGACGCCGAGCTGGGACGCGAAGCGCGGGACGAAGTCCTCCGCGCGGGTCGCCCGGGCGAACACCCCGACCTCGCGGCTGATGATCTTCGCGGTGAGGGAGATGCGGTGGACCGACACCCCGGTGGCCTGCGCCAGCTCGTGGAGGCCTCTCGGGGCTCCGAGCTGCTTCGCGGCCAGATAGACGACCGCCGCGACGATCGCATCCATCGCCCGGCCGCGGGACAGGCCCGCCTCGATCGTCTTGCGCAGGATGCTCGCGGCCCGCTCTCGGAAGTCCTGGGGCAGACCGAGGCGGGAGGAGAGGCTCGAGAGCTGCATCAGACCCGGGGCCAGGGCCCGCTCCACCCGGTCGTAGCGGGTCCAATGGCTCACGCGCCGAAGGCGGTTCAAGGCCGCGACGCTCCGTGCGTCGATCGGGTTGCCTTTCGCGTCGCGCAGGCCGTTCCCCACCATGGAGCCGAGGCCCTTGTCCGGGACCATGACGGACGGAGGCGGGCCGGAACGGATCCGGTCCTCTCCCTCGAAGGTGGTCCAGTCCGGGCCCTGATCCACGAGGGCTTCGTCGAGGACGAAACCGCACGTGTCGCACACCCGCTCCCCGCGGATCGGATCCACGTACAGGGCGAGGCTGCCGCAGTTCGGACAGCGCGTGGCGTCGTGGGTTCGGAGGTCCTCCCGGGAGAGGTCCGACTTGAACAGGGATGTCTTCGAGATGTCTGCGTCGAGATTCCTCATGCGTGCACCTTCCGAGTTCGGTGGCCGACGACCCACTTGCGCGCCCAATGCTCGAGCCCCTCGATCGCGTCGGACAGGTCTTCTCCCATCTCGGAGAGATGGTACTCGACGGCGACGGGACGCTCGAGGAGGACCCGCCGCTCCGCGAGACCGGAGTCCTCGAGCTCCTTGAGGGTCTTCGCGAGGGAGCTCTGGCACATTGCTGCGAGGACCCGCAGCTCGTTGAACCGCTTCGGACCGGACATCAGGCTGTGGAGCACGCTCAGTTTGAGCTCCGACCCGATGATCTCGATCGCGAGGAGAGCGGGGCACTCCGGGCTGTCGCAAGGCGCGGTATCCTTCGTCGTGGTCACGTTCCTCATCCCATGGGAGGCGGCCCGTCTATATATAGTTTCTTTTTCGAACCTGGTTCTTGAGACGAACTTGGTACACTCCTCGAAGTGCCATGCCTTCACATGGCACGAGGTCGCCCCCGACCGCTCACGTCCTGCGTCGTTCCGAGAGCTCGGAGTTTTCGCATCGATACGTCCGTGTCCACCCACTCACGCCCGGACGGCTCGAAGCCTCGCCGCGTTCCTCCCGTTCTCCTCCCCGAGCTTGCGGAACGTCCTCGCCGCCTCCGTGAGGAGTGCCTTCGCGACAATCGAGGAGTCACCGTAGAAGCGTTCCGCGACTGCCTCCAAGGCCGCCGCCCGAGAAAGGAGGTCGTCCTTCGGAGCCGGCGTCGCCTCGAACCGATACCGCGCGCCCTCGAGTCCGGTGATCGGTTCCAGGACCATCTCGTTCAGTTTCATCTGCTTCGTCCGCTCGAGCAGGTGCCTCCGGTTCGCGTGCTGCGCGGCGAGCTCCCGGACGAGGGTCCCGGGCCCATCCTTCGCGAAGGTGTGCGCCGCCGCGTCGTAGAACGCGGCGGACGCGGCCTCGAGCTCGATCGCAAATCGGAGGACGGCGCCGAACGTCGTGAGTTCGGGACCTGCAACATCCATCCGGATCACAGCCACCGCGTGATGACGACCTTGCTCTCGGTGAAGAACCGGATCGCGTCCCGACCCTGGGGGTGGAGGTCCCCGAAGAAGGAATCCTTCGTCCCGCTGAACGGGAAATACGCCATCGGCGCGGCGACCCCGATGTTGATCCCAACGTTCCCCGCGCGGACTCGATAGCGGAACTCCCTCGCGGCCTTCCCGCTCGACGTGTAGATCGACGCCGCGTTCCCGTACGGGCTCCGGTTGACCAGATCGATCGCGTCGTCCAGCCCGTCCGCTTCGAAGAGGGTCACGACGGGCCCGAAGATCTCCTCGCGCGCGACGGTCATGTCCGGGGCGACGTCGTCGAGGACCGTGGGCCCGACGAAGAACCCCGGATAGCCGGGGACGGTCGCGCCTCGCCCGTCGAGGGCCACGGTGGCCCCTTCCGACGCGCCTCGGTCCACAAGGGCCACGATCCGCTGCTTCGAAGCGCCGGAGATCACGGGGCCCATCTGGACCGTCTCATCGAGGCCGTAGCCGAGCTTCAGGCCGGACGCCGCGGCGGTGAACTTCCTCCGAAGGACCTCGTGGGACCCGCCGAGGGCCACGACCGCGCTCCCCGCGAGACATCGCTGCCCCGCAGTCCCGTAGCACGAGGAGATCATGTTTGGCACGGCCTGGTCGAGCTTCGCGTCCGGGAGCACGACGAGAAGGTTCTTCGCGCCGCCCCCGCACTGCACCCGCTTCCCGTGCGCGGCCGCGCGCGTGTACACGGCCTTCGCGACCGGCGTCGAACCGACGAACGACACCCCCTTGATGTCGGGATGGTCGAGGATCGCCTCCGAGGTCTCCCGGGCCCCATGGACGAGGTTCACGACTCCGGGCGGGAACCCCGCCCGTTCGATCAGGTCGAACAGGAGCGCCTGGACGACCGGATCCTGCTCGGAGGGCTTCGCGATCCAGCAGTTCCCCGTCGCGACCGCGTACGGCCAGAACCAGCACTGGACCATGATCGGGAAGTTGAACGGGCTGATGCCCGCGAAGACTCCGAGGGGCTGGTACAGGACCTCCTCGTCGATCCCGGCGGCGGCCCCGTCCTCCAGGGTGTAGCCCATCATCAGGCTCGGGATCCCGGCGGCGACCTCGACGTTCTCGATCGCCCGGCGCACCTCCCCCCGGCTCTCGTCGATCCCTTTGCCCATGTCCTGCGCGATCACGCGGCCGAGGTCCTCGAAGTGCTGCTCCATCAGGTCCCGGAGGGCGAAGAAGTGACGCGCGCGGCTCACGGGGGGCGTCTCGCGCCATTCCTCCCAGGCTCCCTTCGCCGCATCGACCGCCGCCTCGACATCCTCCTTCGGCGAGAGCGGCACCCGAGCGATCGTCGTTCCCGTCGCCGGGTTCGGGTCCTCGAGCCACGCCGTCGCGGTCGAATCGCGCCAGGCCCCGCCGATGTAGTTCTTCAGGTCCCCGTAGTGGGCCTTGACCTCCGGGAGCAGGGTCGTCGGACGGACCACGCGGCCACCTCAGGACGCCTTTCCCGCGGCGGCCATCTGCAGGCTGTCCTCGAGGAGGTCCAGCGCCTTGTCCAGGAGCGGCAGCGGGATCGTGAGGGGCGGCAGCAATCGGATGCAATTGTTGTAATACCCGGCGGTCAGGAGCATGAGGCCGTTCTGCAGCCCGGCGAGCTGCACCGAGCGCGCCAAGTCGACGTCGGGCTCCTTCGTCCGTCGGCTCTTCACGAACTCGATCGCCCACATCCCACCGATCCCGCGGACCTCTCCGATCCGATCGTGCGACTCGAAGATCTCGTCGAGCCGCCTCCGGAGGAGGGCCTCCAGCTTCGGGACCTTCGGGATCGCCTTGCGGATCTCCTCGATCGCCTCGAGGGCGGCCGCGCAGACGACCGGGTTGCCCCCGAACGTGCCGCCGAGGGCTCCGGGCTTCGGGACGTCCATGAACTCCGGCTTCCCCGTGACCCCGCCGAACGGAAGGCCCCCGCCGACCGCTTTCCCGCTCACGAGGAGGTCCGGCGTCGTCTTCCAATTCTCGATCGCCCACAGGGTCCCGGTGCGGCCCATCCCCGCCTGCACCTCGTCGTCGACGAAGACGATCCCATGCTCGTCGCACAGCCTACGGAGCAGGGGGAAGAATTCCTTCGGCGGGACGATCATGCCCCCTTCCCCCTGAACGGGCTCCGCGAGGAGCGCGGCCACGCGGCCGTCGACCTCCGGGCGGGTGATCGCCTCTTCGATCTCTTCCACCCGGGCCCTCGCGCACTCCGCGGGGGAGCGGCCCTCGGGGTCCCGATACGGATACGCGTAATCGGCGAGGATCACTTCGGACATGAACGGTCCGAACCCTTCCTTGTACGGCTTCTCCTTGCCCGTGAGGCTCATCCCCACGAGGGTTCGCCCGTGGAATGCGGACTTGAACGAGACGAGCCACGGCTTCCCCGTCGCGGCCCGAGCGACCTTCACCGCGTTCTCGATCGCCTCGGAACCCGAATTGAGGAAGATGGACTTCGTCAGCCCGGGCGGACAGATCCCCGCCATCCGTTCTGCGAGATCCGTGTACGATCCGTACGTGGAGACCATGTAGCAGATGTGGGTGAGCCGGTCGAGCTGTTCCTTCGCCGCGCGCACGACGGACGCGGGCCGGTGCCCCGCGTTGTGGACCCCGATCCCCGTCCCAAGGTCCACGTACACGTTCCCGTCGACGTCCTGAACGAACGGCCCTTCCGCCCGGGCGAGCTCGATCGGGAGGGCGACCCGGAGCCCGTTCGTCACGTACTTCTCCTTCCGCGCGAGCGCCGCCTTCGACCTGGGCCCTGGAGGGACCAAGACGATCCTCGGGCCCGACAGCGGCTTCCGATCCGCGGCCGTTTTCACGTTGCGCCTCGCCATCGTATCCGTGCTCGATGCCGGCCCATCGGTCGGCGCGGGAGGGAATCGCCCCGGGGATTATAGGCTTTCGACGGGAGCGCGTCGATCGCGTCCCTACGTGAACGCCTGACCCTTCGTCTCCGGGCCCACGGCCGCGACGACCGCCCCGCCCGCGAGCATGAGGATCGCCACGGAGGTCAGGGGCCACAGCACGCCCTGCGTGGATGCGTACAGGACCGCGAACACGAGAGGCGCGAGGACGGCGGTGATCTTGCCGACCCCCTCCGCGAGGCCGAATCCCGTCGCTCGGTACTGAGTCGGGAACAGCTCCGAGGTGTACGGATACACCGCGCCCCACGCCCCGAGGTTGAAGAAGCTCACGAATACGAGACCGAGGACGAGTGTCTCGAAGTTCTGTGCCGTCGCGAGGATGTATCCGCTCAAGCCGCCCAGGACCAGGAACAGGGTCAAGGTGCGTTTCCGCCCGATCCGGTCCACGAGGACCGCCGAGGCCCCGTAGCCCGGGAACTGGGCCAGGGCCGAGATCACGAGGAACAGGGCGAGTGTGTTCGGATCTGCGAAGTCCACGATTCCGAGTCCGTCGAGGGCGGGGGGGAGCCAGAGGAACAGACCGTAGTAGCTGAAGTTGAGCGCGATCCAGGCCCCGATCGTCGTTCCGGTCCGTCGCAGCAGGTCGCCGCGGAACAGCGCGGCCATGGGAGCCCGGGGCACGTTCGGTTCCGCCGCAAGGTCCACGGAGGACACGTTCGTCCCCGAGACCTTTCGGAGCACGGAGGCCGCCTCGTCCAGGCGTCCGTGCCTCGCGAGGTAGTACGGACTCTCCGGAACCGTCCGACGGAACAGGTAGGCGATGAACGCGGGGAACGCGGCCGCGAGGAACAGGGCACGCCACGCCCCTTCCAGCTGGACGATGAAGAGGTACCAGAACCCGATCGCGAGGAGGAACCCGCCCGGCCAGAAGAAGTCGAGGAACACCATGAACCGACCGCGATGCTGCGGGGGCAGGTACTCGGACAGGATCGCCGGATCGATGACGAGTAGTCCGCCGAGGCCGATCCCCGCCAGCATCCGGAGGGTGAACAGGCTGGCCACGTTGACGGACGCCGCGGTGAGGGCCGTGAAGAGGGAGTACACGAGGACGCACGCTTGGAAGAGACTCCGCCGGCCTCGCGCGTCCGAGAGCCTCCCCAGGACGAGGCTCCCGATGAAGGACCCGAAGAGCGTCGCCGAGGCGACCGCTCCGTACTGAAAGGCGTCCGTGGGCGCGAACGCCGCGAGATCGAAGATCCCGAACTCCGCTCCGATCACGGGCAGCACGAGGCTGATCAGGATGATCTCGAACGCGACGAACGTCCACGCGAAGCCCGTGATCGCCACGATTCGACGGTGGACGGAGGTGAGTCCACCTTCGCGCAGCACGTCCTCGACACGTCGTGCGCCCGTCGCCACGAGCCCGCGGATTCCGCGGGCCTATTTGAGACTTTTTGACACGGGCTCGAAGTCTGCGGTGCGAGACGACCGAAGGGGTCCGATCGTCAGTCGTTCCGGGACGCCACTTTGTCCCACGCGACGAGGAGATGGAACGACAACTCGGGAACCGGCACGACGTCGACATGACGGAACCGGTCCTCGAGATGCGCGACGGTCCTCTCCAGGACCACCTCCGAGACGCCGTGTCCGGTCCGTCGGATCCGCACGCCCTCCATGAACGCGCCGATCCCGATCGGGATGCGGACGTCCCGGGCGATCAGGGCATCGGGGAGGATGATCGCGACGATGCCCGGGCGACGGAGGACCCGCGTCGCCTCGTCGAGCGGCCGAGACCACTGCCGCTTCCTCGGGATCCAGACGAGAATGACCTGGTCCACGTGCCCGTCCCGCAGGGGAACGTACGTCTCGCTCCCGTCGAGGAGGGTCACCTGAGGCTCCTCGATCTCGAACGAGCCCTGGGGCCGGATCAGGAACACCTGGCCCTGGGCCACCTCGAAGAGCTGGGAGAGGAACCAGCGGAAGTTGAGCTCGCTCAGGTACCCAGGCGGAACGATCATCGCGGTCCGGCCGCGCAGTTTCGCGTGGGGCATGTACTTCGCAAGGAGGTCGAGCGCGCGGCGCATCGTCGTCTCGTCCGCCGCGAGGTGGTCCAGATAGGCGAGCCGCACGACCGCGATCGAGTCCACGAGACGCTCCTCGAGGCGCTTCCGACCGTCCGCCGTGAGCGCGTAGGCCCGCCGGTTCGGGCCCCGCTCTCCCTCCACCACGGAGGACGTGATGAGCCCTTCGTCCTCCATCCGCCTCAGGACGGGGTACAGGTGGTTCAGGCGGACGCCCAGCCCCGAGTCTCCGAGGGCCCGATGAATCGCATACCCGTACGTGGCTCCCTGCTGGATCGCGCCTAGGATCGCCGCGGTCATCTCGCCCTGGAGCAACTACGTCCGCGCCTCGGCTATACCCAAACCGTGCCAGCGGATGAACCTTGACCCGGCGGCCCGTCGTCTGGCCCAATCGTTCCGTGCGACCAAAGGCCCGGAACGCGGTGACGACGCCTCATTGATATCCGCTGCGGCACGCTTATCTCGACCGCACCGCGTGGACGTCCCGGCGATGCGAATGCAACCTCAGAGTGTCGTCCTCGCAGTTCGTGCGCTCCGGTCCTTCGGCTGGCTCTTTCTCGCCTCCTATGCGGCCGCGTCGATTGGGCTGTGGGTCGCCCACGCCGCGTTTCCCGATGCGATCGGGCCGGTGACGGACTACACGGTAAGCATCTCGGCGATTCTCGCACTAACGTTCGGCGGGCTCTATGCGGCCGTCCTGGCCATCAAGCCGCAGGCCCCACGCACGCGTGCCCCAGTCGCCTAGGCGCTCACCGAGGAACCCGCGGGAAGCTCGATCGGGCCGGACGCCGCTGGATTCCGGGTCGGGAACTCCTTCACGTACGCTCCGTAGTAGGGCACGCGGTTCGCGACGACGCGGCGGAACGAGTCTCGAAGGCCGTCAAGGTCGAGGCCGCGGGTCGGGATCAGGTCGTCGCTACGGTTCAAGCAGCCCTTCAGCTCGCCCTTGTGCGTCACGCGGATCCGGTGGCAGTTGAAGCAGAAGTCCTCGTTGTACACCGGGTCGACGACCTCGACCTCGGCCCCGTTGAAGAGGTAGATGCTCCGGTGGTGCATCTCCCGCACGAGGACCTTGTCCGCGCGGGCCCCGAGCCACGCCTTGACGGCGTCGATGTCGACCATCCACTCCCGGTGGTCTACGAGCTCGGGCATGAACTGGATGAGTTGCAGTTTGAGGCCGTCCCCGTCGCCGACGTAGTCGATCATCTCGGGAATGTGCGGGAGCGTGTGCTTGAACACGACCATGTTCAGCTTCACGGGCTTGAGGCCGACGCGCAATGCCTCGTCGATCCCCCGGAGGACCGCGTGAAGCTCTCCCTTCCGGATGTCGCGGAAGGCCTTGGGGTCCAAGGAGTCGATTGACACGTTCACCCGCTTCAGCCCCGCGCCGCGCAGGG
>DATEUA010000080.1:0-3952 GCA_035283405.1 Thermoplasmata archaeon | reverse complement strand
GGAGGGATCGCGACGTTGTAGTTGCCCGTCGTCGCGCCGACATCCCCCAGGGGGACGTCTCCGCCGTCGTAGGCGGCGTCCGAGGAGAGGAAGAATTCGATGTCCGGCCCGTTCGTCACGCTGAAGTCCTCGAGGCGCAGGACGTAGGTCCCTTGGCCATCCGTGAGGATCTTCGCGACGCCGCTCACGCGGTGTCTGCCGTCCGCGTCCTGCCACACGCCTTGTTTTGCGACCTGCGTGAACCCGGCGGGGGCGTCCACGGTCGCATGTGTCGTGATGAAAAGGGGAGACGCGAGGTACCAGACGGCTGCGATGACAAGCGCCGCGACGAGGACCGCCGCGATTCGCTTCGGTGTCACCCGCGGGTGCGCCGTCATGAGGTCCCCCTTGCGTCCATGCCTTAAGGGGCTTGTTCCGCATGAGACCCGAATCTCGCCCGACTCGCCCCCTCAGCGGCGCAAAATCTGCTCCCGCGTCCCCCACCGCTTGATCTCGATGTCCACGCCGACGTCCGTCGCGACGAACGATCCCGCGCGGATCCCCGAATCCCGGAGGAACTTGGCGCGCGTGGGGTCATCCTCGAACGTAAGCTCGGCCTCGAAGAGGCCGAAATCGATCGTGACCCCGTCGCCCACGTGGGCCTCGCCGACGAGACGGGCTCCGCTCTCGAGGAGGCGGCCGACCCGTTCGACCCGCTTCGACCAGACCCGCTTCAGATGCCCGAAGCAGATCACGCGGGCGTCCGCCCATTCCCCGACCCGAACCTTCCTGAACGCGTCCCGCGGCTCGAGCCCGTGGATGTCCACGAACGTCGAGGCGTCCTTCGGGTCGTAGGACCATCCTTTCTTGGGGTCCCGGGCGACCCGCAGCCGGACGTACCCTTCCTCCTCACAGTCGCACACGATCGCCTGGAGAACGAGGCCTTTCACGGGGAAGGCGGCCTCGAACTCGGGCCCTGACGCAATGGGTTTCGGCACCGCGGGCAGGAACCGCGGAGGCGACGATAAAGCCGCCCATCGTGGGAATCCCGCGCGATTTCTCGAGCGTGAGGTTCAAGCCGCCTGCGCCGCTACTCGGCAGGACGCCGGAGGCCCCGCCATCCCGGATGAATCCCTCGTCCACAACTACGTCATTGAGGCCGGCCTGTCGTCCCGCCTTCCCAAGGGGATCCGGATCTGGGACGAGACCCTGCGGGACGGGGAGCAGACGCCCGGGGTCACCTTCTCTCCGGAAGAGAAGCTCGAGATCGCGCGGCTTCTGGACGAGATCGGCATTCCAATCATCGACGTCGGGATCCCGGTCGTCTCGAAGGAGGAGGCCCGCGCGGTCAAGACCCTCGCGAACGCAGGGCTCGATGCGACGGTCCTGGCGGCCTCGAGGATCGTGCGGCGGGACATCGACGCCTGCATCGACTGCGGGGTCGACGAGATCGCCCTGTTCATCGCCTCCTCGGACTTGCACCTGCGGTACAAGCTGCGGATGTCGAGGGACCAGGTCCTCGATGCGGCGGTCCGGGAGACGGAGTACGCGTCGGCCCACGGGTTGCGCGTGTCGTTCGTCACCGAGGACACGTTTCGCTCCGACCTGGGGTTCGTCGCACGTCTGTACAGAGCGTGCATCGATGCGGGGGCGATCCGCGCCGTGGTCTGCGACACGGTCGGCGTGATGACTCCGTCCGCGGTCTCCTGGTTCGTGGGGCAACTGAGGCCCCGCCTGGGTGCCGTCGAGCTGTCCTTCCATGGGCACAACGACTTCGGCCTCGCGGTCGCGAACACCCTCGCGGCGTGTGAGGCGGGCGTGCTCGTGCCCCATGCGACCGTGAACGGGCTCGGGGAGCGGGCAGGGAACGCGAGCCTCGAGGAGTTCGTGATGGCCTTGGACTCCCTGTACGGCTACGAGACCGGGATCGAGCCGTCGCGGCTTTACGAGCTGTCGCGCCTCGTCGAGCGGCTGAGCGGCGTCCCCGTCGGCGTCAGCAAGCCCATCGTGGGATACAATGCGTTCAGCCACGAGTCCGGGATCCACGCGGACGGCATCGTCAAGCACGCCGCGACGTATGAACCGATTCAGCCCGAGCGGATCGGGCGGACACGGCAGTTCATCTTCGGCAAGCACACCGGGACCGCGGCGGTCGAGGAGAAGCTCCGAGGCCACGAGATCCAGGCGACGAAATCCCAGGTCGAGCGCCTCGTGCATCTCATAAAGGACTTCGCGGAGTCGAAGTCCAAGGACGAACAGCAAACGTTCGTGGAGCAGTACCGGTACCGGGAGGAACGACGCCGGGGGGTCTCCGATGAGGAGTTTTGGGTCCTCGCACGGAAGGCAGGTATCCCCGTGGCCGAAGGCTCGAAGTGACGGTCTCCCTTTGCCTCAGCGTTTCGGGTCGACTCGGCCGGGTCCCGGGGCGTCTGGGGCAACGCCGACCCCCATGAGGCCGCGAACCCAGGAGGCCACTCGCCTTGACGCGGAGAGGTAAATCCCGGCGAGCGTGATCGACGCGCCGGCAATCGCGAGCGGGTCCAGGATCTCGTTGCCGAGGGACACGCCGAGGAACACGGCCACGATCGGGGTGACGAGAGCGATGAAGGACATCGACGTCGCCTCGATCCGCTTCAGGAGCCAGAGGAACGTGACGAACGCCACGACGGAACCGACGAGGCCCAGGTAGAGAATCGCTCCGATGCCCGCGGGCCAAGAAGGGGGTGCCCACGCCTCCCCCGCGGCGATCGACAGGATTGCAAGGCCGACGGCCCCCGTCGCCATCGCGAAGCCGTTGAAGGTGATTGGGTCCGCGTCGTGGCCCCAGCGCTTCACCGCCACCGTCGAGGCGGCCGCGCACGTGGCGGACGCCGCGATCGCCGCCATCGGGAGGAACTTCCCGACGCCCGCCGTCTCAAGTTGTCCGCGGAACACGAGGAGGAGTCCCAGGAACCCCAGACCGATGCCCGCCATCTTCTGTCGGGTCAGCCGCTCCTCGGCGAGGAATCCATGCGCGAGCAGAGCCGTCTGGAGGGGCATCGTCGCGAAAAGGATCGCGGACAGGCCGCTCTCCACGCCGTTGTTTTCGCCCCAGTAGATGAGGCCGTAGTCGAACGTGAAGAGCGCTACGCCGACGAAAGCGATCAGCGTCCACTCCGTCCGCGTGCGCGGCAACTTCGATCGGAGCACGGCGGCGAGGCCGAACAACGTCAGGGCGGCGACGACGAACCGTAGGCTCGCCCCGAGGAACGCGGGGGCGCCCTCGAGCCCGACCTTGATCGCGAGCCACGTGGAGCCCCAGATCACGCAGAGCATCGAGTACGCAGCTGCGGTAACCCCCCGGGATGCCACGGAGGCTCGATGCGGCGCTCCCCTATAGGCTTGTACCCGGCGCCCGCGTCAGGACTCAGGCCGCATCAGGCCAAAGCGTCGTCCGGAAGCCCGCCCTTACGTCCCCAGCTTTATGAGCCGACCCCGCCATGGGACGTGGGGCGTTCCGCAAATGCCCGGCATGACAATGGCGGAGAAGATCCTGGCCCGCGCAAGCGGGAGCGCTGTTGTCAGCCGGGGGCAGATCGTCGACGGGTACGTCGACCTCCTGTACATGCACGAGATGCTCGCCCTCGCGATCAAGCCGTTCGAGGAGATCGGCGTCGGGAAAGTGTGGGATCCGTCGAAGTGTGTCGTCACGGTCGATCACTGGGTCCCCCCGCCGAACGAGCAGTTCGCGAAGATGCACCAGGCGATCCGCGAGTTCTGTTGGGCCCAGGGCATCCAGCGCTTCCACGATGTTGGGGACCACGGGATCATCCACCAACTCGTCGTGGAGCGAGGGTATGTCCATCCGGGGGACCTCGTGATCGGCTCGGACAGCCATACGAACATGGCCGGGGCGCTGGGCGCGTTCGCCGCTGGCATCGGCGTCACGGAGACGGCCGCGGTCATGGCGACGGGCAAGCTCTGGCTCAAGGTG
>DATEUA010000079.1:0-7220 GCA_035283405.1 Thermoplasmata archaeon | reverse complement strand
GGCTGGACGTTCACGTTCCCTTTGTGCTGCTGCGCTCTCTGCGCAGCGCCCGCCATCTGGAGGGCGAACACGGCGATCCCCGCCGCCTTGCCCGCCGTCGACTCGGACCGCATCTGCGCGACCCCCGAGCCCTTCGTGCCTTGGAAGTCCGCGACGACGGACGTCGGGATGACCCAGTCGGGCACATAGCGGAGGACGACCTCACCGAGCTCCGACCGTCCCGCGACCTTGCGGCGGAGGAGGCCCTTGTTGAGCCACTGTCCGCCGGCGGTCATCGCGGCCTCCTGGGCGATCTTGTTCTCGAGCATGAAGTGCTTCTGGAACAGCTGCGCGCCGGCCGCGCCCATCGTCGTCACGGCCCCGCAGTACTCGCACACGACGAGGGCCATCCCGCTCTGCGGGTGCATCGGCGCGCCGCATGACGTGCACCGGAGCTCTTGCGGGAGCGGCGGAGGCGAAGCCGCGACAGCGGAAGTGGGCTGAGGGGGAAAACCGGGGGACGGCGGGTAGCCGGGCTGCGGTATTCCGGCACCTCCGGGGACTCCGGGCGCGACGGTCGGAGGCGGGACCGCGCCTCCCTGGCGACCGCCGCAGAAGTTGCAGAACGTCACGCCGTCGGGAATCTGCTTTCCGCAGTGTTGACAGAACAGGGGAATGCCTCCTGTCGCGAGGCGATGCTGCCATGGGACTACTTAAGGGTTCGGGATAGAGTCTCTCCTGTGAGAGTCTCCGGCTCACCCGGCGTCCTTCGTCTCGCGCACGGGTCCAGACGCCTCGCTCGGAGTCGCACGGACGAGATTCAGTGGGCAGCGCTCTTATACGTCTCACGTCTCGGAGACCGTCCGGGAATGAAGCCTGCGTCGGAGGCCCGCGGGGAGCTGTGGCACATGCCATCGGAGGTCTACCTGTTCGCAGGCGGGTTCGTTCTCGGCTTCGCTGTGATCGTCATCGGCCTCACGGGCTTCCGGGACACTCTCCTCGCGATCTGCCTGCCCGCCGGGGTCATCCCCGGGGCCGCGGCAGTCATTTACGGAGTCAAGGTCCGGCTCGACGAACGGGCCGAACGTCTGCTCGAGGAGGAACTGAAAGACTTCGCCTCCTATGTGAAGACGTACCGCCGGATCGGATTGGACGACCTCGCGAAGAACACGGGACGCGTGCGCATCGAGGTCGAGCGGATGCTCGCGGAGGCCATCCAGCGGGGATTCCTCAAGGGCGTCATCGACCGCGCCGCGCAGGAGTTCGTCGTCGAGGAGGCCGTCCCGCATCAGGTCTTCATCGGCAAGTGCCCGCACTGCGGCGGCGCGTTCGATCGGTGGTCCTTCCCCGAAGAGAGCTTCACGTGCCCGTACTGCGAGCGCGCCGTCCGCGTCGATCCCGGGGCGAGAGCCGCGGAGCCGCGCCACCCTTAAATAACACATGCCTCTTAGGACGCTTCCTCTAGTCGAGAGGTCGTCCGTTGGCTCGAGGTTTGTTCTCCGCGCGCAAGCTCAAACGGGACCGCCAGACGAGACGCTGGTCGGACCGGTACTACAAGCGCCGTGTGCAGCACCTCAAGGAGCGATCCGACCCGCTCGAGGGCGCAGCGCAGGGTCGCGGAATCGTCCTCGAGAAGGTGGCCATCGAGGCGAAACAACCGAACTCCGCGCTCCGCAAGTGCGTGAAGGTCCAACTCATCAAGAACGGACGACAGATCACCGCCTTCGCCGTCGGGGACGGGGCGATCAACTTCATCGACGAACACGACGAGGTCCTCATCGAAGGGATCGGCGGGCGCATGGGCCGCTCCTACGGGGACATCCCTGGGGTTCGCTACAAGGTCATTCAGGTGAACAAGGTTTCCCTGGACGAACTCGTGCGCGGGCGGAAGGAGAAGCCGGTCCGGTGACGTGATGGAGGACCCCGAGCCGCCCGAAGCCTCGAAGAGCACCGAGGCCGCGCCGACGGAAGCGGCATCCCCGTCCACGCCGGAGCCCTTGGCCCGGGAGATCCCTCCGTCGGCCACGGAGGTGCTCGGCGGGGAGGCTCCCGCGAAGCCGAAGAAAGAGGCGAAGAAGCCTCGGAAGCGGCCCGTGTACCCGGTCAAGCTCTTCGAGCGGTACGAGCTTGCGGAGGTCGAGGTCCACGATGCCGGGTTGTCGAAGTACATCAACCTCTCGCCGATCGTGATCCCTCACACGGGCGGGCGCTGGGCGAACAAGCCGTTCGGGAAGATCCGGACGAACATCGTCGAGCGGCTCATCAACGGCATGATGCGCACCGAGGACTACACGGGGAAGAAGTCGAAATCGTACCGGGTCGTCCGGACGGCCTTCGAGATCATCGAACGGAAGGCGACGCGGAACCCGGTCCAGGTCTTGGTAGACGCCCTGGAGAAGTCAGCCCCGCGCGAAGAGATCACCCGCCTCCGGTTCGGAGGCATCAACGTGCCCCGCGCGGTCGACATCGCCCCGTCGAGGCGCCTCGACATGGCCCTGCGGAACATCTGCACGAGTGCGGTGCAGGCGACGTTCAAGAACCGGAAGCCCGTCGAGGAGTGCCTCGCGGACGAGATCCTCCTTGCCGCGAAGGGCGACATGCAGAGCCAGGCGATCGCGAAGAAAGAAGAGCTCGAGCGGATCGCGGCCTCGGCCCGATGAGCCGTTTCCCCTGAGATTCCCCGCGTTTCTTTCCTCCGACCGAAGGTTTATTTAGGCGCCGTCCGGTGAGACCGCACCTCGTTGCGTTTCACGACCAGGTGACCGCGTATGGGACGGAAGGAAGACAACATCAAGAGGGCCGAGGCGCTCGTCCACCAGAAGAAGCAGATCCGCAACGTCGGGACCGCGGCCCATATTGACCATGGAAAAACCACACTCTCGGATTCCCTCATCGCGGGCGCGGGAATGATGTCCGAGGAGGCCGCGGGGGAGCAGCTGTTCCTGGACTTCGACGAGCAGGAGCAGGCTCGCGGCATCACGATCAATGCGGCGATCGCCTCGATGGTCCACGAGTTCGAGGGACAGGAGTACCTGATCAACCTCATCGACACGCCGGGGCACGTGGACTTCGGAGGGGACGTCACGCGGGCCATGCGCGCGATCGACGGGGTCATCATCCTCGTCGACTCCGTCGAGGGGATCATGCCGCAGACGGAGACGGTCATCCGGCAGGCGCTCAAGGAACGCGTGAGGCCCGTCCTGTTCATCAACAAGGTGGACCGCCTCATCAACGAAGTGAAGCTGGACCCGGATCAGATGCAGCAGCGGTTCTTCAAGATCATCACGGAGGTCAACGCGCGCATCCTGAAGCTCCTCCCGGACGACCTGAAGGAGAAGTGGTCCCTAAACGTCGAAGGCGGGAACGTCGCCTTCGGGAGCGCGCGGAACAAGTGGGCAATCTCCATCCCGTACATGAAGCGCACGGGCATCACGTTCAAGGACATCTACCGCTACTGCCAGGAGGAGAAGCAGAAGGAGCTCAGCAAGAGGGCACCCCTTCACCACGTCGTCCTGGACATGGTCATCAAGCACCTCCCGGACCCTCTCGAGGCGCAGAAGACGCGAATTCCGGTCATCTGGAAAGGCGAGCCGGACAGCCCGATCGGGAAGGCGATGCTGGGCGTCGATGAGAACGGCCCGGTGGGCTTCATGGTCACGAAGATCATCGTGGACCCCCAGGCGGGAGAGGTCGCCGCGGGCCGACTCTTCTCCGGGAAGATCAGCCGCGGTCAGGAGCTCTGGGTGAGCGGCATGCCGAAGCCCCAACGGGCGCAGACGGTCGCGATGATCGTGGGACCCGATCGGATCCCCGTCGAGGAAATCGACGCGGGGAACGTGGTCGCGGTGATTGGGCTTAAGGATGCGGTTGCCGGGTCCACCGTGAGCGACGACAAGGAGATGCAGGCCTTCGAGAAGATCGTGCACTACTCCGACCCGGTCGTCACGATCGCGATCGAGGCGAAGTCGACGCAGGACCTCCCGAAGCTCGTCGAAGTCCTGCGGCTCATCGCGAAGGCGGATCCAAGCATCCAGGTCGAAATCAACCAGGAGACGGGCGAGCACCTGATCTCCGGGATGGGGGAACTCCATCTCGAGATCACGATCTACCGGATCGTGAACGACCACAAGGTGCCGGTCGTCACGAGCACGCCGATCGTCGTGTACCGGGAAGGGGTCGGGGGCACCGGAGGCCCGTTCGAGGGAAAGTCCCCGAACAAGCACAACCGATTCTACTTCATCGTCGAGCCCCTCGAAACGGCGGTCGTCCAGGCGATTCGCGCGGGGGAGATCGCTTCCGGACAGCGGATCAAAGATGCGAAGGTCCTCCAGAAGAAGCTCGAGGAGCTCGGTATGGAGCGCAACGAGGCGAAGAACGTCGCCTGGATCCAGGACACGAACATGCTCATCGATGCGACGAAGGGGATCCAGTACCTGCATGAGACGATGGAACTCATCCGCCAATCCTTCATCGAGGAAGCCGCGAGGAAAGGTCCCCTTGCGGGGGAGAAGCTGATGGGCGTGAAGGTCCTCCTCGACGACGCGAAGCTCCACGAGGATTCGATCCACCGGGGGCCCGCGCAGGTCATCCCGGCGACGTACCGCTCGATCTACGGGGCGATGTGCCAGGCCGGCCGCGTCCTCCTGGAGCCGATCCAGAAGGTGTTCATCAATGTGCCCCAGGACCTGATGGGCGCGGCGCTCGGGAACCTCCAGGGCCGCCGCGGCGTGATCGAGGACATCAACCAGGAAGGGGACCATGTGATCATCCAGGCGAAGGTCCCCGTGGCGGAGATGTTCGGCTTCGCGACCGCGATCCGGTCCGCGACGCAGGGACGCGCCCTGTGGTCGACGGAGAACAGCGGCTTCGAGCCGGTCCCGTCGCAGCTCCAGGCCGAGGTCGTCCGAGGGATCCGCACGCGGAAGGGGCTGCCCCCGGAACCGTACGACGAATCGTACTACGCGGCGTGACGAACGGCCTCGGAGAGAATCGGATTCCGTCGCGCGCGGAAAGCCTAAATAGGACTGGATGATAAGGAGCCGCCTACGGGGTAGACCACATGCCCGCGAAGCCGCACCTGAACCTGGTGTTCATCGGCCACGTCGACCACGGGAAGTCGACGACGGTGGGCCGGATCCTCTTTGACACGGGGAGCATCGACCCTCACGAGCTCGAAAACCTCAAGAAGCTCGCGGAGCAGATGGGCAAGGCGACGTTCGAGTACGCCTTCGTCATGGACCAGGTCAAGGAGGAGCGCGAGCGCGGCCTGACGATCGACGTCGCGCACAAGCGCTTTGACACGGACAAGTACTACTTCACGATCATCGACGCACCGGGCCACCGGGACTTCGTGAAGAACATGATCACGGGCACGTCCCAGGCGGACGCCGCCGTCCTGGTCGTCGGCGCGGCGGAAGGCGTCCAGACGCAGACGAAGGAGCACATCTTCCTCGCGCGAACGCTCGGCGTCGAGCAGCTCATCGTCGCGATCAACAAGATGGATGCGACGAAGCCGGAGTTCAGCGAGGCGCGGTTCAACGAGCTCAAGGACGAGATGACGAAGCTCCTCAAGGGCGTCGGCTACAAGACGGACAAGATCCCGTTCATCCCGATCAGCTCGTACAAGGGCGAGAACATCACGAAGAACTCGACGAAGATGGGCTGGTACAAGGGCCACGCCCTCGTCCCCACGTTCAACGAGTTCACCGTGCCCCCGAAGCCGACGGACAAGCCCCTCCGCCTGCCCGTGCAGGACGTCTACTCGATCACAGGAGCGGGGACCGTGCCCGTCGGCCGGATCGAGACGGGGCTGCTCAAGGTCGGAATGAAGGTCCACTTCATGCCTGCCGACAAGGTCGGCGAGGTGAAGTCGATCGAGATGCACCATGAGACGATCGCCCAGGCGGAGCCGGGGGACAACGTGGGCTTCAACGTCCGAGGCGTTGACAAGAAGGACATCCGGCGAGGGGACGTCGCGGGCCCGGCGGACAACCCGCCGACCGTCGCGAAGTCCTTCACCGCGCAAATCATCGTGCTGAACCACCCGTCCGTGATCACGGCGGGCTACACGCCGGTCTTCCATGCGCACACGGCCCAGGTCGCGTGCACGTTCGAGGAGATCCAGAAGAGCCTCGACCCGAAGACGGGCGCGACGAAGGCGGAGAAGCCGGACTTCATCAAGACGGGCGACGCCGCGATCGTGAAGATCCGCCCGACGAAGCCCATGGTGATCGAGTCGTTCAAGGCGTTCCCTCAGATGGGACGCTTCGCGATCCGCGACATGGGCCAGACCGTCGCGGCGGGCCAGGTCATCGATGTCGAGAAGCGCTGACCCGTTTTCCTTTTCCCTCTCCTTTTGGTGAACCCCGACCATGGCTCAGAAGGCCCGCATCTCGCTCAGCGGCACGGACCCCAGGAAGGTCGACAACGTGTGCCAGCAGATCAAGACGATCAGCGAGCGCACGGGTGTCGCGATGTCGGGCCCGATCCCGCTCCCGACGAAGCGGCTCGTCGTCCCTGTGCGGAAGTCGCCCGACGGGGAGGGGAGCGAGACGTGGGACCGATGGGAGATGCGGATCCACAAGCGGCTCATCGACCTCGATGCGGACGAACGCGCGTTGCGCCAACTGATGCGCATCCAGGTGCCCGACGGCGTGAACATCGAGATCGTGCTGCGATCGTGATCGCTCTCTCCTCCGGATCGAGAGCCGATCCCCCTTCGGAAGTCTCTACTCGCGAAGATCTCGTGGCCACGAAATGAGGAAGGGTTCTCCGCCGAGACGGAGACCTTCAGACCTGGGCGCGCTTCCGGCGTCGGACCGCGTAGTACGCGGAGCCCACCGCGATCGCGCCGATCAGGACCATCAGGAGCCAGAATTCCAGAGCGGGCAGGCTCAGGGGGCCTTGCACGGATCCCGGCGCATACGCGTACGCTGAGGAGTCCTCAGCGACGTTCCCCGCTGCGTCCCAGACCCGCACGATCGCGACGTGCGGCCCCACCTGGGGATTCGCGATCCGGTAGCTCGTGCCCTCGGTCACGACCCTCGGGGCGTCCTCATCGAGGAAAAGCTCGGTCCGGGCGATCCCGGAGCCCGCATCGCTCGCGGACCACCCAACGGTGAGCTCGCCGGACACCGTCGTGCCCGCGCCAGGGGACGTGATGGACACGACCGGCGCCGTGTAGTCGATCGTGACGGCGGCACTGGCTTCGGCGCGGTTCCCCGCGCGGTCCAGGGCGACGA
>DATEUA010000078.1:0-5144 GCA_035283405.1 Thermoplasmata archaeon | reverse complement strand
TTCCTCCTCGGGGCGGTATCCGCGGCGATTCAGTCCATTCGTCTTAACTACGTGGAGTTCTTCATCAAGTTCTTCAAAGGGTCCGGAACGCTTTTCCGGCCCTTTGGGGCAAGAGCGAAACCGGAGGTGTAAAACCACATGCCAGTAGATGCAAGCCAGCAAGGCCTCGTCGCCATTGCCGCCGCGATCACACTCGCGGGCTCGGCGCTGGCGACCGCATGGGCGGAAAAGGTGATCGGAGCCGCGTCCGTGGGTGCCATCGCGGAGAAACCCGAGCTGTTCGGTCGGGTACTCCCGTTGGTCGTCATCCCCGAGACGATCGTCATCTTTGGCCTGATCATCTCGTTCCTGCTGCTCGGCCAGCTGTCGGGCTGACCCGGACGAGTCTTGCATGACCCTGGAAAGCGTCGTCCAGGCGATCCTCGAGAGCGGGAAGGCGGAGGCCGACCTGATCCTCGAGGAGGCGCACCTCGAGAGGCAGCGTATGCTCTCTGAGGTGCGCGAGGAGGGAGCGAAGGTGTTCGCCGACGCGGAATCCCGATCGAGGGAGGTCGCCGCACGTCGCCGGATGCAAGAGGTCGCAAGGGGCGAGCTCGATTCTCGGAAGATCATCCTTGCCGCGCAGAAGGACGCCCTCGATGAGGCCTACCGCCGGACCCTCGGCCGACTGGGCGATGCGCGGGGCGACGACACGGTCCTCCGGAATCTGCTGAAGGCGAACGAGGCGGAGTGGCGCGCGGGCCGCGTGTTCGCGAGTCCGAAGGACGAGGCCGCCATCCGGAGGATCGTAGGGGACCGCTACGCGGGGAACATCGAATGCACCGGAGGGGTCGTGATCGAGGCGACGGACGGCACCCATCGCCTCGACCTGCGGTACGAATCGCTCCTCCGGGAGGTCTGGGACGAATCGGTGAAGGAGGTCGCGGATATCCTATGGCCCTCGAAGCCTTCCAAGAAGTGAGCCCCGAGATCTACCGCTGGATTCGGGACCACATCCCGATCGAGTCGGGGAACTATCCCTACGTGACGGCTCGCGTCATGGCGAAGCGGGCGTCGCTCCTGCCGGCCGACACGTACGGCCGATTGCTTCAGATGGCCGTGCCGGAGATCGCGCGGTTCCTCGGGGAGCGGGAGTACAAGCAGGAGATGGTCGCCCTGGGCGCGAAGTACTCCGGAGTCGACCTGATCGAAATGGCGACCGCTCGGAACCTCGCGACGACGTACTCGCAGATCTATGACTTCTGCGAAGGTCACCTCAAGACGATCGTCGCGCGATACCTCGACCGATGGGACCTGCAGAACATCAAGACGATCGTGCGGGCGAAGGCCCATGGCGCGTCGACCCAGGAAATCGAGGAAGACCTCGTCCCGGCAGGCAGTTTCTCCGAAGCCTTCCTCGCGGGCCTCGTCGAGGCGGAGACCCTCGAGGAGGTGTTCTCCGACCTCCGAGGGACGATCTACGCGTCCGCCAGGGACATGCTCGGGAAGCCCCCGCGTCGGACGGAGAACTGGGCGGCCTGGGAAGACCTCGTGTCGAAGCTGTATTACCAGGACCTGTTAATGTCGATCCCCCCCTCCACAGACGCGAACCGGTTGTTGCGGGAGTTCCTCCAGCAGGAGATCGACGTCGTGAACCTGAAGACCCTCCTCCGCGTCTGGGCCGCGAAGGCGTCCTTCGAGCGGGAGATATTCCTTCCCGGCGGGGACGAGACGGACCCCGAGGACCTGGCGGACATGGTCGGCCTCGACCACGCAGAGCTCACGAAGAGACTCGCGGAATATTCGTTCTACGACGAGATCGCGGAAGATCTCGCCCGGGTGCAGTCCACCGGCGTCGGAGTGTTAATCCGCAAGGTGGAGAAGGCGCACCTGATTCGCGTGGGCAGATACGCGCATCTCCATCCCCTCACGATCGTCCCGATCCTCGACTACCTGATCCGGAAGGACCGGGAGGTCCAGAACATCCGGCTCATCGCCCGCGGGAAGGAGAGCGGGCTCTCGACGGACGCCATCCGGGACCTTCTGGTGATGTGATGGAACTCGCCGCGGTGGGCCGTGATGACTTTGTGCAGGGATTCCAACTCGTCGGGATCCGGAAGACCGTCGCCTCGTCCCCGGAAGACGTGGAGCGCAAGGTCGCGCAGGTCCTCGACGACCCGGAGGTGGGGATCCTCGTCCTCGACACGAAGGACGTGCAACGGCTGAGCCACGGGATGCGCCGGCGCCTCGAGACCGTCGCGCGCCCCGTCGTCATCGCGGTCGGCTCGACGGAGTCAGAGGACCTCCGGACGAAGATCCGGCGGGCGATCGGCGTGGACTTATTGAAGTGAGGTGGACATCCTGGCGGCTCGGGCGGACGTGAGAGCGAAGGGAGTCGGCCAGATCGTTCGCGTTGCGGGGCCCGTCGTGACGGCGACCGGGCTGGGACCTCGCATGTACGACGTGATGCTCGTGGGCCAGGAGCAGCTCCTGGGCGAGGTCATCAAAATCACGGGAGAGAAGTCGACGATCCAGGTCTATGAGGACACGTCCGGGGTGAGGCCCGGCGAGCCCGTGGTGGACACGGGGCAGCCTCTCACCGTGGAGCTGGGGCCCGGCCTCCTCGGCAACATCTACGATGGGATCCAGAGGCCCCTGCCTGTCCTCCAGAAGGCGATGGGCGACTTCATCCTCCGGGGCGTACGGGCGCCGGGGCTCAGCCGCGAGAAACTGTGGGACTTCAAGCCGGCCGTGAGAGAGGGGGACGCGGTCCGGGGCGGGGCGGTCCTGGGGACGGTCCCGGAAGCGAAGAACGTCGAGCATCGCGTGCTGGCGCCGCCGAAGGTCTCCGGCAAGGTCGTGCGCATCAGATCGGGGAAGATGAAAGTCGACGATGTGGCGGTTGAACTCGACAGCGGCGCGAAACTCATGCTGAAGCAGGACTGGCCCGTGCGACAACCGAGGCCAGTTAAAGAGCGACTCATGCCGTCGATCCCCCTAATCACGGGGCAGCGGGTGATGGATTTCCTCTTCCCGATCGCGAAGGGGGGGACTGCGGCGATCCCCGGTGGGTTCGGAACGGGAAAGTGCGTTGTCGGGACGACCCCCGTGTATCTCACGGACGGGCGCAAGATGCCAATCAAGGAACTCTACATGGTGTCTCGCGGACACGAACCGGATACATCGGACGAACGCTTCATCCACCTGGATGAGCCGCTTCCGATTTGGACGTTCGACGGCCACGGGATTCGCGAAGGCCGTGCGACGGCGGTCTACCACGGACGGACCCAGCATCTCACTGAGGTGAGGTTGCGGAGCGGACGTTCTGTACGTCTCACCCCGGTCCATCGTCTCTTCCGCCATCGACTCGGAATCGTCGTCGAGACGCCAGCTTCGGAGCTTCAGGTCGGCGACCAGATGGTTGTCCCTCTCGAGGTGCCGGCGGGGAATCGCCTCCGAGACTCGCAGAATCTGAATGGGGGAGACGACACGGTGCTTCTCTTGGAGGAACGGTGGGCGGGCGTGGCGCTCGATTCGGTAGTCGAAGTCCGCACCTGGAAAGAGTCCACCGATGTGTACGACCTCACGGTCGAAGAGACGCACAACTTCGTCGGTGGCGAGCTGCCCATGATCCTGCACAACACCGTCTCGGAGCAGCAGCTCTCGAAATGGTGCGACGCGCAGGTCGTGATTTACATCGGATGCGGGGAGCGCGGGAACGAGATGACGGAGGTCCTAACCCAATTCCCGAAGCTCGAGGACCCGTACACCGGCGCGCCGCTCATGGAGCGCATGGCCCTCATCGCGAACACGAGCAACATGCCGGTGGCCGCTCGCGAGGCGAGCGTGTACACGGGGATCACGCTCGCGGAGTACTACCGGGACATGGGCTACAACGTCGCGCTGATGGCCGACTCCACGTCGCGGTGGGCGGAGGCGATGCGCGAGCTCTCGAGCCGCCTCGAGGAGATGCCCGGGGAGGAAGGGTTCCCGGCGCACCTGTCCGCACGTCTCAGCGAGTTCTACGAACGGGCCGGCCGGGTCATCACGATGAACGACCGGGAAGGATCCGTGTCCGTGGTGGGCGCCGTCTCGCCAAGCGGCGGTGACTTCTCGGAACCTGTGACACAAGGGACCCTGCGCATCGTGAAAGTGTTCTGGGCCCTGGACACGGCTCTCCGTGCGAGGCGTCACTTCCCCGCGATCAACTGGCTCACGTCCTACAGCCTGTACGGGAATGCGCTCGAGGAATGGTTCCGGACGAAAGTGAATGAAGAGTGGCCGAAGCTGCGCGCCTGGACGCAACGCACGTTACAGGAGGAGGCCGAGCTCGAGGAGATCGTGCGGCTCGTTGGGGCCGACGCCCTCCCGCCGGAGCAGCAGATGACCCTCGAGGTCGCGCGGATGATCCGGGAGATCTTCCTGCAGCAGAACGCGTACCACCCCGTCGACACGTTCTGTCCGCCCGAGCGGCAATTCAAGCTCATCTCCACGATCAAGCGCTACGCGGACCTGGGTCAGCGGGCGGTCGCCCTCGACGTACCGGTCAAGGACGTCGCCGGGCTCAAGTCCCGCGAGCTCCTCACCCGTGTCAAGTACGAGGAGAAGTTCGACCACGAACTGGAGACGACCGTCGGGCAGATGGATGAGGATTTCAAAGCGCTCGAGGTGCGGTGAATGGTGAAGGAATACCGCACGATCACGGAGATTGCGGGCCCCCTGATTTTCGTCGAGAAGACGGAGCCCGTGGGCTACGCGGAGCTTGTCGAAGTCCAGCTTGCGGACGGGTCGCGGAGGCGCGGCCAGGTCCTCGATTCGGCGACGGACCTCGTCGTCGTGCAGGTCTTCGAAGGCACCGCAGGGATCGACCGCCATGCGAGCGTGAAGTTCCTGGGGGAGACGATCAAACTCCCGGTGTCCCGGGAGATGCTGGGCCGCATCCTGACCGGGTCGGGCGAGCCTGCGGACGGGGGTCCTCCGATCGTACCGGAGAAACGGATTGAGATCAGCGGAGCGGCGATCAACCCTTACGCCCGGGAGCATCCCGCGGAATTCATCCAGACGGGCATATCGACGATCGACGGCCTGAACACCCTCGTCCGCGGCCAGAAGCTGCCCCTCTTCTCCGGGGCCGGCCTTCCGCACAATGAGATCGCTCTCCAGAT
>DATEUA010000077.1:0-7400 GCA_035283405.1 Thermoplasmata archaeon | reverse complement strand
CCGCCGTCCGCCCACCCCATGAAAAAGGTTATACGGGCTCCGGGTCGTCTCGCGTCCGTGCACGTCGCCCACGAGCTCCTCCGCCGCGAGGCGATCGAGGAGCGCGCGTACCAGGTGAACATCGCGCGGGCGTGCCTCGAGCGGTCGACCCTCGTCGTCCTGCCGACGGGTATGGGGAAGACGGTCGTCGCGGCGATGGTCATCGCGGAGACCTTCCGGAAGCGCGGCGGGCGGATCCTGTTCCTCGCGCCGACAAAACCCCTCGTCGAGCAGCACGCGGGGACCCTCAAGGATCTCCTCGTCGTCGAGCGGATCGCACTGTTCACGGGCGAGGCAACGTCCCCGGAGGAACGCGACCTGCTGTGGCGGGAGAACAAGGTCATCGTGTCGACCCCGCAGGTGATCCGAAACGACCTGCGCGCGGAACGCTTCCGCCTCGACGACGTCAGCCTGATCGTCTTCGACGAGGCGCACCGCGCGGTCGGGGACTACGCGTACGTCGACGTCGCGGCCTCGTACAAGGACGTCCGGGACCGCCTCGTGCTCGGGATGACGGCTTCGCCCTGCTCGAGCGCGGAGAAGATCCTCGAGGTGTGCGGGAACCTCGCGATCACGGCGGTCGAGATCCGCACGGAGTACGATGCCGACGTCGTGTCGTACGTGCACGACATGAAATTCGAGCGCCTGCCCGTCGAGGCGCCGGACGTTTCGAAGGAGATCCGCGGCCTGCTGCAGACCGTGTTCGAGGCGCAGGTCGAACGGCTCAAGAAGGCGGGATTCCTCCAAGGGAAACCGCGTGCGACCCTGAAGGACCTCCTCGCGGTGGGGGATGAGGCGCGCCGGAAGCTCGACGCGGGCTCGAAGGACGGACGGCTCTTCGGTGCGATGACGGCCCAGGCGATCGCGATGAAGACGAATCATGCGATCGAGCTCGCGGAAACGCAGGGCCTCGGCGCCCTCCGGAACTACTTCGATCGGATCGCTGCGAACGGCCGGAGCCGGGCGGACGTGCAGTTCCTCAAGCACGAGAAGGTCGTCGCCGCGATCAAGCTCGCGCAGGAGACGGACGTCGAGCACCCGAAGGTCCACAAGACCCTCTGGGTCGTCCGGGACGCGCTCTTGCGCAAGCCGGACGCGAAGATCATCGTGTTCACGCACTACCGCGATACGGCGGACCGCATGACCCAGGAGCTCGCTCGGATCCCAGGCGTCCGGCCCGTGAGGTTCGTCGGGCAGTCGACGCGGGGCGAGGACGTCGGGCTGTCGCAGAAGGAGCAGGTCGAGATCCTCGACCGGTTCCGCTCGGGCGACGTGAACGTGCTCGTCGCGACCTCGATCGGGGAGGAGGGGCTCGACATCCCCCAGGTCGACCTCGTCGTGTTCTACGAGCCTGTGCCGTCGGAAATCCGGACGATCCAGCGGCGAGGCCGCACGGGCCGGAGCGCCGCGGGGCGCGTCGTCATGCTCGTGACGAAGGACACCCGCGACGAGGCGTACTTCTACAGCGCGCGGCGCAAGGAACGGAAGATGCATCTAGAGCTCGATCGGCTCCGCAAGGAATTACGCCAGAGGATCTTCGTGGGCACGCCGGGCGGCGAGACGTTCGTTTCGGCCGCCCCGGAGGCGCGGATCGAGGCGATGCGTGAGACGATGGAGAAGCCCGTGCAGACCCCGGAGGAACGACCTCGCACGGGAAAACCGCACCAGACGGAACTCAAGGATTTCTGATTCACACCGCTCGCCCGTGCATGGGTCTCCTTTATACCCCGCGCATCGATGCATCCGCGCGAGGGCGACGATGATTCGCTGCCCCGAGTGCGACTGGGAACTCGACGAGGGCGACGACGTCTGTCCGAACTGCGGCGCCGTCCTCGCGGACTACCTCGACGAAAACACCGGGGACTTCGAGGCCTGACGTCGGTCAAGGTCGGAAGAGGCCCCTCGTGGACCCTTTGAGGAACTCGCCCAGGCCCGCCTTCGGCGGCGGGATCTCTCCGCGCACGAAGTCTCCGGACGCCGCGTCGAGTACGATCTCGTACGTGGTGTTCCGGTAGACGTACGTCGCGAACCACAGGGGCGCGTGAACGAACTCCGCGTCCCTCACGTCGACTTGGGTGCGGGCGCTCTCGACGACGTCCACGAGGTCCTTCAGAAGCTCGCGCTGGTGGGCCTCGACCTGCTCTCGAGCGATGCGGGCGGCCTCGTCCTCGTCCACCTCCGCGTTCAGGAACCGCGCGTCCCGGACCATGGAGGCGGACTCGAAGGGGATCTTGTGCGCCAGAGGGAGCTTGTACTCTCTCACGGGAAACGTCCCGGACCGACGGCCGAGGACCTTCCAGAAGTAGTTCCGCTCGAGGGTCGCCTCGCGACGCTCGCTCGTGCCGGTCCGCGTGAGCACCCCGGCGTAGGCGGTCGACGCGTCGACCTCGAACACGTAGAACGGGACGTACACACACTCGAGGGCCGTCATGTGCGACCCCTCGTCGAGGTCATCCGGCTTCAGGAAACCGCCGGACATCCATCCGACGATCGCCCGTTCCGCAGCGGCGCGGTCGATCCGGGCCGTGAGCATCGCGTGCCGGAGGACGAACGGCTTGTCGCCTCGCATCCGGGACGCGGTCCCGCAGTAGGGACAGGTGACGATCACCTCTCCCGTCTCGAGCCGAAGGGGGCCGCCGCACTTCGGGCAGTTCACGGATTCGACGAGTTCGGGCATGCCGACGCAACGCTCATGGCCGGAGCCCCTATAGCCGTTTTGTATGGGAAGCCTCAATGCCCTGCGGCGAGGCAGCACCGTCACGGTGTTGCTGATCTTCGCCTTCCTCACGGGGCTGCTCCTCCTCGTCCTCGTGATCGTGGACGTCGTCCTGTCGACCCGGGCGTTCCCCGGGGCCTTCCTCCTCGTGGTCGTCCTCGCCCTCTTGTTCATCGTCCTCCAGTGGGCGATCTCCCCCTGGATCGTCCGTCTCGCGATCCGCGCCCGCAGGCCCGTGACGCGGGAATCGAACCCTTGGCTCTTCGGGACCGTCGAGGAGCTCGCCCGCCAAGCATCCGTCCCCCAGCCCCGGATCTCGGTGAGCGAGGACGTGGGCCCGAACGCGTTCGTGTTCGGGCGGACCCTCGGGTCGTCGGTGCTCGTGGTCACGGAGGGCCTCCTGAGGGACCTGAACCAGGACGAGATCCGAGCGGTCCTCGCACACGAGATCGGCCACCTGCGGCACCGGGACGTGATCGTGATGACCCTCGCGTCCTCCGTGCCCTTGATCGCATACATCATCGCCCGCGGCGGGTTCGAGATCCTCCGCGGGAGCGGGCGTGTGCGTGTCTCGTCTCGAGGCGAGAAGGGCGCCGGGAGCGCGATCCTCGTGGCGATCCTCGTCGCGATCCTCTCCTACGCGGTGTACCTGGTAACGCAGCTCCTCGTGCTCCACCTCTCGAGGACCCGCGAGTACTACGCGGACGCCTACAGCGCGGCCGCGACGCGGGACCCGCACCTGCTCGCCTCCGGACTGACGAAGATCGCCTTCGGGCTGTCGCTCGCCCGCAAGACGTCCGACCCCTCCGGGCTTCGGGCCTTCTACATCGGGGACCCCGTGAAGGCCGTCCCCGACTACGGGACCCTCAAGGAGAAGATGGTCCGGTACGACATCGACCGGGACGGGCAGCTCGATTCCTTCGAACTCCGGAAGGCACTCGAGGACGAGCGGCGAAATCCCTGGAACCGGGCGAACGAGCTGTTCCGGACGCATCCGCCGACGTACAAGCGCATCCTCATGCTCGAGCAGATCGAGGAGGAGCTCCTCCGGGGCGGGCTCCCCGCGAACATCTACGAGTACGTCTGAGGAAGGAAGGCTTTAGCCGGGGGACCGCGTTGCGGCCGGTGTGACGAAGACGATCCGCCAGACGGTCACGTTCGACGCGCCGCCTCAGGCCGTGTTCGACGCCCTCATGGACTCGAAGAGGCACAGCGCGTTCACGGGGGACGCGGCGAAAATCGAGCGGCGGGTCGGCGGATCGATCTCCGCCTTCGGGGGCTGGGCCACGGGGAAGATTCTGCGCTTGGAGAAGGACAAGGTCCTAGTGCACACCTGGCGGACGAAGGATTTCGCGAAAGGGGACAAAGACTCGCGCGTGATGTTCCATGTCTCGAAGAAGGGCTCCGGCACGAGGCTCATGTTCGTCCACAGCGACGTCCCGGACGACCAGGCGGAGGACATCGCGAAAGGATGGATCGACTTCTATTGGGAGCCCTTGAAGGCCTATCTCGCGTCCGCTACGGGATGACCCTTCGCTGGGCCCGGCGGACCCGGTCCGCCTCGCCCTGGCGCGCCATGACGAAGATCCCTCCGAGCGCGGCCACGACGAGGATCGACAGGATCACGAACCAGACGAACCGCAGCCCGTCCTCGGGGGCCGTCAGGATGGACCCGTAGAAACTCCCCGCGGAGATGAGGAAGAACGCCCCCGCGAGGGGCCGCACAATCCGCCGGTCGCTCGTCATCGCGAAGAGGAGGAGGAACCCGAGGGCGAAGATCGCGGACCACAGGCCCATCCACCACAGCTGGGACGTGAGCGCCCCGGCCGTGAGGAGGATGAACGCGTAGATGCTCCCCAGGAGCACGCCCCCGATCGCCGCGATCGCGACGAGGACGACGGAGGACAGCTTCAGGCCGGGGTTCGGAGCCGGCACGGGCGCCGGAGGTTCGTTCTGCATCGGATCAGCCCTGGATCGCCTTGCCGCATTCCGGGCAGAACTTCATGTTCCCCGGGGCTTCGTGCCCGTCCGGACACTTGACCGTCTGGGCCGAGCCGCATTCGCCGCAGAACTTCAGGCCGGGCGCGACGGGCTTGCCGCACTTCACGCACGGCTTCCCGACCGCCGTCGTGTCCGCGCCGCAGGTCCCGCAGAACTTCATGTTCACCGGGTTGTTCGCGCCGCACTTCGGGCACGCCTTGACCTGCTGCTGGGCCGCGGGCTGCATCATGCCGGGGACCTGGGAGCCCATCGCGGCGCCCATACCGATCCCGGCCCCGAGGCCGAGGCCGATGCCTGCGGCTCCGCCCGATGGGTTCTGCGCAGCATCCCGGAGCGCGTCTGCGACCGCGAACTGCTGGTACGCTGCGGTGTTCGCGCGGCCGAGGACCTTCGCGGAGGCCATCTTCTCGAGGGCCGCCTTCACGCTCTCCGGCAAGGGGATGTTCATCCCGGCCATCTGGACGATCTCCACGCCGATGGTCTTGAAGTGGGGCCTCGCGTTCGCCAGCACGCCCTGCTCGATGTCGTTCAGGCTCGCCGCGAGGTCGACGACCCGCAGGCCGCCGGCCTTCATCTTCCCCAGCGTCACGTTGAGCTGCTTCATCAGCTCGTCCTTGATCCGGTCCTCGACCTCCGCGGAGGTCGCGGCGCCGAACGTGCCGACGAACTGGTTGATGAACGTCTCCGCGTCGCCGATCTTGTACCGGAATTCGCCGAAGGCCCGGAGCTGGATCATGTCGAAGTCCGGGTCCGTGAACAGGAACGGCTCCTTCGAGCCGAACTTCCCGTCGAAGATCCGCTTCTGGAGGTAGTACACCTCCGCCTGCTGCACGACCCCGGACAGGGCCTGAATCAGGCGCCCGAGGATCGGCGCGTTCTGGGACGTCAGGGCGTACCGGTCCGGGCGGTCCAGGTAGGCGAGGACCTTCCCGTCTCGATAGAAGACCGCGATCTCGTCTTCCCGGACGACGATGTTGTCGTTCATCCGGATGTTGCGCGGGACCTTCCACATGATGTTGTTCCGCTTGAACTGGTCGTCCCACGCGACCGTCATCGCGCCGACGAGGCCTTCCTGCCGCCCCGCGGTCTGGTCCGTCCGCCGCCCGCCGCCGAAGAAGAACGCAATCGGAATCATTGTCTCACCGTACCGCCGTGCCCGTGATCGCTTCCATCCGCATGTTCCACGCCCCCTCGAAGGACCGGACCGCCTCGTTGAAGGCCTTCACGGAGGCGTCGAAGCTCTTCGGGTCCGTCGCGTCCCGGATCATCGGGACCACGGCGACCGCCTTGTCGAGGCTCTGGAGCATCGCCCAGTCGTACTCGTACAGCCGGTCGAGCTCCGTCTCCTCGATCCGGATCGTCGCGCTGATCCCGGAGTAGCCGCCCTCCGCGTGGCGCACCTTCCCCTCGAGACCTTGAAGGTGGAAGATCGCGTTGCCGATCGTGCTGAGCCCCTGGACCTTGCCCTCCATCGCCATCCCGTCCCGGATCGTCTCGAGCTCCGCCCGGGCCGCCTTCACCTGGTCCGCGAGCTGCAGGCGCAGCAGGTTGTCCGCCGCGCGGATGTCCTCCCGCCGCCGGTATCCGGCGTATCCAGGGATCACGAGCTGGATCTTCTTCAGGAGGCCACGGTCGGCCTCGACGCGGTCACGGATGTCGGGCATGGTTCATCGCTCCCTACGCATCGGACTTCGGTACTTAGCCGTTGCCGTTCCCTTCCGTTTCGCGGCGACGTACTTGAACGTTCGCTCGGGATTCCATGGGCCTTCCTCAGAAGAGGGAGAACCCGGGCCGCTCTCCGTCCATCACGACGCCCGCGTGCCCGTCCACGAGGATGAACATCGACTTCCCCTTGTGCTGGTACGACATGAACCAGACAGGGGCGTGGAGGAGCTCCCCGTCGACCGCCGTCGGATACACCTGGATCGACTCCAGGGTGTCGACACGCTTCCGGGCCTCCTTCTCCGCGAACTTCTGCGCGAGGGCGGCGGCCTGCTGCTTCGCCTCCGCCTCGCTCACGTCGCCGGACATGACCTCGATGCCCCCGGACCTGCGCTTGTCGAAGGACATCTTGTTCGCGACCTGGAACTGGAACCCGTCGTCCGGCTGGTACTTGTTGTAGCCCCGGACCCCGACGACCGGGATCTGGAACTGGAGCTGGATCCGATCGCGGACGCGGATGATCTGCGGCTGGACGTTCACGTTCCCTTTGTGCTGCTGCGCTCTCTGCGCAGCGCCCGCCATCTGGAGGGCGAACACGGCGATCCCCGCCGCCTTGCCCGCCGTCGACTCGGACCGCATCTGCGCGACCCCCGAGCCCTTCGTCCCCTGGAAGTCCGCGACGACGGACGTCGGGATGACCCAGTAGGGCACGTAGCGGAGGACGACCTCACCGAGCTCCGACCGTTCCGCGACCTTGCGGCGGAGGAGGCCCTTGTTGAGCCACTGTCCGCCCGCGGTCATCGCGGCCTCCTGGGCGATCTTGTTCTCGAGCATGAAGTGCTTCTGGAACAGCTGCGCGCCGGCCGCGCCCATCGTCGTCACGGCCCCGCAGTACTCGCACACGACGAGGGCCATCCCGCTCTGAGGGTGCATCGGCGCGCCGCATGACGTGCACCGGAGCTCTTGCGGGAGCGGCGGAGGC
>DATEUA010000076.1:0-14374 GCA_035283405.1 Thermoplasmata archaeon | reverse complement strand
GACGATCGGGTCTTCCACGAGGACGCGGAGTATGTTGAACAGGTTCACGCCGTCCGACGGGAACGTCGCGCCGAGGGCGGGCCACACGAATACCCAGGGTTGCTCCCACATCCGGTCGAGGAGAAGATGCGTCGCGATTCCCACGGCGGCGGAGGCGAGGACCCGGACAGACGGGACCGCGCTCACGAGGAGGACGGAGCCGAGGAACACGAGGGTATGGGCCCAGAGGCGCGACTCCAGGCCGAGAAGGTACCCGAGGGGCTTGTCGACGAGATCCGGCAAGATCGCTCCAAGGAGGACGAGCCGATAGTCGAGCACACGCTTCGTCCGGGTCGACGCGAGCCACGCGATCCCGAGCCCGATGCCCAGGTGGCCCAGGAGATACATCGGCGTGGCGAAGAGGGAGGGGGTCATGACCCTTCCGATTCCATTCTCATCGAGGTGGTCGCATCGAATCGGGCGGCCCCATCAAGACGTTCGTAAGTGCCTCCACGATCCGCGTCCGCTACGTCCCGACCTGGGAATTCTTCGACTCGCCGCTCCCGGAGCACGCGGCCCCGACAAGCCTATATACGCCTCCCCCTTACGACGCGCCCGAATGGCGGAGAAAAAGACCCGGGCAGCCGCTCGCAAGATCAAGGACAAGTGGAAGTCGAAGGTCTGGTACAACCTTCTCGCCCCCGAGATGTTCAACAAGCAGCTGATCGGGGAGACCCTCGCGGACGAGCCGTCGAAGCTCGTCGGTCGTGTGGCGGAAGTGACGGTCCAGGACCTCACGGGCGACTTCAGCAAGATGCACATCAAGCTGCAGTTCCGGGTGAACCAGGTCCAGGGCCTGGACGCCTTCACCCAGTTCGTCGGGCACGACATGACGTCGGACTACATCCGGCGGCTCACGCGCCGCAAGCGGACGAGGACGGATCTGACGACGGACGTCGTCACGAAGGACAACTGGAAGATCCACGTGAAGCCCATGGCGATCACGGACCGGCGGATCCAGTCGTCGAAACAGCGGGCGATCCGTGGAATCATGGGGAACGTCGTGCGGGATGCGGCCTCGAAGGAGACCGCCTCGGAGTTCGTGAAAGCGATCGTGTCGGGGGACCTCGCGAAGGCGATCGCCCTGGGGTGCAAGCCGATCCAACCAATCTCCCGCGTGGAGGTCCGCAAGTCCGAGGTCTACATGATTGGCGACGTACCCGTCGCCCCGGTCCCGGAGGCGGCGGCGCCTGCGACGGATGAACCTGTGGTCGAGACGGAGGCCGAGGCCCCGGCGACGGCGCCCGAGGCGGCCGAGCCGGAGACCCCGGAGGAACCTGCGCCCGAGGAGCTCCGCCCGGAAGACTTCGAAGCCCTGTAGCCCAGGGCCCGGTTCTGGGCAGATGATTACTAGGCCTATCGTAATCTCACGCGCATGCAATGGCCGAGGGCTCGTGCCCTCGCGATCGCGGGCGGTCTCCTGCTCTCCGGGGCCGGACTCCACCTCGTAGCGGCCTATGAACCGGAACACCTCGAGAAGGGCCTCTTCTTCGGGTTCTTCTGGGCGGCGACGATCGTCCAAGGGACCCTGGCCGTCTTGCTCCTCCGGATCACCCGCCTCGCCTCCGCGGTGGGTTTCGGCGTGAACGCGTTCCTGGTCATTCTCTGGACCGCGACCCGCCTCGTCCCGCTCCCCGGAGAAGCGGCCCCGGAGCCTGTCGACGTGCTCGGCGTCGCGACGAAGGTCGTCGAGATCGCATCCCTCCCGGTGCTCCTGTCGCTCGTCCGGATCCTGCCGGGCGTGCCGCGACCGGGTCCTCCGCGGACGCGTCCTAGCGTCCGGGTGCCACCGAAGCCCTTTTGAGGCGACGTCGCGCGGGGCGCGGAACCGCTTTATGGCGTCTCGGCTTCCCTACGCCGGCGCGAGCCCCATGTCCCGCAGGAAGCCGGAGCGGCCCTTCTATCTCACCGCCTGGTACACCGCGACGAAGGAGGAGCGGCAGGCGACCTCCGCGAACACGTACGTCCGCGGGGACGGCATGACGGTCGCCTTCGAGGACGGCACGACCCTTGAGGATTGGACGGGGCAGGTGTTCGCGAACAACGTCGGAATGGGCCGGCCCGAGATTGCGAAGGCGATGCTCGCCCAGTCGATGCGCCTCGGTTGGGTGTCCCCCGGCGAGTTCGCGGAGACCCGGCTCGCGCTCACGGAGGAGCTCCGCACAATCCTTCCTCGCGGGATCACGGTCCCGATCTACGGGGTCGGCGGGTCCGATTCGATCGAAGCGGCCGTCCGCGCTGCCCGAAAGGTCACGAGGCGGCAGAAGGTCCTCACGTTCACCCAGGCGTACCACGGAGACACGCTGGTCGTCGAGAACCTCTCGGGGTACGGCCTCACGCCCTACGGGGACCCGAGGCCCTGGGCCGTCCACACACACTCCCCGTACATCCTGTGGCAGGCCCTCGACAGCTGGGGCGACGCCCACGACGCGTGCCTCCGCGGGATCGAGAAGACGTTGCGGCGGCACGGCCCGCGGTCGTTCGCCGCGATGATCGTCGAGCCGGTCATGTGCTCGTACGGAGCGATCCCCGTGTCGAGGGACCTCGCGAAGGGCATCAACGAGCTGTGCGAGCGGCACGACATCAAGCTCGTCTCGGACGAGGTCGTCACGGGGTTCGGCCGCACGGGTGCCTGGTTCGGCGCGCAGACGGTCGGTCTGAAGCCGGACGCGCTCGTCCTCGCAAAGGGGATCACGAGCGGCTACGCCCCCCTCGGGGCCGCGGTCCTCGAGGCGTCGTGGGGCAAGGTCCTCCGGAACAAGGGATTCCCGCACGGCCTCACGTGGGCCGGTCACCCGATCGCCTGCGCCGCGGCCCGCGCGACGATCCGCCTTCTGAAGGAGGAACGCCTCGTCCAGCGCGCGGCGGAGATGGGCGCGTACGTCCGCGAGCGGCTCGAGGCGGTCAAGCAGGCGCATCCGGACCTCGTCGAGGACGTCCGCGGGCGCGGGCTCGTCCTCGGCGTGGAGCTACAGGGCAAGGGCCGGAAGCGGGCGGGCACGCATCGTGCGTGGCCGCGCGTGAAGGCGGTGCGCGACGGACTCCTGAAGGACGGAATCAAGGTCACGCCGAACTCGGACGGGTCCACGATCATCTTGACGCCGCCGTTCATTGTGACCGAAGAGCAGGCGGATCGACTCACGGCCTCGATGAGCCGGCAGCTACGCAGAATCCGATGAAAAGTCCTAGGGACCCGGCCCGCTCGGGACCGGGTCCGCGTCAGGGGGTCGAAAGGGGTTACGGGTTCTCTTCGCGGCGCTTCTCGACGAGGAGGTACTCGTTGTCCATCTCGCCGTCCTGGTCGAGGTCCTCGCCCATGTAGTCGACGGAGACCCATTCGCGCACCTCGGGCATGCCGTCCTCGTCAGGATCCTCGATCCGTTGCGCGCGCAGCGAGAGGGTCGCCTTCTCGACGACCCCGTTCGAGTCTTCGTCGAGGGCGAGCGCGTCGAGTGCGAGATACGCGGTCATCTCGGGCACGCCGTCCTCGTCCTCGTCGAGCACCTCGGAGCCACGCGCCATGATGGCGAACCGCTCGGGGTTCCCGTCGTCGTTCGCGTCGCTCGCCTCCGCGTAGACGACGAAGCCGGCCTCGTACTCGGGGATGCCGTCCTGGTCCGCGTCGCGGACTGCCGTCGCACGGATCGTTAGGTTCGCGTACTCCGGAGCGCCGTTCGACGTCGCATCGACCGCGACGAGGTCGATCGTGCCGCCCCGTGTGGCCTCCGCGATGCCATCCTCCGTCGCGTCGATGGACTCGCTCGCGACAAGGTGGACCTCCATGCGCTCCGCGTAGTCGTCCTCGATCTCGTTCACGAGGAGCGCCTCGAGGGTCGCATATGACGTCCGCTCGGGCGTGCCATCGCTGTCCGCGTCGAGGAGGGCCTCCGCGCGCAGCGTCGCCGTCGCGCGCTCGAAGACGCCGGACGAGTCGTGGTCCTGGGCCTCGAGACGCCCGACGAGGCTCGCGTGGATCTCCGCGACGCCGTCCTGGTCCATGTCACGGGCGATCGCACCCTCGAGTTCGAGGGTAGCGGACTCCGGGTGGCCGTCGTCGTCCTCGTCCGTCACGAGGGCCGTGATCTCGAACGCCTTGCGCACTTCGAGGACGCCGTCCGACGTCGGGTCCGCGCGGGCGTACAGGAAGATCCGGCCGTCCACGCGCTCCGCCGCGCCGTTCGACGTCGCATCCGTGATGAGGAAGGACAATTCGACGCCCCGTGCGAGCTCCGCGTAGCCGTCGAGGTTCCGGTCGAGCGCCTCGTAGCCTCGCAGCTCGAGGGCCGCGGACTCGTTCGTGCCGTCGTTGTTCGCGTCGACGACGCTCGCCGTGAGCGTCAGGACGCCCTCGTACTCGTACGTCGCGTCGTCCTCGATGTCGTACGCGTGGTAGAGGCGCATGTCGATCGACACCTCGTCCGGCGTGCCGTCGCTCGCGGCGTCCGACATGCAGACTTTCGCCTCGAACGTCCGGACGTACTCCGAGTTGCCGTCCTCGTCCCGGTCGAAGGCCTGCTCGCCCTTCGCGATGATCATGATGGCCTCGGGCTTCTTGTCCTCGTTCGCGTCGACAGCGCTCAACGTGAAGACCGCGTGGACCGTGTATTCGTACACGCCGTCCTCATCGGGGTCTGCGTAGCCCTCGAGGCCCTGGCGGCCCTCGAGCGCGCTGAACTGGCCGTTCGAGTCGTTGTCCCACACCTGGAACTCGCGGGCGATCGTCGCGGCCGCCTCGGGCGCGCCGTCGTGGTCCTCATCGACGAGGCACGTGCCGAGCATCCGGCCCTTCGCCCACTCCGGGTTCCCGTCGTGGTCGTCGTCGCGAGCCTCGAACTCGCGGGTCCACGTGCAGCGCCCATCGCGATCGTCTTCCGGCACCGCGAACGCTTCGATCGCCTCGGCGCCGCGGACGTCCGCCGCATTCTCGGGGAGGACGCCGAACCCGAACGTCGAGAAATCCTCGTCGAACGCATCGTGGGTCTCGTTCACTTCGCGGACCGCATCGAGGTCCATCGCGAGGAGTTTGCCGTGGCGCTCGTCCTCGCTCGCGGGAGCCAAGGTCGCGCCGTCCGAAGGCGTCGCGCCATCGGACTCGCGCACGTCGACCGCCGGAGGCACTGGCGTCGCGGCAGGGGTCCGGACGGAGGACGCGAGGACACGTCCCTCCTGGGACTCCGCCGTGGAAGCCGTCGTCAAGTCGCCGCCCGCGGCCGCCGGCATGTAGCCGAGGAGCCGCAGATACGTCGCGTTCGCCACGAGCCCGCCTCCCTGGAACGCAGGGAGGAGGGCCGCCGTCAGGCCCAGGACCCCGAGCGCGATCGCGATTCCGAGAATGAGACCGCGACGGGGTCGCTTCGAGACGCAGTACGCCTGCATTTCTCGCACCGAAAGATCGCAGGGACGGCCGGGGGGATATCGGCGCACGCAAGAGTCTTTCCGATGGCTTTAAGAGGTCCGCCCGACGGGACTCGACCCGGAACGCATTAAATAGCGGGGTCCCGCATCGGCGGCCGAGCCATGCCTTCCCGGCCCTACAAGGACCTCGTGATCTACGGGTGCTTCGTCCTGAACCGGCTCGTCGCCGAGGCGCGCTTCGACCTGTACCAGGAGGGCCTCGAGGACAAGCTCGACTCGCTCCTCCAGGATCAACACGGCATTTCGAAGGAGGAGGTCAAGCGGGAGATCCGATCGAACCACTTCATGACGGACCGGGTGATCGACGCTCTCGTGGAGGACCGCAACGTGACCATCGAGGTGTCGGAGGGGCGTTACCGCATCCGAATCACACGGGAAGGTGTGCTGCACATCCGCAAGTACAACGAATTCTACCGGAAAATCTACGAGGAGCAGATTCGCGACCACTATCGGTTTTCGAAGGCCCCATTTTGGCTGCGGGACTAGCCACCGCCGCTAGGAGCCGACTCTCGCGGGCGACTCCCGCCAGAATCGCCCCTTGTAGTGAATCGTCGCGGGGCAGCCCGTGCAGAGGTCGTCCTTGTAGAACTTGCACAGGGGACATCGAAATCCGCAAATCGTTTGGTCGCACCGCGTCGCATCGAGCCGAATGGGAAGCGCGAGCGGGATGGTGGACCGCGTGATGATCTGGAACTCGATGCGACGGACCCCCGGCAGCGGTCGGATATGCATGTCCACGAGCGACTCGAGGTGCTCGAGGGTCTCGCCGACCATGAGGAGACTCACGTTCGTCTCCCCGAGCGTGAGAAGAGCGTTCACTAGGAGAGGGCAGTTCCGGAACCCTTCAATGAGGCCCTGGGGGTCCACAGCAGAGACGTCGATCTTGGCGAGGTGCAGCCCCACCGCGGATGGATCGACACCGATCTGGAGGCGCAGGATGCCGGCGCTCTTGAGACGCGCGATGCGTGCCGAGACGGAGGGTTGGGACAGGCCCACCTGGCGCGCGATCGCCCGCTGCGAAATCGCGGGATCGGATTGCAGGAGACGGACGATCTCCCGGTCCATGGCGTCCAGGTCGGGCACTACGAACCGCCTATCGTTGATTGGCAGGTAGGTCCTTTGGCCTTATCGTCCGAACAATACATGCGAATCCTACTTATCGTCGCGCGGCGCCGCCAAATGCCACGACTGGAGATATCCCATGCCCGCAACCCTGAGTCGGCGCGCCGCTGCAGCCCTGATTGTCTCCACGCTCCTCGTGGCCGTCTCCGTCGCATACCTGGGCCAGACGTGGCTCCCGTCGGTCCGAGCCCAGACCGTCCGGGAGTTCTCCCTGACGATCGAGCCCGCGAGCATCGAAATTGCGCCTGGCTTGACGTGGCAAGCGTGGACGTACAACGGCACGGTGCCCGGACCGACCCTCCGGATGCGCGTCGGCGATCTCGTGCGCATTCACCTCACGAACAACCACAACCTCACGCACAGTTTGCACCTCCACGGGCTGCGGTACAACATTTCGAGCGACGGTTCTCAGGCCTTCCCCGACTCGATGCCCGGACCCGGAGAAACGTACACCTACGAGTTCGAAGCCACGCGTCCCGGCCTGTTCTACTACCACTGCCATTCCTCGGATGCGTTCCCGATCCACACGCACATCCTCCAGGGCCTGTACGGCGCGATTGTCGTGTACCCCGCGGACCAGTGGCCACCCGATCCGACATACGAGTTTGTCGAATTCTTCGGCGAGGTCGACCTGAACCTCGACGGCCTCGCGGAGACGTACGTGATCAACGGCAAGCAGGCCTACGAGCACGACCTCCAGGACCTCATTGAGACTCAGGGATACGACACCGCGGTGCAGACCCTCAAGTCCCTCGGCCTCCCGGTTGTGCCCGTCGGGCAGGAGCTGACCTTCTATCTGGTCGGGATTGGCGACCAATACCACTCATGGCATCTGCACGGAGGCAATCCCGTGTACGTGAACGGCGCGCCGGCGGAAGGGGACGTCGTTGCCTTAGGCAGCGGGTCCGCGGCGATCGCCAAGGTCCGATTCGCGAACCCCGGCATCTGGCTCATCCACTGCCACGTGGTCGTGCACGCGGACCTGGGTATGGTGACGTTGTTGATCGCGGAGTAGGAGGCGGCCCCGCGTGAACGACAAGCTCCTGATCACGTTCGTCGTGGTCGGGATTGTGGCCGTCGCGGGCCTCGCGGCCTTCTACCCCCGTGTCGCGCAGGCGCCCCCGGAGCCGAGATCGAGCGTCTTCTACATCTCGGCCCGGATCGCGGAGGACGGCGGCTTCAACGTCAGCGAGATCCGTGTTCGGCAGGGCGACCACGTCGTCGTCTTCCTGAGGTCCCTCGACACGACGCATGGAATCGTCCTGCGGACGCCGTGGGTGACAATCGGCGAGCAAGTTTTCGTCGGTCAGCAGAAGCGGTTCGAGTTTGACGCCCGATTGGCGGGCCTGTATCAGATCTTTTGCGCGAATCCGCTCTGTAGCCCGTCGCACCACGAGATGGTCATCGACTTGGTTGTCGAGCCAGCGTGAGGTCCCGCGGCAGTCCACAGGGAACTCAAGCCGCGGTGCGGGCGGTTGCCCGCGTATTCGTGTGCGTCCCGACGACGATCGGGATGAAGTCATACGTGCCGTCCGCCGATTCCGTCGCGAGCTCGACGGAACACGCGTAGACGGCCCCTCGGATTTTCACATGGATCGTCTCGCGGATGAGGAAGTCGTACGCTTCCGCGGGGATCCGAGCACCGGCCGCGGGGCGCCAAACCGCGAGGACTCGCGCGGGCGGGATCTTCGTCGAAAGGGACAGGTCCTCGACCGCACGCTTGACGGCCTGGAGGTCCGCCAGGCCCGGCGCGGATTCGAAGGCCTTCACGAAGACCGCGAAGCCCGGCTCCCCGATCCCGAGGATTCGCGCGATCGCGGACGGATCCGAGCGCACGTAGGCGTCGAACGAGTACGTGAGGCCGCTTGCCCCCGTCAGGAGGGCCGGGGTCGCGGTCGCCCCGGGAACCGCCATGAGCGCCTGGACGTCCGGGCTCGTCCTCGCGAGGTGGCTCAGGATCCGCTGGACCGCGTCACGACCCTCGGGGACGTACACGACAGGGTCCGCCTGGCGGACCCGCTGGATCACGCGGTGCCGCAGCGCGAAGTAGTCGAAGAAGGAGCGCAGGTCGCGCATGAGGTCGAGGATCACGAATCCGAGGATGAACAGGGTGACGAGGATCGCCCCCAGGAACAGGAGGCCGCCGAGGGTGATCGCCTGGAACGCCCCGAGGGCGCCGGCGACGATCAGCAGGGCGAGGCGCGTGCTCGCTTGGGAGGCAAGGCGCATCCCGAGGAGGAGGCCCACGATCGGGATGAAGAGGAAGAACGTCGCCGCGACAGACCCGCCCGGGGAGATCGCGGACAGGACGATCATCAGGACGAAGTCGAGAAGGAGCCAGACGCTCACGAACACGCGGACGTACCGGAGCATCTTCCGGATCTTCGGCGTCTGCGCGTCGACGGACTCCGCGAGATCGAAGATCGCGGCGATCGGATCCTCGACAGCGCGCGCGTCGCGCTTCGCGTACTCCGGGTCCACCTGGGAACGACGAACCTCGGGGTATTTAATGGGGTCGGGAACATTCCGGGTCCGGTGAGACGCGATGGCGGAATGTCGGGAGCATAAGATCATTTCGGACGTGGCCATCTTCGTGGACGACCGGGTCCTCCTCGTCCGGTATCAGGACACGAAGAAGTACGATGGCGAGGCGGGCTGGTTCCTGCCGGACGACTTCGTGAGACGCGGGGAGCATCCCGCCGAAGCGGGGCTCCGGATCCTCGAAGAGCAAATCGGAATTAAGGCGGACCACGTCGCCCTGAGCCACATCGAATCCTTCACGGGCGGCCCGGACGATGCGTGGCACATCGTGTTCCATTTCGTCGCCGGCGCCGCGTCAGAGCCACGGCTGCGGTCATCGAAGGCGCTCGCGAAGGCCGAGTGGTTCTCCGCGGGCGGGCTCCCCGCGCGGTCCGAAGTGGCCCACCACGGGTGGGCCCTTGACGTCCTGTCCGAGATCCGGAAGAGCGAATGAGTACCGGGCGTCGTCGCTCGCGGGCTTCGCATCCTTTATTACGACGCGGGTCTTCGGCCGCGCCGTCGGCGTGGCTCAGCCTGGTGGAGCGCCGGACTCATAGGGTCCAAGCCGTGGTCCGACCACGGCGCTCCTGAGGCATCCGGAGGTCAGGGGTTCGAACCCCCTCGCCGACATCGTCTTTTTCGGTCACGCCCTCGGAGGCGTCCGCCGTCTCCGCGAAAGCAAGAGGGCCAGCGCAACGAGCGCGACCGCGATCAGGACGACGGCTCCGACGGTCAGCGCATCCAAGGCGAAACCTGCCGACGGGGCGATAATCTCGAAGGACCCCGTCTGGGACGCGAAGTTGCCGACCGAATCGAACGCCCAGATCGTGTACGAATACGAGCCGACCGCGGTGTAGTTCGCGTTCGCGTACCACACGGTCCCACTCGAACGGATCATCGTCAGGTTCTGGTCGAAGGAGGGCCCTACGACGTGGACGCGGACGGACGTCACCGCATTGTCGTCGGTGATCGACGCGGTGATGTTCACGAAGCCGCCTGAGACCTGTCTGGACGGGTCGGCGCTCGCGCTCGAAATGGCGGGGTCTGTCGTATCGGCCGCGGTCCCGGTCATGAACGTCCAGATCTCCGGAACGAGAGGCGGGTTCCCGGGATTCGAATCGTCCAGGGCGGTCGCGTTCGCGTGCACTCGGTACGTGGTCGATGCCGCGAACGGAGCGGTCGGGCTGAAGGTCACCACGCGCGAGTCTGGAGACCACGAGAAGGCTCCCTGGGTCCAGACCCCGCCCGCGACGTTCAGGAGGCCGAAAGCCCCTGCCGCCGTCGTCGCGATTCGATTCATCCCTTCGGACCACGTGACGACGACGGGCGCGTTCAGGCTCACCCCCGTTGCGCCCGTGTCGGGGCTCTTCCCAGCGACAGCGGGCTTCGTCGAGTCGACTTCGAACGGGTTCGAGAGTCTGCTCGACGTCGCGGCTCGGCCGTCTTCGACCGTGACGTTGACGATGACGTCCGTGGCGTTGGTCGCCGGCACGGTCCAGGAGACGCGGTTGGGGTTCGGACCCACCGGGATCGGGCCCGAAATGGGTCCCCCAGCCGCACCCGCATTGTACGTGTAGTTCACCCACGCGGTTAGGTTCGAAGCCGGCTCGTCATCCAACACGTCGAACGAGACGTCATGCGTGGAACCGCCCGACCAGGACGCGGCCGATGTCGGAGCGTTCACCGTCACGCTCGGGGGCAGGTTCGCCCCCGTGGACCGGACGATGAGCTGTCCGTGCATGGGCGAGGCATGGAACTCGCAGAAGTACTCGTATGTCCCCGATGTGTTGAGGGTGAATGTGACGGGGGAGGTTTCGCCGGGACTGTTGACGATCCCCGTCCGGTGGAGTGCGAGGGGATTGTCAAAGGAAACGTCCGCCACGGTGCTTCCGGGTGGGTAGAGGGCCCAGTTGTGGGAGCTGTCCAGCCGCTCGATGGTCACAGTGACCACATCCCCCGGATCCACGAACAACGTCGGATTCACGTTCGCCGAGGAGTCTATCCACCCTGAGGTCGACGCGGTCAGGAGGAACGACACGTTCGCCGCGCGCGCGGGTGCGATCGCAAGAGGCAGGGTCGCGAGGATCATGAGGCACGCGAACGCGAGGGCAGATCTCATCCGGCTCACCCCGAATAGTTACTACCGAAGTCGTAATTCCCTATTAGCCTTTGCTCTATGGGCCGATATGCCCGAGCGGTCGGCTCGTTGTAACAGATGTCGTTACACACGTCGAAATATCCCGGGCCTCCGTCCCGGCGGCCGACATGAGGCAGGAGGGCGCGCGGACTCGCGGGACCAGGACGGTCATCCGCTCCGACAAGTGCGAGATTCTGGCGAGGCGGCTTGACACCCGCGAGGCTTCCGCGTCCGCCTCAATCACAAGATGGAGGAGGGGAACGTATGGAAGAGGAAACCAAGGTATCCAGGCGTAGCTTCTTGAAGAAGAGCGCGGCCGGCGCGGTGGCGGCCGGGGCCCTCGCGGCGGCTCCGTCCCTGCTCCTCGTCGCCGAGCGGACCGCGGGCGGGGTTGTCGACGGAGTCACGACGCCCCTCGTCGCGTACGTGAAGGACGCGGCGAAGGGGGAGGTCGTGATCATGGTCGGCACGAGGGAAGTGACCCGGAAGGATCCCGGGCTCGTCGCGCGGCTCGCCGCGATGGCGGGGTGAGCCGAGATGTCGTCGCACCGCGAAGCCCCATCGATCTCAAAGGATCCCGTTGCGGACAACACGGACCTGTACGCCTTCGTCGACCCGGTCGACTCCTCGAAGGTCACGATCCTATCGAACTTCATCCCGCTCGAGGAGCCCGCCGGAGGGCCGAACTTCTTCGAGTTCGGGGACGACGTGCTGTACGAGATCATGATCGACAACAACGGGGACGGTGTCGAGGACGTCACGTACCAGTTCCGGTTCAAGACGACCGTCGAGAATCCGAACACGTTCCTATACAACACGGGGCCGATCACCTCCCTGACGTCTCCGAGCTGGAACGTTCGGCAGACGTACTCGATCTGGAAGGTCCTGGGACCGAGGCGCACAGGGGAACGGACCCTCATCGCCTCCGACCTCGCGAGCCCGCCCGTCAACATCGGCCCGCGGTCGACTCCCGGCTACGCGGCGCTCGCGGACGCCGCGGTCCACAGCCTGTCCGGAGCTCGGAAGGTCTTTGCCGGGCAGCGGGACGAGGGATTCTTCGTCGACCTCGGATCGATATTCGACCTGGGCGGCCTGAGGCCGTTCAACCCAGCGCACCTGATCCCGCTGCCCGCGATGCCCGGGAAGGACGACACGAAGGGGTACAACGTCCACACGATCGCGCTGCAGGTGCCGAAGACGGACCTCACCGCCGGTGGATACGCCGGCACGGACTCCGCAGACCCCCGGTCCTCGATCGGGATCTGGTCCTCGGCGAGCCGTCAGAAGGCGCTCGTCCGGAGCGGCATCGGCCACGGGGCCTCGAACCCCGAGGTGCAGGCAGGGCCTTGGGTCCAGGTCTCGAGGCTCGGGAACCCGCTGATCAACGAGGTGATCATCCCGCTCGGGAAGAAGGACTACTGGAACTCGACGCACCCGAAGGACGACGCCCAATTCGCGTCGTACTACACCAACCCGGAGCTCCAGCACTTGATCGCCCTGCTGTACGGTGCCGCCTTCCCGAGTCTGAGCGCGTTCGTGAGCCCGTCTCCGGGAGCGCCGCCGGTGGCCCCGCGCGTGGACCTGGCAGCGATCCTCCTGACGGGGATTCCGCTCGGGTTGATTCCCGCTCTCGGCCCGTTCAACAATTTCACGGGGCCGGTGCAGGCGGACTACCTGCGGCTGAACGTCGGGTTCCCGCCGGTCGGAGCGAGCCCCTTCGGGTTGCTGGGAGGCGATTTCGCCGGCTTTCCGAACGGCCGGAGGGTGTTCGACGACACGGTCGCGATCGAGCTGCGGGCGGTTGCCGGGGCGACCCTCCCCCTCGTCGCACCGCTGCTCGGGATCAGCTTCACCGCGGACCCTGCGGCGGGCGTGGTGGACGACGGGGTGACGGCGAACGAGGCTCCCTACCTGACGTCGTTCCCGTACCTCGCCCACCCGCACTCAGGATACGAACATGGGCACGATTGAACGGCTCGAGACCCGGTTCAGTTGTCGAACCCGAGGTCGTTCCACCCCGGTTTCCTTTTATACCTTTATATAGGGTCCGCGGCCGGAAATCCTGTATTTAACCATTCCGTCATGGGTACAGCGACATTACGCTTAACGTCCGTTCGAGGACCGTCCAATCACGGTTAAGGCCTCCCAGGCCGGCCGGGGGCCAAGGAGGTGAACAGCTCGTGGAAACCCGTGTACGCTCGGAGCCCGGGTTCGCGTCTTGGCGCGAACTCGCGCGCACGCCGACCCACCTAGTACCAGCGTTGCTAGGCGGCGTCTTGGCGGTGCTCTTCAGCGTTCTGGGATATATCTTCGCGATGGTAAGCCAGAGCGCGATCGTACCGGCCACGCCTGAACAGGTCTACCTGTTCATATTCGGCGTGATCGGCCTGATCGGCTATGGCATCGCGAAGCAGAACGTGCAGAACGGCTCCATCATCTCGGCGGTTTCCGGCCTGGCGCTCATCGGCGTCGTGGCGGACATCGCTGCGGATAGCACGGTCGCCCTGCTGACTGGCTTCCTCCTTCTCGCGGGAGCCATTTGGAGCCTCGCTTCGACCCGGTAAAACCGGTGTCGGAGCCTGGGCAGACCTCCAACCCTTTTTTCTTTGTTTTTTCTCCCCTTTTGTCACAGCCTGAGTGACAGCGCTCGACGCCTATGGGGGAGAGGCCGCGCGTCGTTGTAACAGCTCCGCGTTACGAACGTAGTTAATACGTCCGCGCCTCCTACCTGAATCGAGATGCGAATCGCGGATGCGATGGACGCCCTCCAGCGTCTCGGCTTCGGGCGGTACGAGGCGGTCGTCTTCGTGAACCTGGCCCGCGCGGGCGCGGCGACCGCAGGGGAGATCGCGCGGGCGACGGGGGTGAACCGCGTGCAGACATACCGGGCCCTGGACAGCCTCGAGGCACGCGGCCTTGTCGAGGTGACCCTGGACCGCCCGAAGCGGTATGCCGCGCGCGCCCTGAACGACGTCTTCGACCTCGTGACGGAGGAGAAGCGGGCGGAGCTCGAGAGCCTCGAGGCGATCCGCCGGGGCCTCCTCGACGCGTGGCCGAAGCTCGCCAAGGCCCGGGACGGGCCGAGCGTCCGGCTCCAGGTCATCAAGGGGCGGGCACAGGTATACAAGGCGATCCGGCGGG
>DATEUA010000075.1:0-2306 GCA_035283405.1 Thermoplasmata archaeon | reverse complement strand
TCGAGGGACCGGAGCAGGGACTTCAGATGGGCGTAGTTCTCGCCCGCGGGCGGACGGACGCGAAGCCACTCCGGCTTGCGTTCGGCGAGCATGCGCGACCGCGGAAGGCGCGGGGCGCTTATCTACCTAATCCACCCGTTGTCGTTGGAGGGAACTCACCCGAAGCGGAACTCGACCCCGCGATCCCCGCGCGGATAGCGCCACCGGATCGCGTCCTTCCCGATGTGCTTGCAGACGATCGCGCACGCGCCGAGCTCGATGCATCCGTCCGTGTTGTAGACGAGCTCGCCCTTCTCGAGGCGGTACACTCGGGACGGACACACGTACAGGCATGGCTTCGTGTCGCACGTGCGGCAGACGTCCGTGTCGACCGTGATGAAGGGCTCCTCGTCAAACGCGATCGTGTCGAGGGCCACCCGGTCGTCCACCGTGAGGACGTGCGCGGCCTCGTGCTTCGGGGGATCCGGCATCGTGCCGGCGAAGCGAACCCCGGGCGGGTAATAAACCGTTGTCTCCGAGTCCTCGGTCCGAACACGAAGGCGGCCGCGATTCTGCGAAGGAAACCCTTTTACCCGCTCCCCTTTTCCGTGCTCGGAACGGATGGCCGAGCGGTTCGATGCGATCGTCGTGGGGGCGGGTCCGGCCGGCTCCGCGGCGGCCCTGACCCTCGCCCGGAAGGGCCTCTCGACCCTGCTCGTCGAACGAGGTCGGGCGCCCGGGCTCAAGAACATGTTCGGTGGACGGGTGTATGCGTGGCCCCTGCCCGAGCTCGTGCCCGACTGGAAGAAGGATTGCCCGATCGAGCGGATCGTCACGAAGGAGACGATGGCGTTCCTCACGGAAGACGCGTCCCTCGGCCTGACGTTCGAGGCCCCTCGGACCGCAGACGGGCGCGGCGCGAGCTTCACCGCGATCCGGGCGAAGTTCGACGCCTGGCTCGCGAAGAAGGCGGAGGACGCCGGCGCGACGCTCGTGACGGGCATCCGGGTGGACGACCTGTGGCGCGAGTCCGGGCGGGTGCGGGGGGTCGTCGCAGCTCGCGGCGACCGCGTCGCGTCCGATCTGGTCGTCATCGCGGAGGGGGCCACGTCGACCCTCGTCCGCCGCGCGGGCCTCAAGGCGGACCTCGAGCCTCGGGAGGTCAGTGTCGGGGTGAAGGAGACGATCGAGCTCCCCCCGGAGACGATCCAGGAGCGATTCGGCCTCGGGGAGGCGGAGGGGGCCGCCCAGGTGTACGCCGGTCAGGCGTCTCTCGGTCTACGGGGCGGCGGCTTCCTGTACACGAACAAGGGGTCCGTGTCGTTGGGGCTCGTTGTCTCCTCGGAGGACCTCGGGCGAAAGAAGATCCCGATCGACGAGGTCCAGACGAAGTTCCGCATGCACCCCGCGATCCAGCGGCTGCTGAAGGGCGGGAAGGTCGTCGAGTACAGCGCGCACCTGGTGCCGGAGCTCGGCGCGAACATGATGCCTCGGCTCGTGGCCGACGGCGTCCTCGTCGTCGGAGACGCCGCGGGCTTCCTGATTAACAACGGATACACGTTCCGGGGGGTCGACCTCGCGATCGCCTCCGGGATCGCGGCCGGAGAGGCCGCGGAAGCCGCGAAGGCGGCGGGCGGCATGACCGCGGCGAACCTCGCGGGGTACGAGGCCTCGTTGCGAAGGCGCCACGTGACGACGGACCTCGAGCGCTTCTCGCGCGCCCCGCTGTACCTGAAGAACGAGCGCCTGTTCGACGTGTACCCGCGGCTCCTCATCGACATCGCGGAGCGCGTGTATCGGGTGGACGGGACGGGGCAGCCGCGGCTCATGGATGTCGTCCTCGACGGAGCGAAGTCCGGGGACGTACCGACGCTCAGGCTCCTCCTGGACCTTCTCGCCGGAGCCCGCTCGATGTGACCGCCGCGACGGTGCCGTCCGGAGACCGGGACCGGCCGATGCGGATCGTCGTATGCATCAAGCAGGTCCCGAAGGCGGAGGAACTCCAGGTCGACCCGAAGACCCAGACCCTGAAGCGCGTCGGCGTGCCGAGCGAGATCAACCCGCCTGACGCGAACGCCCTGGAGATCGCCCTCGGCATGAAGGACGCACACGGAGCGGAGGTCGTCGTCCTCTCCATGGGTCCGACGTCCTTCGACGAGTCCCTCGAGCGGGCCGTCGCGATGGGGGCGGACCGCGGGATCCTCCTCACGGATCGGATCCTCGGAGGCTCGGACACCGTGCCGACCGCGTACGCGCTGAGCGAGACGATCGCGAAGATCGGCGGGTACGACCTGATCCTGTGTGGCGAGGAGACGACGGACGCGTCG
>DATEUA010000074.1:0-8458 GCA_035283405.1 Thermoplasmata archaeon | reverse complement strand
ATCCTCGTCGAGCTCGCAAAGGATCCGACGTACCCGAGCGCCCTCGCGACCCGCCTGAAGGTCCACGAGCAGAAGGTGTACTACCACATCCGGAGACTCGAGGCGGCCGGGCTCCTGCGGGTCCTCCGGACGGAGCCCAAGCAGGGCGCCGCCGCGAGAATCCTCGCCCCGACCGCGGAGGCGTACGCGGTCGTCCTGAAGGGAAAAGGGAGTCCGGTACGGATGCCGTCCCTTCCCTCGACCGGTCCGATCGCCCCGTTTCTCGCGGAGTTCTCAAGAGACGGCACGTTCCACGGGTCCATCGTCGTCGGATCTCCGTACCAGCACGGCCCGTTCCTGACGACTGCCCGCGATTCGCCGTACGCGATCCAGCTCGGGTTCTTCCTCGGCCGGTTCTTCGAGCCACCACGAGGGTTCGTCGTTCGCCTCGACACGGAGGTGAAGGCCGCCGGTGCGGACCGGGAACACATGATCCTCGTCGGTGGGCCCGTCGTGAACATCGTCGCGCTCGACCTGAACGCGCATCTGAAGGTGAACTTCGACTGGAAGCAGGTGTGGCGCATGGAGTCGTCCGTCACTCGACGGTCGTACGCGGACGAACACGTCGGGCTCCTCGCGAAGGTCCGGAACCCCTGGAACCGGGACAAGGCGATTGTGGTCCTGAGCGGGATCCACTACCTCGGGACGAGCGCTGCGATCCTCGCCCTTACGGACTTCGCGGACGAGGTCCTCGACGGATACGCGCCCGGAGTCGATTTCTACCGGGTCGTCGCGGGGGAGGACCGGGACGGGGACGGGCGCCTGGACCGGATCGCCGTCCTCGAGTAGTCACGTGAACCCAACGCTCTCGTACGCGATCTTGTCCTCGAGTCGGGCGTTCGCGGCCTCGATCGCCCGCACGGCGTCCGCAGCCCTCTCTTCGGGGACGAGAAGGAGCACATCGACCCCCCGCTCGGACGCCTCAATCACGGACCCGGGGATCCCGAACTCGATCCGCGGCCGCAGGCCGAGCGCCCTCGCGGCGGCAAGACCTTCGACGTCCTGCGCGGCGATCGCGAAGCTGCGGCATCGACGGACGAGGTTCCTTGCCGCGGGCCCCTGGATCCGACGCGTCCCGCCGATCCGACCCGCCGGCACTCGTGCGACGACGACGCGCCCCGGTCTCAGGGCCACGATTCCGCTCAGATCCCGCACGGAGACGTCCTGCCCGCGCGTCGCGTCCTGGATCGCGAGGCCCGTGGACGGGGAGGGTCGGCCGGCGTGGGCCACGAGGACGCCTCTCTCCATGAAGAGGCCGACCCGCTCTCCCCGCTGGATGGAGCCCCCGGCGAGGGCTTCTGTCGTCTCCACGAGGACCAGCGCCCGTCCCGCCCGCTCCACGAAGGACTTCAGCTCGAGGAACCGCGCCTGGAGGAACTCGACGCCCTTCTTCGTCGCGCGGTACTCGCCCCGAGCCATGGAGAGGAAGCCCTCCTTCTCCAGGTCGTGCGCGTAGTCCGACGCCCCCTGGACCGTCATCTCGAGCCGCTCCGCGATCGTCCGGAGGCGCGTGTGGCGATTCGCCGTGACCTCGTACAGGAAGAGGAGCCGCGTGCTCTCCCGCAGGTCGCGCAGGATCGTCATCCTCGACCGGATCGACTCGCATCGGAAAAAGCCCCGGCCAACGTTCTTAAATAGTCAAGTCCATCGGAACATAGTCAAGCGTGGTTGAGGAGGCGACTCAAGTGGGCTTCATGCGTCGCGCGGGGACGGCGGTCGCCCTCCTCGTCGCGTTCGCCGCGCTCACGGCGGCCGCGCCCCGAGGGACCGCCGAGGGGTCCATCGCCGTCTCGGTCCTCCTCGACCTCGGCGACGGGACGTACGTCTGGTCGTCCGTCGACATCGAGGATCGGCTCGCCCCGAACGCTACGTTCGACGCGATCGTCGCGGCCGCGGACGCGCACGGCCTCGCCGTGGAATGGACCTGGGACGGGGATTGGGGCGCCGCGATCACGGACGTCGGGGACCGCGATCCGACGAGCTTCGTCGGCGTGTACCTCTGGAACCGGACCGCCGGGGCCTGGAACTTCACGGACGTCGGGGTCACGACCCTCGTCCTTGAAGCGGGAGACGTCCTCGCGGTGTCCAACGCGGGATACGGGGGCGTCGCGTTCGAGGAGCGGTTCCCCGCTCCGACCCCGGAGCGGCCGTACCCGGTCCTCGCTTTCCGAGGGGACGCCTGGAACTCGGGGGCCGCCGCCTCGTCGGGGCCGTCGACGAACCGGCTCCTGTGGGATTCCGACGTCGGCGTGCCGGAGATTGCCGCGACGCCTGCCATCGCGTACGGATACGTCTTCGTGAACACGATGCGCGAGCTCTTCGCGCTGGACGAAGACACGGGCGACGTCGCGTGGAGGAACCCGGGCGTCCGCGGGTTCTCTTCCCCAGCCGTCTTCAGCGGGACGCTCGTGGTAGGGACGTCGGACGGACGGGTCGTCCAGGTGGATGCCGCGACAGGCCGCGAGCGGTGGAACACGACCTTGGTCTCAGAGACCGTGTTCAGCGGGATCACGTCGTCCCCGAAGATCGCGTTCGATCGGATCTACGTCGGCACGCTCAACGAATCGGGCGGGCCCGGCGAGGTCGTCGCCTTGGACGTCCGCGACGGGTCGGTGGCGTGGCGTCATGCGACGGGATCGATTCACTACTCGTCCCCGGCCCTCGCGGGTGGGATCCTCCACGTCGGGGTGATGGGCCTCCTCAACACGACGTCCGGGATCGACTTCGATCCCCCTCACGGGGTCCTGGCCCTCGACGCACGGGACGGATCCGAGATCTGGTTCTTCGAGACGGAAGGACCTGTGGCCGCATCGCCCATCGTCTTCGGAGACCTCGTTGTCGCGCCTTCGAAGGAATCGCACAAGGATGGGGTCGTGTACGGGATCCGTCGGAGCGATGGGGCGCAGGCTTGGCGAGCGGACGTGCCCGCCGGAGTTTCATCGCCTGCGCTTCATGGAGACACCGTGTTCGTGGGCGGAGGCTCCCTGAACGGCACCGGACGTGTGACGGCCCTGAACGCGTCGTCGGGGGTCGAACGCTGGTCCGTCGTGCTAAACGGCCCCGTCCAGGCCTCCGTCGCGTACGCGGACAGCAAGGTGTACGTCTCGACGAACACGGCCCAGGGGACGATCTACGCGCTGGACCCGGCGACCGGAGACACGCTGTGGTCCTACACCCCGACGCCGGCCCAGTACATCCTTGGCTCGCCGGTCGTCGCGGACGGAATCGTCTTCGCGCCGAGCGACAACGGCCACGTGTACGCATTCGGCGAACCCCCGGAGGACGTCGGATACGCGGGATTCCTGAACCCGATCACGCTGTCGGTCGTGCTCGTAGCCGCGGTCGCGGTCGGCGTGGCGGCGTTCGTGAGTCTCCGGAGGCGTCGGCATGCGTAGGTGGTCCGAGCGTCGACAGGCCGTCCTGTTTGCGGTCCTCCTGGTCGTCTCCATCGCCGGGGTATACGGACTCGCGCAGGCCCTCCAGGCACCCGAGGTCCCGAGGAAAGGGTCTCTTCGCGCAAGCCTTGTCGTCGAGGGGGATGCTTGGACCGTCGCATACGAGGACGCGCTTACCGTGAACAACACCGCCTTCGGGCTCCTGCTCGAGGCGGGCGATCGTCAGGGATTCGAGGTCCGGTGGACCGAGTACACGATCCCCGCGGGGGTCCTCGTGACGGCGATCAACGACACGGTGAATGGCGAGGGGAACCGCTGGTGGCAGTACTGGGTGAACGAGGCATACGGTCGACGCGCGGCGGACCGGCAAGAGATATTCGAAGGGGATGTGGTGGTCTGGCGGTTCGTGGCCTCCCAGGAGGGCTCGTGATGGATCCGTCCGGGGCCGTCCGGCGGCTCCTCGGGGACCGCCGCACGATCGGGCTCGGGGTTCTCCTCATCTTCCTGGGCGTTGTCGGGAAGCTCGCGCTCCTTCGCTTCGCGAACATCGAGACGGTGTTCGTGGCGACTCTCCTCGCGGGGTCCCTCCTCGGTCGTGCGTGGACGGTCCTCGTGCCGCTCGGCACCCTCGCGGTCCTTCAGCCGTTCGCGTGGGGAGCGTTGTACCCCGGGTACGGGCTCGAGGACGTCCTCGGGATCACGTTCTTCGTCGTGACGGGTTTCCTTTTCGTCGGGCTCGTCGGGCGAACGGTCCGTCGACGGGTCCTCCTCCGGGTGAAGTCCGTCGCTCTCCTGACGTCGATCAGCGTGCCCCTCACGGTCGCGTTCGACGTGTGGACGGACATCGGTGATTGGTACTTCCTCTTCCGGCCCGAGGGGATCGACTTCCTCACGGTGCTCTACTGGCAGGTCCCCTTCACCGTGTATCACGTCCTGAGCTCGCTCCTCTTCGTCCCCCTCTTCGGGACGATGTTCCTCTTCCTCGTGAGCGCACCAACCTCCGAACGCGAACCCGAGGGGGTCGCCGACGCTTCGGAGGAATCGGGCTAGAGGAGAGCCTCGAGGTCCTCTTTGCTCCGCCGAAGATCTTCGCGGCGCCTCTCGAGGTCCTCCTCCTTCGCCTCGATGGCCTTCTCTCGCTCTCCGAGACGCTCGCGGAGGGCTTGGAGGTCCTTCTGGGTGGCCTGGAGCCGCCGGGCGTCCTCCTCGACGGATCGGGTGCGTCTCTTGAGCTCCGCCTCGACTGAGGCGACGCTCGCGCGTTCCTCCTGGAGGCGGGTCGTCTCCTTCTCGAGAGCGCTGGCCACGGATGCGTCCACCGACTTCCCCTGGTCCGTGACTCGGCGGCGGTCGTCCTCGAGTTTCTTCCACAGCGTCTTCAGTTCGAGCCGCTCCTGCCTCAAGGCGTTCGTCTCCGCCTTCAGTCGCGCCTCCCGTTCCGCGAAGACCTTCGCACGCGAGCCATGCTCCGCGGCAGCCGTCTCGAGGCGCCGCTCGCGCCGTTCGACCTCCTCGCGCATCCGTCCGAGCTGCTCGGAAGCGGTCCGCTGCTCTTCGAGAAGGGCCCGCTCTGCCTCCATGCGCTCCGCGATCTCCCGGTCCTTCGCTTCCGCGGCCTTCTCCGCATACTTCAGGAGGTTCATCGCCTTGGACTTGAGGTCGTCCGCCTCTTTCCGGCTGGCCGCGAGCGCCTTCGTCTCGGCCTCGAGATCCCTCGCCCGCTTCGTTGCCTCCGCCTTCGCACGGTCGACAAGCCTCTGCGTCTCCGCGGTCCTGCGTCCTTCCGCGGCGAGGTCCTTCGACGCCGCATCGATTGCGCGGACGCGCGCTTCGAGCTCCGCGTCCCGCTTCCTCTGGGTCTCGCTCTCTCGCTCGACCTGCGCGGAACGCTTCTCAAGGTCCCGCGCGAGGACGTCGAGCCCCTGGGACCGCTCCGCGACCTCGATATGTCGTGTCTCGACCGCGCCGGATGCCTTTGCCAGATCCTCCAGCTTCTCTTTGAGTTCGATCTCCTTCCCCGCCTGGTCTGCCGCCTGGGCTCGAAGGGTCTCCTCCTTCGCCGCGAGAACGGCCTCCTTCGCCTTCGATGCCTTCCCGCGTTCGTCGAGACGGGTCGACTCGAGTCGGATTCGCTTGTCCATCGTCGCGAGGCCGGCTCGTCCGCGGGCGACCTCGTGCTGCCCTGCGGCGAGGGCTTTCGCTTCCTGCCGGGTCTCGGCCTTTGTCTCCTCGAGGACCTTTCTCCCTGCAGCGAGATCTGCTAGGTCCTTCCGGAGGATCGTCTCTCGCTCCGAGATCTCACGCGTCCGCTGTTGAAGGCGCGCCTCCAGGTCCACGAGGGAGGACTCCGTCGTCGAAAGGGCCTTCATGTCGCCGGCGAGGCGGGCTTCGCGCCGTTCGATCGCGGTCTCCTGCCGTCGGACCGTCTCCTCCTTCGCCTTCAGGCCCGTATCGTGGAGGGCAAGCTGTTTCTCCTTGCGTTCCGTGAGGGCGTTCAGCCGACGGGACTGCTCGAGTTCGGCGCGGATCGCGGCCTCCCGCTTCCGACGCTCCGCGTCGCCCGCGCTCACCTGCGCCTCCCATTCCTTCCGGGTCGCGGCGAGCGCCTTCTCGTTCTTCTCGACGTCCGCTTCCGCAAGGGCGTACGACTTGTCGCGTTCCGCGAGGGTGGCCTCCTTCGAGCCGATCTCCTTGAGACGCGCCTCGACGACCTCCATTTTCGCTGCCAGCTCCGCACGGGTCTGGTCCTGGACTTTTCGTTCCATTTCGGCGTCCCGGCGGCTCCGGCCCATCTCCGCGAGTCCCTCCTTGAGTTCCTCCCGTGTCTTCGCGAGCGCCGCATCTCGGCGATCCAGGTTCGCCTGCGCGGTCGCGAGGTCGTCTTCCCGTTTCTCGACCGACGCCATGCGCGTCTGAAGCTTCGCGAGCTCCGCGCGGTGCCCTTCTCCGGTTGTCCGGAGTTCTTTCTCCCGCGCATCGAGGTCTCGGGTGCGAATCGCAAGGGCTTCGCGCGCCTTCGCGAGATCGGCCTCGTCCCTGTCCAGGAGGGTGCGGCGATCCTTCGTCTCCCGGAGTTCCTCCGCGAGGGCGTCGGAAGCTTCCCGGGCCTCTGCCTCGCGCTTCGCCGCGGCGGCTTCCCGGAGCTTGAGGGACCGCTCCGCCTTCTTCGCGGCCTCCACCCGGGCGACGGCCTCGGCCCGCATCCCTTCGAGGATCTTTTCCTGCTCCGCGGTTCGCCGCTCCCGGTCCAGGAGGGCCGCCTCCCGGTCGCCCATCTCCGCCGCGGTGAGTTTGATCCCCTTCTGTTGTCGATCGAGTTCAGCCTGACGGCCGACGAGATCCTCCCGGGTCTTCCCCAGGGTCGCCTTCTCCTCGGTGAGTTTGATCCGGAGCCGTTCCAGCTCCTTCGAACGGACCTCGAGATCCGACTCGAGGCTCGTGACGCGTCCCTCCCGCTGCCCGATCGCATCCTCTTGCGCGCGCAGGGATGCCTGGCTCACGGCGATCTGATGTGCGGCCTCCTTCAGGGTGGACTCGCGTTTCGCGATCTCCTCGTCGAACGCCTCATGTCGCTGGCGGAGTTCCGCCAGGGAACGCGTCTCCGCGTCGACCGCCTTCCCGCGGGCCTCAAGCTCGTCCCGGAGCTGCGAGAGGGATTCCTGCCGCGTCTGTAGCTCCGCGTCCCGCCGGGAGACCCGAGCCTCGACCCCTTTCGTCTTCTCGACGACGCGGCGCTCCTCCCGTTCGAGCTCCCGCTCCCGATCCCGGAGCGCCTTGACGGCGACCTCGTGTTCCGCCTCCGACCGAGCCAGGACCGACTCCCGTTTCGCGAAGTCCTCCTCGCGCCGTTGGACCGCCTTGAGACGTCCTTCGTGTTCCTGCTGCGCCGCGCGCGCCTGTCTCTCTCGGTCTTCGAGGGCCGCACGCGCCTTCTCGAGGGACGTCTGCTTCGCGTTCAGTTCACCTGCCCGGAGGGATCCTGCGCGGGCCTCGTCCAGGTCCGCCTGGATTTCCTCGGACCGGTGCCTCTCCGAGTCGAGCTCCGCCTTCGCACGGGTGATCTCCGCGCCAAGCTCGAGTTCGCGCCGCCGCGACGTCTCGGTTGCGGTCCGCAATGCCTCGCGAAGTGCCTCGAGTTCTCGGGCGCTCTTCGCGGCCTTCAGCTCTTTCGCCTCGAGGGCCCGCGCTCCTTCCGCGCGCTCCTCGGCCCATGCGTGCTCCCGGTCCTGGGCCTCGCGCGCCTGCCGGTCCTGGACCTCCTTGAGCTTCTTCTCCGACTTCTCGAGGGCGCGCTCGCGATCCTTCACGCTCCGGAGGGCCTCCTCCGCGGCGAGAGATCGCTCCGCAGCCGCCCGAGCGGTCTTCTGGGCCTCCGCGTCCTTCGCCGAGGCCGCCTTCTCTCGCTCGAGGACGTCGGTCTCGCGGTCCGTGAGCTCTTTCCTCGCGGCCTCGATTTTTCCGACGAGCCCCTTCAGCTCGACCTCCCTGGCGCTGAGTTCGCCCGCCTTCCCGAGTCGACGGCGGAGCTCTTCGAGCTCCCCCTCGAGCTTTGCGGCGCGCTCCCGCTCTTGGTCGACCGACCGGCGGCTCTTGACAATCTCCGAGGTGAGTTGGATCTCCTGGTCCACAACTTCCTTCTTCGACACGTCGATCGCGCCGAAGGCGGCCGCGAGGTCCTTGCGGGCCCGGTGCAACTCCTTCTTCGTCGCTTCGAGCTCTTCTTCGACGGCGGCCGAACCCCGTTCGGATCTCTCTCGGAGCATCTTATCCGCGGCCGCGACCTCTGCCTCGCGCTCCTTGAGCTTCGCGCGAGCCCTGACGAGATCCTGCTCCGAGCTCTTCAGCTCCTGCATCATGTCCTCGACGTCGCCCTTCTGCGCGAGGAAGGCGCGTTCCTTCGCGACCAGGTCCTTCTCCCGGGCGTCGGCCGCGGCGACGTCCTTCGCGAAAGCCGCCTCCTTCTCGCCGACGGTCCGCTCACGCTCGTCGAGCTTCTTCCACTTCCCCTCGACCTCTGCGATCCG
>DATEUA010000073.1:0-48995 GCA_035283405.1 Thermoplasmata archaeon | reverse complement strand
CCGCCGGGACCTCGAACCAAGCGATTCGGCGTCGGCCATGGTACGTGGACCGGACGGCCGCGTCAATCGTGAGGCGGGCCGCGCGGGTGACCTCCGGGCCGATCCCATCTCCTTCGATGATCGGAATGATCGGGTCGTCCGGGACCTTCAATCCCCTCTCCGTGATGTGGATTCGATGGCCTTCCGGTGGCGGGACGAGCCGGACGCGTTCGGTGGGCACGGGAGGTTCGCCTCCGCATCGGTGAGGTCCCGCTTAAGATTGGCGGGCCTGCGTCAGGTCCGTTCGTCGAGCGGGACATATGTCGCGTTCGTCGGCCCGACATAGTGATCCAGAGGCCTCACGATCCGATTGTCCTCCCAGTACTCGAGGACGTGGGCCGCCCAGCCCGCGGCTCGGGCCATCGCGAAGATCGCGGTGCCCAGGTCCGACGGAAGACCCAGGTAGTGATAGACGAGCCCGGAATAGAAGTCCACGTTCGGATAGATGTGTTTCGCCCTTAGCTCCCGGACGACCGTCTCCTGGACCGCCTCCGCGACTTGGAAGAGGTGTGGCTCCGTGGAGGCGCTTGCGAGCCCATTCGCGTATTCCCGGAGGATGAGGGCCCTCGGGTCGTACGTCTTGTAGACGCGGTGCCCGAACCCGAACACCTTCCCGCCGTCGCGCAAGATGCTCAGCACGCGCGCCTCCGCATCCTCCGCACGCCCGATCGATTGAATCGTCTCGAACGCGGCCTCGATCGCGCCGCCATGGAGAGGCCCTTTCAGGGTCGCGATGGCCGCGACGATCGTGCTGTGCAGGTCCGCGAGCGTGGATGCGGCGACCGTCGCCGCAAACGTGGACGCGTTCATGCTGTGGTCTGCGTAGAGGACCATCGCCGCGTCCATGATTCGACGGTGTCGGGGGTTCGGCCGCTTCCCCGTGACCATGTGAAGGAAGTCCTCCGCATGCCCCTTCGCCGGGTCGGGGCGGATCACCCTTCGTCCGCTCCGGACTCGCTCGTAGGACGCGACGACCCCGGCGATACCTCCGATCAGCCGCACGGCCCTCCGGACGTTCGCCTCCCGCGTGCGAGCGCTGCCTTCCGGATCGTTCGCGCTCATGATCGACACGGCGGTCCGAAGGACGTCGATTGGCGATCCGTCCTTCGGCATGCCCCGGAGGACCCGACGGATCTCCGGGGTGAGGGCCCGGGCGTTGCCGATCTCGGCCTTCACCCGTTCGAGCTCTGGGCGGCTCGGCAGGCGACCCTGAAGGAGCAGGAACGCAGTCTCCTCGAACGTCGATCGGTCCGCGAGATCGCGAATGTCGTACCCGCGGTAGAGGAGCCGCCCCCGCTGCCCGTCGACAAGACAGATGGACGTCTCTTTTACGTAGATGTCATCCAAGCCCTTGTCGATGCGAGGGACGTCCAGCGACGGTCTCACCGCGTCGTCCATCTCGGTAACCTCGCTCAAAGGACCGAGGGCTATTAAAAGTAGAGGTGCCGACGTGCGAAACGAAGCGACGAGTGCGGTCACAGCGGACCCGCGAGGATCGCGGTCCCGATCAGCGCGAGGAGGATCGCCGCGAGGTACGTCCCCGAGAAACGGTAGCCCGCCCATGCCGTCTCGGGGCTCGGATGGCGCATGAACCGAAGGGTGAGCGCGATGAGGATCGCACCCGCCCCGACGGCCACGGCGAGGTAAAGGACGTGTCCGAAGGACGGGACGATCAGGAACGAGAACGTGGACGCGGGGACGAGGAACGTCGACACCCCGATCGCCCGGACGGTCGTCCTCTCGTCGCGGACCGCGGGGAGCATCGGCAGCCCCGCGAGGCGATAGTCCTCTCGAGATCGATACGCGAGGGCCCAGAAGTGGCCTGGGGTCCAGAGGAAGACCAGGGCCGCGATGAGCGCCGCCGGAAGCCCGATCGCGTTCGACGCGGCCGCGGATCCCGCGAGGGCCGGGCACGATCCGGCGAAACCCCCGATCACGATGTTGCTCACGTGGGTCCGCTTCAAACCGAGCGTATAGACCCCGACGTAGACGAGGAGCCCGAGGCCGATCATCGCGGATGTCAGGGGATTGATCGCAACGGCGGAGATCGATAGGGCAAGGGCCGACAGGGTTGCACCGAACGCGAGGGCCCTCGTCGGCGGCTCGATGCGGCGTTGCGGCAGCGGCCTTCCGTGCGTCCGTCGCATGACCGCGTCGAGATCCCGGTCCACATAGTGGTTCAGCGCGCTCGCGCCTCCCGCCGCGAGGAGCCCGGTCCCCATGAGTAGCCCGAACGGAACGGCCTCGATTCGAAGGCCGCTCGTCACGATGTATCCGGAGGCGGCGACCAGTAGCAGGAGCGCCGCGATGCGGAGCTTCATCAGCTGAACGTAGTCAGAAAGGGCCAACGGATCGACTCTTCGCGTCCTAGCGGTTCGACCGCTTTAACCTTTTGGCGGCCCTTGCCGCGCGGCCCTGGAACCAGTCGCAATCTCGGGAGACGGCGCAACGTTCGCATGCGGGGTTCGCCGCCTTGCACAGGGTGCGCCCATGGGCGATCAGACCGAGATGCCATGCCTCTCGTTTCTCGAAGGGGGTCCACCTCTCGAGACCCGCGCGGGTCGCCTCATATCCGTCGGCCGGGCGGACGATGCCCCAACGCCGCGCGATCCGGGCGACATGGGTGTCCACGGGAAACACGGGACGGTCCGCCGCCATGGCGAGCAAGACATCCGCCGTCTTGAGTCCGACGCCAGGCAACGTCAGGAGGAGGTCCCGCGCTTCTTTCGTGGGCCGTCGCAGAATATCGCGGAGGCGGTCGTCCGATCTCGCGGCGATGCGACCCGCGAGTGCGCGGATGCGAGACGCTTTTCGGTTCGACAGGCCTGCGTGCCAGATGGCGCGGGCAAGATCGTTCGTCTTCTGGCTTGCGAGCCCCTGGGGCGTGATCCGACCGAACGCGGTCCTCAGCCCCTCCATTCCCCGTCGCTCGTTCGCGACGTTGGTGCTTTGCGACAAGACCGTGGACACGAGGATTTCGAACGGCGTAAGGCCCCGGGACCAGTCTTCCGGTTCGTGACGCGACTCGAGGATGTGCATGCATCGACGGAACGCGCGCCGATCCACTACGGGTCCAAGACGGGGTCTCGGAAAAAAGCTTCCCGCTTATCCGCCGACGAGGGATCGCATCAGCGTGACCACATTGCGGGGGCGCTCCCGGAGTCGGCGGAGGAAGTACGGCAGCCATGTCGGCCCGTACGGGATGTACTCCAACACCCGGAATCCCTTTCGCACGAGCTCGGTCATCAAGGCGTCCCGCACACCCATGAGCATCTGGAATTCGAACTTTGCATCGGAGGACTCCGCGAGTGCAAGGGTCCGTTCGACCATCCGGCCGTCGTGGGTTGCGACGGCGAAATCCGCCCTCGATCTGAAAAGGGCCTCGAGAAACCGGAGATACCGGCGGTCCACGTCGTCGCGACGGCGGTACGCGATGTCTGGGCCCTCGGGATAGGCCCCTTTCGTGAGCCGGATTTTCCCGCCGAGGGCCACGAGTCGCTCAAGGTCCCTGTCCGTTCGTCGCAGATTCGCTTGGAGGCAGACGCCCACGTTGTCGTATCTCTCGAGGAGGTTCTCGTAGACCCAGAGGGTGTCGTCCGTGGTCGACGCGGCCTCCATGTCCAGCCAGAGTCTCTGGCCGGAGGCCCTCACCGCATCGAGTAGGACGAGGAAGCGCGAGAGGGCGTACTCGCGGTCTACGAGGATCCCGAGTTGTGTCGGCTTGACGCTCACGCATCCCCGGATGCCCTCCGCCCGCACCGCTCCGAGGAGGGCCAGATATTCGCGGAGGGATGCCTCGACCGCGGATTTCTCGCGATGGTGCTCGCCGAGATGGTTCACCACGGCATGAATCCCGCGCGCGTTCGCCGCTCGGGCCGCGCGCAGCGCGTCGCTCATCTCCACCCCTGCGACCCATCGTCGCGCGAATCGAATCAGGAGTCCCACGTGCGGCGGATGCCCATGGCCCGCTCAAATACGTTCCGAACTGCGTCAAATCGCACGGCCGCACGTGATGCAGTAGGTCGCGTCCGGCTGATTCATTCGCCCGCAGCTGCGGCAGCGGACCTTCACTTCGACGGGCGGCGCGCTGCGGTCGACGCCGATCGAGCCCCGCGCGACGTCCACGAGCAGGAAAATCCACCAGAAGCGGAGCAAGAATCCGCCCGCCGAGGACAGGGCGACCCCGATGCCCCCGACGACGATTACCGTCGTGAGGGAGCTCCCGAGAATCCCGAAGTTGCCGCCGCTCAAACCGAAGTTGATCATCGACATGAAAAACGAGAGCGCAGCGAGCAACGTCAGGATAATCCCGACCGTGAGGAGGCCCGCCGCGATGAGAAGGACGGCCGCGCTGTTCGCGAGCCAGCCCGAGGTCGTCCGACGGGGAGCGGCGTAGGTCACGGGCTGCCTCGTCACGACGATTCTATCCCGGGACGACGAGGTCCGCGCACATAAACGTTTCAGCCTCTTTTCAAGAATCGAGACTGACGTCGTCGTCTACGGGAGATCGGCCGCCGCGACGACGAGGTCCGCGAACAGAACGCCTCTCACGCTCCGCAAGCGGTCTGCAAGATCCCGGATTCTTGGTCCGTTCCCCTCGACAATCAGGACCTCGAGGCACGTTTCCTCGTTCAGGTGCGTGTGCGCCGTCGCTCGAATGGTCCCGAGGAAATCGTGCTGTTGATGGAGGACCCGGTGCGTGACCATCCCGACGTCGTGGCGGTACACGATCGTCACGGTCCCGACGACATCTCCGTCCGCCTCGAAGCGGCGGCGCGCGAGCGCGCGCCGGACGAGAGCCCGTAGAGCCTCCGACCGGCTTGCATAACCATCCTCCTTCACGAGTCGGTCGAACTCCTTCAACAGCGGTCCTTCCAGGGAAACGCCAATCCTCTCGACGGTCACGTGCTATCCCTGTCGAAGGGAAGTGCTACCGGGGTCTTCAAAGGGGCCCCGAATGTTTAAGCCGTGTTACGCCTGCTGCGTTCGTGTTACTTCTCAGCGCCCCATTCGGGCGGAGGAATTCCGTGGCACTCGATCCGTTCCTATTCGTCGGGCTCTCCCTGGCGCTCGGCTTCAAGCACAGCTACGACGCAGATCATCTCGTCGCCGTGTCGAACCTCCTGATGCGGAGCGGGAGCCTTCGCAAGACGTCCCTCATGAGTCTGAGCTGGGCCGCAGGCCATATGATCACGGCGACGGTCGTCACGATCCTGCTATTCGTCTTCCGGGACGTCTTCCTCGCGCAGTTCCTTGCGCACTTCGAGCTTGCCGTTGCGGTCATGCTCGCGGCAATCGGAGTGCTGGGAATCCTGTACGAGCTGGGGTTCCTCCACAGCCACGCGCACCGGCACGAGGCGGAGGAGCACGCGCACGCGCACGTCCATGTGGGGCGGTCCAACGAGCACCGAACCATGTTCGGAATCGGAATCGTACACGGTCTCGCGAGCAACGATGAACTGCTCGTCCTCTTTGTAGCGTCCCTCAGCGTCACGTCCCTGCCGGGCCTCTTGGGCGGGGTCGGACTGTTCAGCCTCGGCGTCGTGTTCGGGATGGTCGTCTTCGGCGTCGGGATGACGTATCCGATCCTTCGCTGGGGATCCGCCCGGGTGCGCCGCGTCGTGAATCTCACGGTCGCGTCCCTCAGCATCGCCTACGCGACCCTCCTGTTCCTGGGCTTCGAGGGGATCAACCTCCTCGCGCCCGGCACGTGAGAGCCACGGGCAATCCCTTAAGTCCGACGGACGCCGTCGATTCCACGTGGACTTCCTGCGCAAACTGGACATGGCACGCGGCCTCGCGGACGTCTTCGAGCTCGTGAAGCGGGCCGTCGAAACCGTTCTGGGCCGGAGCCGGGCGGGCCTCATGCTCGCCCTCGCCGATCTGGGTAACCACCCTCAGGGATTCCTCGGGGCGTTCTACCCGATCGCGAGCAACGTGATCGTGATGAACAAGGTGCCCCTCATCCGGATCGAGGAGACGAACCCCGAATTGTACCGGCACTACGCGTTCTACGTGCTGCTTCACGAGTACCTGCATTCCGTCGGATTCGTCGACGAGCTCGCGTGCCGAGGGCAGGCGCACCGCATCGCCCAGACGCTGTTCGGGCCGAGCCACCTCGTCACCCAGATCTCGGAGGACTTCAACCGATTCTTCCCGAACCTCGTGTTCCCGGAGGCGGCATGGCAGCCTCGAGAGCTGAGCCTCGAAATCGTCCAAGGATTCGACCGCGGGTCCGCATCCTATTTCGCGTGATGAGAACGTCTCGCCGCGAAACGAAAGCACTAATATCGACCTCCCCCTCAGACGTCCTGGGGGAGACGAGGCCATGGCGGACACGCTCCGGAAGGCGATCGCCGAATTCGTCGGTGCGTTCGCCCTCGTCTTCGTCGGCGCGGGCGCGATCATATCGACGCGGGACCGTCCGGATCTGTTGCTCGTCGCCCTTGCGCACGGCCTCACGATCGGCGTGATGGCCTCGGCGACCGCGCACATCTCAGGTGGACACTTCAATCCGGCCGTGACGTTCGGTGCGCTCGTGGGCCGGCAGATCAGTTTGCGTCTTTCCGTCGTATACTGGATCGCGCAGCTCCTCGGAGGTCTCGTAGCGGCATCGGCCCTGCTCGGGGTGTTCCCGTCCGGGGAATGGCGGTCCACGTCCCTCGGGACGCCGCAGGTCTCGCCCGGCGTGGGGATCGGCCCGGCGATCCTGGTCGAAGCGGTGCTCACGTTCTTCCTCGTCTTCGTCGTGTACGGGACCGCAATCGATCCGAAGGGCGCGTTCCGCGCGGTCGGAGGCCTCGCCATCGGGTTCACGGTCGCCCTCGACATCATGATGGGAGGCCCTCTCACCGGAGCCGCCATGAATCCGGCGCGGTGGTTCGGACCCGGGGTCGTCGCGGGGCTTTTCGACAATTGGTTCGTCTACTGGATCGGCCCTCTCGCGGGCGGCCTGATTGCGGGACTCGTGTACGGCCGGGTGCTCCTCGAGCCCTCCGCGAAACCGTAAGTGAGATCGTTCTCGAACCCGTGAATGAGGGCGTACGCATAACCTTGAAGAAACGTTTAAATCGAAGCCCATGGTGCCGAACCGCGCATGATGCGGGAGTCGGTTCCTGCGAAGGGTCCTTCGGCGCAGAAGGCCGCGTTACAGGAGCCGCCCGTCAAGTTTCGCTCGGGGAGACACACGGCGGTCGTGAAGGAAGTCTTTGACATCACCCCGAAATATCCCGAGACATACCTGATCCGGTTCGCGTTCGAGAACGAACCCGTCTTCGACTTCGAACCTGGACAGTTCATCTCGATCTTTGCGGAGAAGGACGGCAAGCGGATCTCGAGGCCGTACTCGATCGCCTCCTCGCCCGACACCAAGGAGCACCTCGAGCTTTGCATCAAGGTCGTGGAGGGCGGATTCATGTCAAACTATCTCCACCACGTCACCCCCGGGACCAAGCTGCCCTCGATCGGCCCTCTCGGCCGTTTCGTCGTCCCCGAACCCATCCGCTGCGACACCGTATTCGTGGCCACGGGCACGGGGGTTGCGCCCTTCGTCTCCATGCTTGACCACGTCTGGAAGAACAACCTGGACGACGGCCTCGACTTCTACGTCGTCTTCGGCGTCCGGTACGTGTACGACCTGATTTACCGTGACATCTTCGAGGGGTGGGCGAAGCAGCACCCGAACTTCCACTTCTACCCGACAATTTCGCGGCCTGAGACCCCGGAGTGGAAGGGCCGCGTGGGCTACGTGCAGAAGATCCTGCAAGAGGAGATTCACGACCATGCCTCGAAGCAGGTCTACATCTGCGGTCTGCACGACATGGTCGAGCAGGTCAAGGCCCTCTGCCAGAATCTCGGCTTCAGTCACGTACGGTTCGAGAAATGGGACTGAGGTCGCGAGGCATCACGGCTTCGGCCGCGCGAAGACCCGTCCAACGACAAGTCGTCGCGGCACAAGCCCGAAATGCCGGCTGTCCCGACTCCGCTCCGCGTTATCGCCCATTACGAGGACATCGCCCGACGCCATCACGGACGCCACGCGCTTCACGAGGAACCGCGCTCGGTCCTCGGGGCTCCGCACGACGACAAGGTCTCCCGGCGCCGGCCCGCCGAACGCGTACGCCCACGTGTTCACGAGGACGTAAGCACCGGGTTCAAGCGCGGGTCGCATCGAGTCGTCTTCGATGCGGAACCGGGAGATTGGGAGGAATCCCACGGCGAATCAGCCGAGCTTCGGGACGACGAGTTCCCGGTCCGTCGGGTAGGGCGCCTTCACCTTGAGCGTCGGCAGACCCTTCGTGTCCCAGAAGATCCGGGCGATTTCGTTCGTTGTCTTCAGGAGGTCCTCCGCGGCCTGCAGGTTGATTTCCTGCCGCGCCTTCGAGCCGGCCTTCAGGGCTCTCCAGACGAGGTCGTGGAGCTCCGGATACTTCTGGGCGTGCTCCGGCTTGAAGTAGTCGCCCCACAGGATGCGCACCTCGTGTTTCGCGAGTTCCGCGTGCTGCTCCTTCACCAGGGCGTACCGGTCGAGCTTGTGGTGATATTCCTCATGCTTCTCGCGTGAATCGCCCGCCGAAGGCTTCTGGAGTTCCTTGATCAGCATGTTCATTCGGATGACGGTGTGCGCCGCCATCTGCGCGTGGTGCGGGTCGTAGATCCCGCACGGAATGTCGCAGTGGGCGTATGCGATGCGTGCAGGGACCATGCGGTCGGAAGCCCGGAGCAGTGCATGGAGTAGCGACATGGATGCGGCCACAACCCTGAGCGTATTTAAACGTGTGGCCGGGCGCGATCTGCTCGAGTCCGGTTCGGACTCGACGCCCATCGAATGGCTTATGCGAAGCCGCGCAACTCGCGTTCGGGATTCGAATGCGGATTAGCGTGGAGGTCGGCGACATCGCTCGGTGGGAGGACGAAGTCATCGTCGTGAATCTGTTCGAAGGGGTCGCCCACCCGGGCGGCGCGACGGGCGCCGTCGACGCGGCCATGGGTCGTCAGATCACCGCGATGATCGAAACGGGCGACGTCTCGGGCGGGTTCAAAGACGTCACCGTGTTTCCGACGTTCGACCACATCCCCGCGAACCGCGTGATGGTCGTCGGCCTGGGGAGGCGTGAGGACTTCTCCCTCGACCGGGTCCGGGAGGTGTCCGCCTGCGCGGCGATCCGTGTTCGGGAGAGGGGTCTCAAGACGTTCTCGACCATCGTGCACGGGGCAGGCGTCGGGCGCCTCGAGCTGGAAGACACCGCGGAAGCCCTCGTAGAGGGCGTCCTCCTCGGGGTCTACCGATACGTTGAACACAAGACGGAACCCGCAGCGAATCGCATCGATGCGATGACGATCGTCACCCTTGAGAAGGCGCGAGCGAGTACGATCCGGGATGCCGTTCAGCGGGGCTCCGTCGTCTCGACGAGCGTGAACTTTGCCCGCGATTTGATCAACGCCCCGAGCAATGCGAAGACGCCGGTCCTCTTCACCGAGAAGGTTCGCACCGCGGCGAGGGAAGCCGGCCTGAAGCTGACCGTGTACGACGAGAAGCAGCTTGAGCGGATGGGTTTCGGAGCCCTCCTGGGCGTGGCGAGGGGAAGCGAGGAGCCGCCCCGCTTCCTCGTGCTGGAACATGCGGGCGGCGGGAAAGCGAAGCCCATCGTCCTCGCTGGCAAGGGGATCACATTCGACTCCGGGGGCATCGCTCTGAAGCCTCTCGAGGCTCCCGGCACGGATCCGATGTGGATCATGCGCTACGACATGTCCGGCGCCGCGGTGGCCCTGAGCGCCGTGTTGGCGGCCGCTCGGCTGAAGCTTCCGGTGAACGTGGTGGCCCTCGCGCCACTGACAGAAAACATGCCGAGCGGACGCGCCCAGAAGCCCGGGGACATCGTGCGAACGTTCGGCGGACAGACCGTCGAGGTCCTCAACCCGGACGCGGAAGGGCGCCTCGTCCTCGCGGACGCCCTCGGATACGCGAAGACCCTGAAGCCCTCCGCGGTGGTAGACGTCGCGACCCTTACGGGTGCGGCGAAGGTCGCCCTCGGTCGGATGGGCTGCGCGTTGTTCTGCAACGACGGGACCCTTCGAGATCGCATCGCGCGCGCATCGGAGGCGACGGCGGAGCGTGTCTGGGAGCTTCCTCTCTGGGACGATTACAACGAGCAGATCCGGAGCGACTTCGCGGACGTGAAGAATACCGGCGGCCGCTCCGCGGGAGCGATCACCGCCGCGAAATTCCTCCAGCGATTTGTGGGGGACCACCCGTGGGCCCATCTCGACATCGCCGGACCCGCTTGGATCGAGGCCGCACCCGATTCGCCGAAGCGGGAGTACCTGCCCAAGGGCGCTTCCGCCTTCGGCGTGAGGCTCCTCGTCCGTCTGATGAGGGACTGGAAGCGCTCGGGATGACCGCCCCACCCCGCTATCGAGATCTCGAGGGCCTGCGCCGGGAGTTCCGGCGAAAGAAGGACCGAATCAGGGTGCGCCTCGCCCATTTCCGACGAATCGGCCGGATGCCGGACGCCGCACTCTTCGAGGAGCTGTGTTTCTGCCTCCTGGCGATTCAGACGAAGGCTCGCGCGAGCGATGCGGCGCTGCGGGGCATCGTTGCCGGAGGCGACCTGTGGACGGGGGACGAACGAACCCTCGCCCGCCACCTGAGGCACCGGGTGCGCTTTCACAATCACAAGGCGGGGTACATCGTGCGGGCGCGCCGCCGCTTCTTCCCGGACGGAACGCCGAAGCTCCGTGCGGCCCTCAATCGGTCCCCCTCCTCGCAGGACGCACGCGCCTGGCTGGTCTCGGAGATCGACGGATTCGGGTTCAAGGAGGCGAGCCACTTCCTCCGAAACATCGGACGTGGCGAGGACCTCGCGATCCTGGATCGACACGTGCTCCGGAACCTTGTGCGGCACGGGGTCATCCGGCGCTTGCCGACCTCCCTCACGCCGCGTCGATACCTCGCCATCGAGACTCGGATGCGAGCGTTTGCCGCGACGGTCGGAATTCCGTTGGGAGCCCTAGACCTTCTCTTCTGGAGCCGGGAGACCGGCGAGATCTTCAAGTGATCCGGCGGAGCGGCGACGCGCGAGGTCCGCGACGATCGGCCTCGATCCGGGAATCAGCGACCAACGCGGTAGGTCCGCCAACCGGACCCACCGGACGCGGTCCGTTTCCGGCACACGGTGGCGCGCGACCTGCATCCGGTAGGCCACGAGCACGTAATGCGCGCGTCCCCCTCGGATGTCGTACATGTGGGAATAGACTCCGTAGAGGGTGCCTCGGGCGACTCGCAGGGACAGTTCCTCCCAGAGTTCGCGACGGAGGGCGTTCCAGGGGTGTTCGCCGAACTCGACCTTCCCTCCCGGAAACTCCCACTGCTCGGGAACAGGGCCGTCATCGGGTCGGCGGACCACGAGAACCCGGAGGCCCGAGGTGAGAATCCCTACGGCGACGACGACGGGGCCGAGCACACGCGTGGGAGGGCGTGGCCGGTGGATAACGTTGCGGGGCGTTAAGTATGCAGGTCCGCTTTCGATGCGTGTGGGACCGCCAGCGCCGCGCGAGGTCCGCCGGAACCTTCTCCGCTGGTTCGACGCGAGGCGCCGGGATCTCCCCTGGCGCCGCACCCGCAATCCCTATCGGATTCTCGTCTCCGAGTACCTGCTCCAAAGGACCCGCGTGGCCTCCGGTATCCCATACTATGAGCGATTCATCGAGCAATTCCCTGATCTTGAAGCGCTGGCGAATGCGTCCGAAGACCAAGTCCTGCGGGCCTGGGAGGGTCTCGGGTTCTACGGACGCGCACGGAACCTGTACGCGGCGGCTCGGGCTATCGTGGCGCATCATGGAGGCCACATTCCGACGACGGCCGAAAGCCTCCGTGGTCTTCCCGGGGTCGGGCCGTACACCTCCGGGGCCGTCGCGAGCATCGCATTCGGACGTCGTGTCCCGGCTATCGACGGGAACGTCACCCGCGTGCTCTCACGGCTGTACCGTATCGAAGAACCCGTCGCGAAGAGAGGAGGTCGCGAACGGCTATGGAAGGCCGCGTCGAGCCTCGTGCCGCGCTCGAGCCCCGGCGTTTTCAACCAGGCGCTCATGGAACTCGGCGCGACCGTGTGCACGCCCACGTCCCCCTCGTGCGGCGTCTGCCCCCTCTCTCAACTGTGTCTCGCCCGGAAGGCCGGGATCCAAACCTCCCTCCCTCGACGTCCTCGTCCCCGAAACGTCCGGACGGTGCCCGTCGCCTTCGGCGTCCTCGCCGACAGAGGGCGCGTCCTCCTCGTCAGGCGGGCCCGCAGCGGACTTCTGGGAGGTCTGTGGTCTCTCCCCGGAGGTGAGATCGGGACGGACGCGAGCCCCCGGGACGCGATTCGACTCCTCATTCGCGATCAGACGGGGCTGGACGTGGACGTGGAGGACACGGGGACGCGTATCGTCCACGCGTTCTCCCACCGGAAATGGTCGGGCGCCATCTACAAATGCATCCCGCGGGGTGGCGCCGATCCGACCGCGGGCGCCACATGGTTCCGCGCCGAAGAAATCCGCGTCCTCCCGCTCGTTCCATTCCAACGGAAGGTCCTCGACGCTCTCGGATCCCCTGGTGGGCCGGGCCGAACGAACGTATCATCCGCGATTCTGGGAGGCGATCTTTCATCCCGGCACGGATCGGTTCGTGGTCGATTCGTATGACGTCCGGCGCAACCGCCCAACTCGTCTTCCCAGGCCGCACACCCCAAGACATCCTTGGAGCCTATGAGAAAGCCCTCGTCGAGTCGGGGTTCGACATACGGAAGCGCGAGTGGACCGGCACAGCCTTCGTGCACAAGGCCGTCCTCGGCAGCAAGGCGAAGGCCTACGCGGTGAGCAAGTTCGTGCCCTTCGGGTCCTTGATGAAGGCGGGCAAGCGCGTCGGGGCGGAGGCCCAGATCTACGCATCGGGCGGCCAGGGCGTCCTCCGGCTCGTCATGGTCCCGTACATGGAACTGTTCGACCGTTCCGAAATCATGTTCCTGAGCGCGGGGGTCTTCGAGAAGATTACGGACGACGAGTACTGTTCCGACAAACTCCGAGAGGTTCTCTCCCGCATGGCCTCGATGGGATTCCCGATCCCATCCGCGGCGGCGAAGGCTTAAGGGCGTGCGTGATTCCGCGCTTCCGTGCGACGGTTTCTCGTCGTCGGGCACCGAGCGTCCACGTCACCGGGATTCCCCCTTGACGATCTCGCGGGCGGTGCGGGGCGCATGGACATCCTCCTGAACGCCGCGAACGCTGCCCTCCTCCTCGCCCACGGAATGCGCGCCGATGTCGAGGCCGGGCTCCTTCTCTTGGGTCCTCCGGATCCCCCCCGGCTCGTGCGGCTCCTCGGGGATCGCCTTCGGTCCTTCCAGCCGGACATCCGGAGCAACGCGGCCCTCCTTCGTCGCGCGCTTGAGCACGCCTCTCGGATCGAGCGGGAGACGTCGCCCGGGGTGATCGCATCCCGTGCCACGTTCGCGGAGGCTCTCGATCGACTCGGCCCCGCGTTCGTGTATCTGCGAGAGGGCGGCAGGGATATCCGTCTCGCCGATGTTCCCGCCGACGCGACCTTCGTGCTCTCGGACAACACGGATCTGGACGCCTCCGAGGAACGCGTCCTCGCAGATCGCGTCGCCCTGACGATCGGCCTGGGACCCCGCGCGATCCACACGGACCACGCGATCACACTCCTGCACAACGAGCTGGACCGGAGGCTCTCATGAACCGGAAGAACTACGTCCGGAAGACGCTCGAGGACTTCGTGAGGACCCCTTCGACTCCGGACACAGACATGTCAGGGATCCTACGACTCGCGGTCGCAACGATTGAGGACCTCGGGCTGCGACCGCGTGTCGAAGAGCACGTGAAGGCCGTCCTCGCGACGTCCGGCCGAGGCGGCGTGCTGTTCAACGGCCATCTGGACACGGTCCCTGTCGCGACGGGGTGGACGAAAGGGCAGGCCGTGTGGGAGGGTGACATTCTCTACGGGCGGGGAACGGCCGACATGAAGGCGGGTTGCGTCGCCGAGCTCGCGGCGGCTCGCGTCCTGCTCGATTCGGGCGTGCCCTTCTCCCTCCTTTTCACGACCGACGAGGAGACCACGATGGACGGGGCCCGGAAGGTTGCCACGACCCCTCTCGTGCGAGACGCGGCCGCCGTCGTCGTCGCGGAGCCGACCCGGTTGCGACCCGTCACGAGCGAGAAGGGAGTCCTCTGGTACCACGCGTCGGTCCAGGGCCGGAGCGCGCACGGGAGCACGCCGCATCTCGGAGACAACGCGGTGTACCGGATGTCTCGACTCCTTCCGCACCTCGAATCGTTGGGGCGACCGACGAACGTCCTCACGGATATCACCGTGAGCCTCGGCGCGATCCGCGGCGGCACGAAGCCGAATCTCGTGGCGGACACGTGCGCGGTCGACCTCGACTGCCGCCATCCTCCGGGCTCGACGAAGGAGGACGTCGAAGCGCTGCTCCGTCGCGCGATCTCGGCATCCCGCGAGCCGGTTTCCTTGGAGCTGTTCCACGAGATCCCTCCTGCCGACGTTTCCCCGGAGGCGCCTCACGTGCGACGGCTCCGAGAGCTCACGGGCGAGGATGCCGTCGGGGTGACGTACGGGACGGAGATGGCCTACTACGCGGAGTACAACCCACGTTGCGTCGTGTTCGGCCCGGGCGAGCCGGACCGAATCCATGTTCCGGACGAACGGGTGTCTCTTGAGGAGACCGTCCGCGCGGCCGAGCTCGACGCGGCCTTCGCGGAAGCGCTCGCGTCTAGCGAACGTCCTTGAGGGCCCGCTCCAGGTTCGCCAGCCCTTGCGCCAGTTCCGCCGAGTCGCCCCCCAGCCCAAGTCGGAAGTGGTCCTTGACGCCAAAAAACCGCCCCGGGGCGATGACCGTCCGGTATTTCCTCACGAGTCGGGACGCCAGTCTGTCGACGGATCGGGAGCAGTGCGGGAAGAGCACGGTGCCCGCGGAAGGCACGCCGCCCTCGACCGACGGGATCGCGTCGAACCGCTCGCGGACGATCGTGCGGTTCCGGTCCAGAATCGCGCGAGCCCGCTGTGCGAACCGACGATGGCGTTGGAGGGCCCACGTCGCGAGGATCTGCCCAGGGGACGATCCACCGACGGTCGTGTAGTCCTTGATGCGTCGGATCCGGCGAAGGATCTCGGGGGCGGCGACGATCCAGCCGACCCGGAGGGCGCCGAGGCCGTACAGCTTCGTGACCGTGGAGATGGAAATCATCCGGGGGCCAAGCGTGGCGGCGCTGGGCGGGGTTCCGGCAAAGGCCAGCTCGCGGAACGTCTCGTCCACAAGGACGTGCGATTCGCGCTCCTCCGCGAGTTCCCCGAGAGCCCTTAGATCCCCGCGAGAGAGGGGCGCGGACGTAGGATTGTTCAGGTTCGCGAAGACCAGGAGGCGCGTCTTCGGTTTCGTGGCCCGATTCCATCGATCGAGGTCGAGGGACCAGGTTCCACAGTCGCGAAGGACCGGGAGGACCGAGGCTCCGAAACCTCGCGGACAGTCCCGAAGGGGTGAATACGTCGGGGCGTCGACGACGACGCGGTCTCCCGGTCGAACGAGGGCCGCGTTCACGAGGAAGTTCGCTTCCGTCGCGCCGGAGGTGACGAGCACGCGATCCGGTGGGACCCCATGCCGGCGGGCGATCGCCCGCCGCAGGTCGGGCATGCCGTCGGGGTCTGTCCATTCCAGCTCGAGATCCGGGGGGAGATCTCGCTCGAAGCCACCGAGCCTGAACGGCGCGACATTCGAGTAGGAGATGTTCACGAGCTCCCTCAGACCCTCGTAGAGGTGCAGGTGTTCGAAGATGGGGAAGTCCACGTCGGTTCAACGTTGCGGATCCCATGAACCTTCCCAGCGCCTTCGATTCGGACCGGAGAACGTCTATATATCCCGACGCGGTAGCGCGCCGCGTTCTCCATGGGCGAAGAGCCGAGGAACCGGGACTTCTTCGTCGCGACGTCTGAGGAAATCCGAGCTGGGAAGACGTCGGACGTATATTTCCATCGGACCCTGGACGTGCTCCGGAAGGCGGGGCGGGATCGCGAACCTGTCGTCGCGGAGGCAACCACGGGGGGCCTGCCGAACGGATGGCCGTGGGGCGTCCTCTGCGGGGTCGAGGAGGTCGTGAACCTCCTCCGTGGCAAGAATGCGAGCCTCTGGGCCTTGCCGGAGGGCTCGATCTTCCCGCCGCGCACGCCGGAGGGCATTCCGGTCCCCGTCCTCGCCCTGGACGGGCCCTACGGAGACTGGGGCCTGTTCGAGACGCCTCTCCTGGGAATGCTGTGCCAAGCGAGCGGCATCGCCACGAAGGCCGCGCGGATCCGGAAGGTCGCGGCCGGAAAGCAGGTCTCCTCGTTCGGCGTGCGGCGGATGCATCCCGGCATCGCACCGCTCATCGAGCGCTCTGTGTTCGTGGGCGGTCTCGATGCGATCACGACGCCCCTCGGGGCTGAGATGCTCCGCGTCCCGGCCATGGGGACGATGCCGCACGCTCTGACGATCGTCATGGGCGGTCCCCGGGAGGCGTTCCTCGCGCTCCACAAGCACCTCGAGAAAAAGGTCCCCCGAATCGCCCTCGTCGACACGTACTACGATGAGAAGACGGAAGCGATCATGGCCGCGGAGGCGATCCCCGATCTCGCGGGGGTCCGCCTCGACACGCCCGCCTCCCGGCGGGGCAACTTCGCGGCCATCGTGCGCGAAGTCCGTTGGGAACTGAACCTCCGCGGCTTCAAGGATGCGAAGATTCACGTATCCGGTTCCATCGACGAGGCAACCATCCCCGGGCTCATCGAGGCGGGGGTCGACGGCTTCGGCGTCGGCACCTCCCTGAGCAATGCTCCGACGATTGACTTCGCCCTGGACATCGTGGAGCTACGGGGGAAGCCCGTCGCAAAGCGTGGCAAGTTTGGCGGCCGCAAGGAACTCCTGCGATGTCCGAAGGACGGAACGTACGAGGTCGGGTCGAGGAGCTGCCCCGTGTGCGGTGGCAAGATGGGTCGGGCCTACGAACAGTACCTGGATTGCGGGCGTATCGTCGCTGAGGTCCCGAGCGCCGCGACGGCCCGGTCCCGCCTGCTCGCGGAGCTCGAGCGCGTCTCCCTCTTCGCATGACGCCGGACGTCCTCGTGCCATCGAGGGGTCGCGTGCGCGCGACGTATGAGGCGATCGCCGAATCGTTCGCTCAGGCCCGGCGCGAACCGTGGCCCGAGGTCGTCGACTTCGCGGAGGGGCTGCCTCCTGCCTCTCGCGTACTCGACGTGGGGTGCGGGAGCGGGCGGCACGTCTTCCCCCTCGCGTCCGCCGGACACTCTGTCGTCGGCGTCGACCTCTCTCGACGAATGCTACATCTTGGGGCGGAGGCGCTTCGCCTCGCGCCGCGGACGTTGCGGGCGCATTGGGTCGAGGGCGACGCGACGGATTTGCCCCTTCGGGCCGAGCGCTTCGACGCATGCACGTGTGTGGCGGTCCTCCATCACATGCCAACAACCGCGGATCGTATACGAGCGCTCCGGGAAATCCGGAGGGTCCTGTCCCCCGACGGCGTGGCTCTCATCAGCGTTTGGGCCCTGGATCAACCAAGGTTCTCGTGTATCCGAAAAGAGCACGCACATATGCCTCCCACGCGTCGCGGAGACGTCGAGGTCCCGTGGACCCTGCCGGACGGGACCGTCGTGCAACGGTATTATCATCTATTCGACGAGGCAGAGTTGCGTCGAATAATTATCGAGTCCGGCCTTCGGGGGGAAAGCTTTTTCCGGGGTCCCGGAAACCACTTCGCAATCGCCCGTCGCGAACGTCGAGGCATCTCATGATCAACGAACTCGTGGCCCTCCTGACGGAGAACCCGGTCTACCTGATCCTGGCCGTCGGCGGCGCCTCCTTGATGATCATCTTGCTTGTCGTGCGGCGCATCCACAAGATACGGAGCGAGGAGATTTTCGTCCACCAGGCTTGGGGCGCGAATTGGAAGGGTCGCTGACACGAAACCCTCTTATTTATACGTCCGTATGGTGGCGCCCAGGCGGACCTTGTCGAACGTTCCCGAAGGGCTTCGCTACACGACGGACCACGAGTGGGCGAAGGTCGAAGGGAGCCGGGCGCGCGTCGGAATCACGGATCACGCGCAGGCCGAGCTGACGGACGTCGTGTACGTCGAGTTGCCGCAGGCAGGAAAGGTCGTGAAGGCGGGCGACCCGCTCGGCGTCGTGGAGTCGGTGAAGGCGGTCAGCGAGATTCTCGCACCCGTCGCGGGAACGGTAATCGAGACGAACGGATCCCTCGAGGATCACCCGGAAACCGTGAACAAGGATCCGTACGGCGGGGGTTGGATGGTCATCCTTGAGATGCAGGATGCATCTGATGCGCCGAGGCTGATGGGCGCGGCGGAGTACCGAAGGCACATCGGCGATTGATCACACGTCCGTCGGCTCGACACGGCGGAAGGCCGCATAGATGGAGACGTCGTACAGAATCTTCAGACCTCCGCCGATGAAGAACGGAGCGGCGAGACCCAGGGCTGAGACGACCGCGCCCGAGGAGAACGGTCCCGCGGCCTGTGAGATATTCCTCGCGGTGTTCGTCGCCGCGTTCGCAGCGGTTCGCTCCTCTCGGTCGACGATTCCCGCAAGAAACGCCTGACGGGTGGGCACGTCCATCTGGGAGAGTGCCATCCGTCCGAGGTACAGTGCGAGGGCCGGGACGAAGCCGGGCGCGAATGGCACGAGGATGAGAAGCACGTTCGACGGGACATGGGTGAAGACCATCGTCTCGAGAAGACCGAAGCGCTCCCCGAGCCGCGCCGCGACAAGGAATGAGAATGCGGTGAGAATGCCCGCAGCGAAGAAGACGACGCCGAGGACTTCCCGCGACTCCGGATAGGTCGTGAAGAACCAGAAGGAAACGAAACTCTGGATCACGAAGCCCCCCGCGAAACTGTCCACCGCGAAGAGGCCCGAAATCCTAGCGACACGGGTGCGCGAAGCCTGGGAGAGGGGAACTCGGTCCTGCGCCAGACCGATTTCGACATCGGCCGGGAGCTGCGTCGCGATCCCCGCCGCCAAGAATCCGAGGACCGAATACAGGAAAAACATCGGACGCAGCGGATCCGGGGTTGTCGGTACGGTTCCAAGGAGCAACGTGGGGACGCCGCTTGCCAGCGCGCCTGCCGCCGCGCCGAGAGATCCCAGGAGGTTGTACAGTGCGAACGCCCGGGTACGACGGCCCGAACGGGCGACCTCCGCGACGATCGACTGTTCCACGGATAGGAATGGACTTACCTCCGTCCCGGTCGGGCTCGTCGCGCCGAGGGCAAGCGCCCCCACAGCCATGGGGAAGTTCGGTGCGAGCCCAAGGAAGAGCCCCGCGGCGGCCATCAGGAGCCCGAAGAGGACCATCGCCCGCCGGCGGCCGAACCGGTCCGCGTACAGGCCCACGAGCACGTTGAGGCCCGCGCCCGTGGCGAGCGAGATTCCGAGAGAGGCCACGACGGCTTCGGGGCCGCCGCCGAGAAAGAATAAGTAGATGCCTAGGAGCACGCCCGTGAATCCGTACCCGAACGTACGCACGGCCCGGTTCACGATGAGAAGGGTGAGTGCGGAGACCAGGGCGACCCCTCATCCGCTCCGGTGCACGTCGCGGCGACCCACCTTCCCCCCGCAGTACGCGTAGAGCGCGTCGTACAGTGGGAACTGGAGGCGCATGTTCTCCCGGTCGTCGCGGGCAATCTCCCGGAAGCCGAGGGCCGCGGCCGCCAAACCGGCACCTTCCGGCCTCGGGTGGGGCCCTTCCTTGGCATCCGCCGTGCGGACGATCTCTGCGAGGTCCAGCAGCGCGGGATCGCTCAGACCGTACTTGCGGATGATCGCGTCGAAGCTGACCCGCTCCTCGTCCTCTTCCTGGTAGTGCGTCAGGTCGACCCCTGGCGCGTCGAAGGGAACTGCCCCGTCTCGCGCCGCGACCTCGAGCACCTTTTCGGGGGGCACGAAGAGGAACTCCGCCTGGGGATCGACGAACTTCGTGATGAGCCACGGGCACGCGATCCGGTCCACCTTCGCTCGTTCCCTCGTAACCCACTTCATTGAAACAGACCGGCTTCGGAACCGCGACGCCGGTGAAAAGGCTTGGTGTTCGACGTGACTCGTTCGGAGAACCCTTTTATCACGGCGGGCGGTTCGGCCGCCGGGCACGTAGGCTAGTGGACTAGGCTAGAGGCCTTCGGAGCCTCCGACTGGGGTTCAAATCCCCACGTGCCCGTGATCTGCGAGACCACCTTGCCTGAGCGGTCTCCTCGACCCCGGCTCGGTGATGCGCCACCCTCCGCGACCTCGAGGTTTTCCGCGGTGCGAAGAAGCCTTTTTCCGGATTGCTGCGTTCCCCCCACATGGTGCGGGCCGGGCCGGCGGGCGAGCCGGGAAACGGGATCGCGGTCCAGGAGGCGCGCACCGGATATCCTCCCCGTCTCGCCTTCTTGAAGATCCTTGGCCGAAAGTCGTGGCCCCTGTTGCACGGAATATCCGACCGGTGGCCCTGCCGCCGCTGTCGAACGTCTTTGTCCACGTGGATGTCCGGACTCCATGACGCGGTGAACGTCCGGATCGGCCGGAACCCGTATCGCCCGGAAGCGTTCGAGCGCTTCCGCATCGGCCAGCTCGAAGGATCGTTCCATCCCGGTTGCGCCCTTTGTCGCATCGCCCGCTGGGCGTCTCGCATCGTCGCGCAGGTGCCGAAGTCCGGGATTCTTTGAGCACTTCGCGATCCAGGGCTCCGCGCGAAAAAAGAACGGGCGGGCCGTCCCTAGAGCGGCCCGCAGGTGTAGGGGTGGTTGGGGATTCCGAGTCCGTCCGGTCGCTCCGCCCAGAACTTGAACTCCAGCGTGCCGCGGGTCTGAGGATGGATCTCGATCGTGAATCCGTCCTGAGACGGACCCCCGTTCGACACGATCGCATCCGCGAACGGCATCGTGAGGGTCCAGTCCGATAGGAGCGGGCTCAGCTCCGACGATGCCTGGACCATCCCGTAATAGTTCAATACTTTCAGGAGGGTCGAGCCGGAGGCCCTCACTCCCGCGGACATGTTCACTCCCGGGGCGATCAAGGATGCGTACCCTTGTTGGTCGCGCTCCGCGATCTCCTCGAGGGTCATGCCCCAGTAGTCCGCGGACCCGATCGCCGCGTCAAGTGTTCCGACGCTCGTTCCCGCCGCAAACGACACCCCTCTGGGGGCGAGCAGGGGCCCGTTCCATCCGATGTAGTATAGGAGGGTCCGAGAACTGACGACCTCCTCGGCTCCGCAGCCGGCGTACACGGTCAGCTCGTCGGGCGTCGTGCTGTTCGGGTTGCGCACTTCCATCCGGAGGACCGCCGGAATCGGTCGGTTCGCGTTGTTCGCCAACGTCGCGACGACGCGGAACGTGTCACCCGGCGCGACGCTCGTCGGCACGCCGTCCACGGTCAGCGTGAGGGCATAGCCCTCCACCCGCACATCCTTCTCCACGGTGTTGCTCACGATGGGCGTGAGGATGCCCACCGCTCCGGCCGCGAGGACGATCGCAACGAGGATCGTCGTCCGCAGCCCCCACTTCGTCCCATGTCTCATGTTGTTCACCACGCGCCCTCGGGGCGCGCGGCCGGACGACCGTCTCTTTTCAGGGATAAGAAGGCCGCCTACAGGCATCGTGCATGTAAGTCTCCGGGGATTCGTTACTCTCCACGGCGACACTTTATATACGACGCGACCGAGATTCGTTCCCGAGGTGCGAACCTGGCGGACGTCGTGATCGCCGGAGCGTGCCGCACACCGATTGGGAAGTACGGCCGCGCCTTCCGGAACGTCGAAGCGATCCGGCTCGGGAGCACGGTCGTCGCGGAGGCCGTGAACCGGGCAGGCCTGGTCCCGGCGGACATCGAGGAGGTCATCCTCGGAAATGTGATCCAGGCAGGCCTGGGCCAGAACCCGGCCCGCCAGGCGGCCCTGCTCGGAGGCCTCCCGGACCGCGTGGGCGCAGTCACCGTGAACAAGGTGTGTGCGTCCGGGATGAAGAGCGTCGCGATCGCGGCGGACGCCGTCCGGGTCGGATCCGCGGACGTCGTCGTGGCGGGCGGCATGGAGTCGATGAGCCGCGCGCCGTTCCTCGTGAAGGAGGCCCGCTGGGGGATCGGGTACAACCACGTGCAGTTCGTCGACGCGATGGTCCAGGACGGGCTCACGGACGCGTACAACCGGTTCCACATGGGCGTGACGGGCGAGATCGTCTCGGAGCGGTTCACGGTGAGCCGCGCGGACCAGGACGCGTTCGCATTGGAGAGTCATCGCCGCGCGGCGCGGGCCTCGTCCGAAGGCAAATTCAAGGCCGAGCTCGTGCCCGTCGAGTCGCCCGGAGCGGAACGCGTCGAAGCCGACGAGGGAATCCGCCTCGACACCTCCATGGAGAAGCTCGCGAATTTGCCTCCCGTGTTCCGCGAAGGGGGTCTCGTCACCGCGGGGAACGCGTCCCAGCTCAGTGACGGAGCGAGCGCGATGGTCGTCCTCTCCGAAGCAGCCGCGGATCGTCATGGGGTGACGCCCCTCGCGCGGATCATCGACGCGGTGACCGCGGGCACGAAGCCGGAATGGGTCATGGAGGCCCCCATCCCCGCGGTCCGGAAGCTGCTCAAGAGGACGGGCCTCTCGATCGACGACTTCGATCTCGTGGAGCACAACGAGGCGTACGCCGCGGCGAGCGTCGCGGTGATGCGGGAGCTCGGCATCCCCCACGAGAAGCTCAACGTCCACGGAGGCGCCGTCGCCCTCGGCCACCCTCTCGGCTGCTCGGGGGCCCGAATCCTGACGACGCTCCTGTTTGCGATGCGGGACCGGGGCGCCCGACGGGGACTCGCGACCCTTTGCCTCGGAGGCGGGAACGCGATGGCGATGGCCGTCGAACGCCTCTAGCCGCGCCCGCAGGTTCAAGTCCGGGCAATCCTTCCTCGAACGGGGCCTTCGATGGTCGCCGCGTGGCCGTTCTATCTTACCGGGACGGTCGTGATCTTCCTAGGGTTCGTCGCCCTCCATCGCTGGGTCCTCGGAATGACGGGGCGCCGCGCGGACGCCTCCCGGTCCGTCTTGACCGGCGCGTTCCTCGCGTTCCTCCTGGGGGCGGGAAGCGTCGCGTTGGCGATCACCTTGGACACGGACCAGGTCCATAGCCGGATCTTCGCCTACCGGGTGGCCGTCGATCTGAACGGCACGGAACCCGTCCGTCTGCTGCTCCCGGCACCCGTGGACGTCCGCCTGCATGCCGCGCTCAATCGCGCGAGCGGCAATTCGACCATCCGGATCGTCCAGGTCGACGGGGTGCCCCTCGTGGAACTTCTAGCCGGAGGCGATGTGGCGTTCGACGTCCGCGTCTCGGTCGTCGACGCACCGTTCAACCGGACCCTCACGCGGACCTCCTCCGCGTCGAACGGGACCGCGAACGCGACGGTCGAACTCGTCCCTTCGGGGGACACCTTGGAGGCTTCCCTGGACCTGCGGATCGAGTTCGACGACTTCTGCGATTCGGTCTCCTACGCGGCCACGGCGGTCGTGCGCTCCGGAGCCACGCAGGTACCCTTTCTGACCACGTATGCCCTCTGCTGATCCGGTTCGGCAGAGACTCGACGTCCGGTTCTTGATGCACGTCCACAAGCTCTTTTAGGCGTGTCGTTATACGCGTCTATTTCCGACTCTCTCGCGAGGACGCTACATGCTACGTAAAGTCCGCCACGCCGCAACGAAGGACGAAGTCCTCGGCCTCATGGAGCCCCTCGTCCGGGATTGGTTCGGAGGGAAGTTTCAGGGCCTTACGGAGCCGCAGGCCTATGCGGTGCCTCTCATCCACGCACGGAAAAACGTGCTCGTGTCGTCCCCCACGGGGAGTGGCAAGACCCTCACCGCTTTCCTGTCGATCATCAACGAACTGTACGCGACCCAGCTCCGGGGGGAACTCGAGGAACGCATCTACTGTGTCTATGTGTCGCCGCTGAAGGCCCTCGCGAACGACATCAATCGAAATCTCGAGGAGCCCCTCCGCGAGATGACGGAACTCGCCACGAGGGAGGGCAAGCCGCCTCCCTTGATCCGGGTGGGCGTCCGATCCGGCGACACGTCCGCGCAGGAACGCCAGAGACAGGCGCGCCGGCCCCCTCACATCCTGATCACCACCCCGGAGAGCCTCGCGATCATCCTCAGCACCCCGAAGTTCCGCGAACACTTTGCGGACGTCGACTGGGTCATCGTGGACGAGATTCACGAGGTTTGTTCCTCGAAGCGAGGCGCGCTGTTGAGCGTGAGCCTCGAGCGGCTCCGGGAGCAGGTGTCGCGCGAGTTCGTCCGGATCGGCCTGAGCGCCACCATCGCGCCGATCGAGGAGGAGGCGAAGTTCCTCGGCGGCTTCGAGAACGGCAAGGTCCGCGACATGTACATCGTCGAGGTCGACACGCGGAAATCGCTGGACCTGGCCGTCCTGAGCCCCGTCCGGGACATGACCGCCGTGCCGATGGAGGTCGCGAACGCAAAGATGTACGACCTCCTGAGCGACCTGATCGACACGCACCGGACGACGCTCATCTTCACGAACACCCGAAGCGGGACGGAGCAGGTCTCGTTCAAGCTGAAGGAACGGGGCGTGGAGGACCTGGAGGCCCACCATGGGTCCCTCTCGAAGGCCACCCGTCTCGATGTCGAGGAGAAGCTGAAGAGCGGACGCCTCAAGGCGGCCGTCTCATCGACCTCCCTCGAGCTGGGCATCGACATCGGGTACATTGACCTCGTCGTCCAGATCGGTTCCCCGAAATCCGTCGCGAAGGGGCTCCAGCGGATCGGGCGAGCCGGCCACGCGTACGGGGAGACGGCGAAGGGTCGCATGATCGTCTTCGAACCCTGGGACCTCGTGGAGTGCTCCACGCTCGCGAAGGCGGCGTACGATGCCCGCATCGACCGCGTGGACATTCCGACGAACACCTTGGACGTCCTCGCCCAAGCCCTCGTCGGGATGTCCCTCGAGAAACGGTGGGAGGTCGACGAGGCGTACAACCTCGTGCGTCGATCGTATTCGTTTCACGACCTCACGAAGAAGGACTTCCGGAGCGTCCTCGATTACCTGTCTTCGAGGAACCCGGACATCAAAGTCTTCGCGAAGATCTGGTTCGACGAGGAGGAGAGCCGCTTCGGGAAGAAGAAGGGAACCCGGATGATCTACTTCACGAACGTGGGGACAATCCCGGAGGAGGGCACGTACCACGTCTACTCGGAGCGGGGTTCGCCCCTGGGCGAGCTGAGCGAGAAGTTCGTGGAGTACCTGAGCCCAAACGATGTCTTCGTACTCGGCGGCCGGACGTACCAGTTCGTTCGCGTGCGCGGCACGACGGTCTACGTGAAGGACGCCTCCGGACGGAGGCCCACCGTGCCGTCGTGGACCGGCGAAATGCTCCCCCGCTCGTTCGACCTGTCCGTGGCGGTCGGGGTGTTCCGTCGCGAGCTCGCCTCCCGGATCGACCGGGACGGGGAGACGGCGGTCCGGGCGTGGCTCATGTCGGACTACCGGGTGGACACGGGGTCCGCCCAGTCCCTCGTGTCGTACGTCCAGGAGCAGCGCGCCGTGATTCCGGACCTCCCGACGGACCGCGCGGTCCTGATCGAAGGGTACATCGACGTGAAGGGGAGCCGGAACGTGATTTTCCACTTCCCCTTCGGCCGGCGGGTGAACGACGCCCTGAGCCGTGCATACGCGTTTGCGGTCACGGAGAAACACCACACGAATGTCCGCGTGAGCGTGACGGACGACAACTTCATGCTCACGATCCCGAAGCGGATTGACGTCGACGGCCTCGTCCGACTCGTCTCGAGCGATCGACTCGAGGACCTCCTGCGACGTGCGGTGCGCGGCACGGAGCTGTTCAAGCAGCGGTTCCGGCATTGCGCGACCCGCTCCTTCATGATCCTTCGGAACTACAAGGGCCGTGAGGTCTCGATCGGGCGACAGCAGCTGAGGTCCCAGCGGGTCCTCGACTGGGTCCACCAGATCGAGGACTTCCCGGTCGTCAAGGAGACGTATCAGGAGATCCTCCACCAGGTGATGGACCTCCGGCACGCCCGTGAGGTCCTGGAGATGATCGAGTCGGGTGCGATCCTCGTCAAGACGAGCGATTTTAGCAGCCTGCCGTCCCCCTTCGCCCACAACGTCGTTCTCCAGGGAGTTTCGGACCTCGTCCTCATGGAGGACCGCTCCGCCCTGCTCCGGGAGCTGCATCGGCAAGTCCTCAAGCGCGTGATGCCCGAGGACCAGATCTCCAAGATCCAGTTCCAGGAGGACGACATCCGGGAGTACTTCCGCAAGAAGATTCCGAAGGTCGCACGGAAGGCGGATCTCCTCGCGTACCTCGATCGGGTGGGCGATGCGAACCTGCTGCAACAGAAGGGACGCAGCCCGTTCGAGGTCACGTCCGCGTCGTTCGCGGAGATTCGCGCGTGGTCCGGGGAACTGATGGACGAAGGCCTCGTGGAGAGCGTCTGGACCCCGAAGGGGATCCACTGGGCCCTCCGAGACCGGGTTCCTCAGTACGTCGCGGTGTACGCGCAGAAGTCTCGTCTTCGGCCCCCGGAGGAGAAGGTCCTCGACCTCGTTCGAGGAAAGCCCCGGACCCACAAGGAGCTCGTCCGCGCCTCGAAGTTGGAGAAAGGCGGCCTGAACGAGGCCCTCCGGAAGCTCGAGCGGGCGTACCTCGTAGGGCGGTGCGGCGTCCTCGAGACGACGTACTTCGCGCGGGATCCGGCGCGCGGCAACTTCGAGGAGGCGCTCGATGTCCTCCTCGCGAAGCGCCTGGAGGCGGACGGCCCGCAGACGGCGCAGGAGCTCGCCGTCGCGATGGACCTCGAGGTGGAACTCGTCGAGGAGGCCCTGCGGGACCTCGAGGCGGAAGGCACCGTCTCCTCGGGCCACTTCCTCGTGGGCGAGGAGTTCCAGTACATCCTGTCGCGCGACCTGAAGAGGCTCCAGCGCCGCGACGAGACCCGCGAAGTCTTCGAAGAGGCCCAGGTGAAGGCTTTCCTCCTCGCCAAACAGTTCCGCGAGATCCGCACGATCGACGATTACTTCGACCGATTCCTCGAGACCGGATGGGGGTTCGACCTCTGGAATCACACGTCCGCCTTCGATTACGAGGACTGGATCCGACGTCGCGCCTCCGGAGACATCCTCGAGGGCCGCTTCTTGAATGGCCGCGTCCGGTACGTGCGCGCGAACGACGCGCCCCTGTTCCTCGCCGCGTTCCCCCGGCGGAAGCTGTCCGAGTTCGAAGGGGCCGTCCTCGGCGCGATCCGGGCGGGGGACGGGATGGACCTGTACGCGATCGCGGCGAAGGTCCGGGACGAGCGGGAGCGCGTCAAGGAGGCTCTCGAGACCCTCGACGACGACGTCTACGTGATCCGGAAGTACCAGGGGGACGGCTGGACCTCGCGGAACCGGTACCTCGTGTATGACCCGCCGGAGGCGCCGCCTGATGCGGTCGAGACCCTGGTCCTGCGGTTCCTCGCCGCGCACGGCCCCGTGACCTTCGCAGGGATTCGGGAGTGGGCGCGGTTCGAGTGGGAGACCCTGCAGACCCTCCTAGAATCCCTCGAGGAACGGGGCGTCGTCGTCCGGGTCCTCGTGACAGGGAAGTCGGAAGGGGAGATGTACGTCCTGCACAAGGATCTCCCGAAGCTGCGCCAATCCTCTCCAGAGGCCGGACGCGACCGGACCCGGGTGCTCTCCCTCCTGGACCCGTGGACCCAGCCCCTTTGGGCCCAGATTGCGAGCCGGTACGGGGAGGGTTGGTTCTATCCCCTCGTGAAGGACGGGGAGCTCGCCGGGGTCGCGGAGATCTGGGAGATGAGCGGTTGCGTCGAGGTCCGGGAGCTCGATCTGACGGCCCCGGACCTCCTCGACGATGCGATCGGGGCCCTCGCCCGGATGATGGAGTTCTACGCGCTCCGGGGCCTCGATGTGCTCCGTGTCACTCGGGTCCTAGGCAAGCCGATTCCCGAGATCGAGGACATCGGACCATGGACCCGCGCCGGATTCGTCCGGCTGGGGGACTTCCTCGCGCACGGACCGATCGTCCCGCGTGACTTCGACCCCGAGGCCCTCCTCGCGGTCGTGCTGCACCGGCAGGGGATCGCGCTTGAGTCGAGGTTCCCCGACGCCGTGGCGGCCTCCCTCGCCCTCGGGGGGCTCCGCTCCGATTTTGCGGCCCGCCTCCGGGTGAGGGATTTCGTGCCCTTGGACCGGCTCCACCGACGGGGCCTCCTTGCGAAGGGCCTCGGGATCCCCAGGTACTGGTCGTACGCCTCCGAGGAGGACCTGCGCCTCTTTCGGGCCGCGAAGGCGACGAAACTCACGAAAGACATGAAGTCGCTCTTCTCGAGGATCCAGGAGGACGGGCCGATCTCCCGGCCGCGGCTCCTCGCCCTGTCCGACCTGGGCCAGACCGGCGCGGCGGCCGCCCTCCGCAAACTCTACGAGGGGTCCTACGTGACGCGGGACGCGGACAACCGGTACCGCGCGGTGTCCGACGCGAAGATCGGTCGCGACGACGCCCGGCGGGAGGTCCTCCGCCGGATCGTCCGGAGTCTCGGGGTGGCGTCCGCGGAGGCCCTCGCCCACGCGACCCTCTTCGAGTACAGCATGGCGGAGATCCGTCAGCTCCTGCGGTCGTTCGAGGCGGAGGGGTGGCTCGCGAAAGGGTTCCTCGCTCGGGGGGAACGCACCGTCCTTTGGGCGATGAAGGAGGCACTCGAATCCCTGGATACGGTCTCCTTCCATCGCGCGTTCGTCCTCACCCCGCAGGACAACCTCTTCCTGTACGTTCGCGAACAGGTCGCGAAGACGTTTCACATGGGGTCCTGCTACGTCGTGTTCGACGGGCCCCGGATGGTCGCGGCGTTCAAGGCGAAGCGCCGAAAGACGGAGTTCGTGATCACGGAGTTCCAGGGGGACGCCTCGGCACGTCGCATCGTCGACGGCTGGGAGCAGGAGAATGAGATTGACGTGGGGGAGCACGTGGACCGGATCTCGGACCAAGAGGTCATGGACTGGTACGCGAAGATGTACGGCCGCAAGGCCGCCGAGGAGTGAGGCGCGCGAGCCTTCATCTCGTTCGAAGAGCATGGACGGCCGATGGCGATCCTCGGGATCGACACGGTGGCCGTCGTCGTCTCGGACGGTCGGAAGGCGATCGCATGGTACCGCGACGTGCTCGGCCTCGACGTCGCGTACATCGGGCCGAACGCCGCGGACGCGGATCCCTCCGTCCAGGGAAGCCCGGACGACCCGGGGCATTGGGTCGAGCTAGGCCCGGGCCGGCCGAGGACCCGGGTCCACCTGTGCGAGATGGGAGGGAAGACGGAGCCTGGACCGACGGGGATCACATTCCTCACGGACGACATTCGGACGGAGCATGAACGGCTCCGGTCCCACGGGGTTCGGTTCCTCTCGTTTCCGAAAGAGATGGATTGGGGGGAATGGCTGTGCGACTTCGCGGATCCCGACGGGAACGAGTTCGATCTGAAACAGCCCAAGGACGCGGGGTCAGGCACCTGACGCGGACGCATCCAGGCTCGCCGCGGGGCCCGAAAGTTCGAGGGCCCGGTCCGCACAGGCCGCAGCCTCGTCGAACCGTCCGAGTTTCGTGAGGACGTAGCCCTTGTTGACCCAGGCTCCCTGGTACGTCGGGTCGAGCTCCAGGGCCTTTTCGTAGCAGCGGAGGGCCTCCTCGAACTGGCCGAGTCGGGCCACGGCGTTCCCCTTGTTGTTCCACGCGACCTCATACCCCGGGTTCACCTTGATCGCCGCGTTGAACGACCGAAGGGCGTCGACGAGCCGCCCCATCCGGGTCAGTGCGTTCCCCTTGTTCACCCAGGCGACCTCGTTCATCGGGTTCAGATCCAATGCGTGGTCGATCGCCCGGAGGGCCTCCTCGTACTTGCCGGCGATCGTCAAGGCGGCCCCCTTGCCGTACCACGGCAGATCGTACCGTGGCGCCGCCTTCGCGGAAAGTCGGATCGCGCGGTCGAAGTCCTCGATGGACCGGTCGAGCTCCCGCCGGATGTAGTGACGTTCCGCACGGCGGACCTCGTCCTGGATCGCGCCGGAGGACCAGCGCCGGCGAAGTTCATCCAGGGCGATCGCGGCCGGCCAGACGGCGGCGAGGAGGAATCCAACGCTCCACGCGCTCGAGCCGGCGAAGGGGGTTCCCTGAGCGGCGGCGACCGCAAGAGCGCCCATCGTCGCACTCCCGACGGCAGCCACCGTCGCCCGATACCGGCCGCGCCACAGGCGGTGGAGGGTCCATCCTAAGGGTGCGACGGATGCGATCGAGACGACCATGGTGGCCGACTCGGCGAACCCTATCATCCCGGCGAGGGGCGCCGCGACCGCGAGAGCCGATCCTCCGAAGACCGCCGCTCCCTCGAGGGGTTTCCGTCGGAACCGCGTGAACGGAAACGCTTCCGTGAGCGCGTAGGCGGCCAGGCATCCAAGGATCCCCGCGAGGACCCAGAGGATGGGGCGCTGTGCGAGCGCGGCGGACGCGACCGCACCGACTGCGGTGGCGGTGATCCCGCAACCGAGGAGATCGCGCGGCAACGCACGGAACCATGTCGCCCGCCTCAAGGGCCGGGCCCGCTCGACTCGGCGGAACTCGATGTCCGCGGATCGCAGGGGCGGGCTCCGCACGGCGGGGCCCTTCGACGGTGTCGTCGAGACGGCCGCTTCGGTCCGACTCCCCTGACGAGGCGTCGTGGCTTCATGAGGGTCTCGCGTCCTTCCCTCGCGCGCTGTGATGGACTCGTTCTCGCGGGTCTCCGTCTCGAACGCCTCCAGCTCCGCCGCCAAGGCATCGAACTCCGCGAGCGTCTCCTCGTCCTCGAGGCCCGGCTCCGCGGTCACCGCGGCGGAGACGAGAAGGCCTTCCCGGGTTCTGGGCGCTCGCCCGCCGTCGGGCATTGCGTGGCCACAGATGTCGCACTCACGGGCTTCCGGCTCGTTGTCGGCCCCGCAGTTTGAACAGATGAAGAGATCAAGGATGTCGTCCTCGGGTGTCACGAGGGGTTCCCTCGGCCCGGCCTCGAACTCCGCGCCGCACCTCGCGCAGGCCGGGTCCGGACCCGCAACGAAGCTCCCGCAGTTCGTGCAGAGGAACAGGAGTCCGCTCTCGTGGCCTTCGAGGACCGCGTCCACGTCGCGGCCTTTGAGTTGCAGCGGGTGACGGAACCCCGCGTCGATGAGTTGGAGCGCCTTGTGCCGGTCGATGCCGAAGGCTCGGCACAGGCGCACAAGCGCCTCGTCTACCACGAAGGCCCCGCAGTTCCGGCACTCCGTCTCGTCCGGGGGCATCGGAGCCTGACAGACGGGACAGAGGGCCCGGGCCTGTTTCCCGGGCTTCAACGGCGTCCCATCCCCGTGGGGTCTCCATAAAGGCGCCGGCGTCGTTGTCAGGGTCGATACCCTGTGCGCGGGGCCCTTAAGTAAGCGGGGGGCGTACCAACGGTAACATGGCGGATGGAGTGTCCCAGATCGACTATTTCGGCGCGCTCCTGCTGGGCATCGGCCCGGCCCTGGCGGTCCTCTGGGTGTCCTTGCGCCGATTCGACCGCCCGCACGTCTCGAAGAGCCTCTTCGACGACCGACGCGTCTTTAGTTCCCTCGCGGTCGGGATGGTCTTCGGCGTTTTCGCAAGCGCCCTGAACGTCCTCCTGCCGCGGAGCAATCTCGCCGGGTCCCTCCTCGTGCTCGCCGTGGTGCTCCTCTTTGAGGAACTCTTCAAACTCGTGTATCTGAATCGGCGAAGCTACCAAGGGCGCTTCGATACGACGTTCTATGGAGTGCCCCTGGGTGTCGGGGCCGCGTCCACCGCGGTCGTGGCCTCCGCCGTCTGGGGGGGCCAGGATTTTCTCCTTCCGGGTGTGATCGTCCCGCTCGCGCTGATCTCTTTGGGCCTCAGCCTTGTTAACGCGACGACCGGCTCGTTCATCGGCCTCGGCGCGTCGCGCGGGCAAATGTTGCGGCCCGTGGCGCGAGCCGTCGGCGTCCGCTACGCCCACGCAGCGTTTCTCCTGCCTTCCCAGCTGGTGCCCAGCATCGAATACGTCTGGGGCCTCGTGTCGATCCTCACGGCCCTTGGCTTCGCCACGATCGTCTATCGCTACGCCTACGACGAGGTTCTCCCGGCAACTCTCCCGGAGGACGTGCGTCGACAGATGCGGCGGGAGCGGCGGCAGGCCCTCCCAGTCAAAGAGTGAAGGAGACCGCCCGGTAGAACCCCGTCTTTGGCTCGAAGACCATGCGTTCGCGGATCAAGGTCTCGAGGGCCCGCTCCGGCTCGGCGATCCCCAGCCGTTCTAGGACCCTTTTCCAGTCCGCGAGGGAGAAGACCTCGAGTTCCCGCGTCAACTCGACCGCGGCGACACGGATCCGATGGACGCGGTCCCCCGCGCCCACGGACGCGGCCACGACTCGTGCGTGGGCCTCTGTCGATCGTCTCCTTGGACGCGGGCTCGTCGCCTTCTCGTACTCCTCGATCCCTCCGCGCAGCTCCGCGTTCACGCGGCCAACGAGGGAGGCGAGTTGGCGCGCGTCCTCCGTCCGAGCGTGAGCCTTCGAAGGGGTGATGCGGATGACGAATCGGCAGACGCACGTCGTCGTCCTCTGGGCCAGATCGACGCCCTTCGCGCGGCGGCAGCTCGGGCAGACGACCACGCCGTACATGGACTAGGCGAGGAACACGAGGGCCGCGAGGCACGTTCCATAGTGGTCCATGGGGATGCTGAGCTCCTCGATGGCGTACTCCATCCGTCGGAACTTGATCCCCCGGAGCTTTGCCATCTCTCCCATCTTCCATTCGAGGATCTCCTGGAGGGACTTCTTCGTTCCGTACATGTGGCCCTCTGCGACATAGCCTCCGTGGCCGTCGTCCCGGAATCCGTACACGATTCCCGCGGAGATCGTCTCCCCCTCTCCGCCCCGCTGTTGCGCGAGGACGCAGTGCGTGATCGCGCCCATCGGGAGGTCCCGCCGTCGCGACTCCTTGATTCCAACGGGGAGGACGGACGACACCGCGACGAGATTCTGCTCCGACAATCCGGCGTTCTGCAGCGCCTCATCAAACGCGTTCAGGTCGGAGACCTTGGAGACCGCTTTTCCGGACGTCACGAAGAATTTCGTGGGAATCGGCAACATGGGCTCTGCGGGTTCGAGGGAACGTTCCTCGCGTCTTAATTGTTTGCAGCGGAGCGCTCGCGGTTTAAATTCATTGAATTAAATATATTATGGCGGATTCCTGGCGGCTGCGGACTCCGGTGGAGCTCCGGAGATCCCGTCGAGTGGCTTGCTCATCGAATACGCGTCGTCGCCCCAGGAGTAATAGCGGGGGAGGAGGCCGTCGACGTTGTACCCGAGTCGCCGATACAGCTCGATCGCCGCGAGGTTCCGCGTGCTGACCTCCAATCGCATCGTCGCCGAGGCTCGCGCGTGGGCGATCCCCTCGGCCGCGCGCATGAGACCCGACCCGAGCCCTTTCCTTCGGCCTGCAGGACGGACGGCGACGGAGAGCACCCGGCACGCTCGAGACTCGAAAAGGAGCATCACGGCACCCGAGAGGGACGGCCCGGAATCCTCGACGAGCGTGACCGCCTTTGGGTTCCGGAGAATCCAGCGCAGATGGCCCCGCTGGAATCGACCTTCTCGGAAGCACTCGTCCTCGATGCGGGCAAGTTCGCGAAGGTCCCCGAGATCTGCGAGACGGAGCAACGGGACGGGACCGCGCCCAAACGTCTTCTCTCTTTCGTCCCGCGAAAGGGTCATCTAGACCCACCGGGATGGCCCGCGAGTTCATGGCCGCCATCGTGGACATCCTGCAGGGTCGCCACGTCGGCAAGGAGGTCGAGCTGAAAGGCTGGATCTACCGGATCCGGTCGGTCGGGGGCAAGGTGTTCGTCGTCGTGCGAGACGCCACGGGGATCGTCCAGGCGACCGTCTCGAAGGGATCTTTGCCGGAGGCCGAATTCGCATCGATTGAGAGAGCCCTGATCGAGTCTGCGGTCGTCGTCCGAGGCGAGGTGGTGGAGGACAAACGTGCCCCCGGCGGATACGAGATACGTGCCTCGTCCGTCCGGGTCGTCCACCATGCCGAGAAATTTCCGATTCAAGAGGACCTGAGCGAGGAGTTCCTCCTCGACGTGAGGCACCTCTGGATTCGCTCGCAGCGCATGACGGCGATCTTTCGTGTCCGCCACACGGTCTTCGGCGCGGTCCACGAGTACTTCCGGGGCGAGGGATTCTGGGAGGTGCACCCGCCCATGATCACGCCCGCGGGAAGCGAGGGCGGCGCCACCCTCTTCGAGGTCGAGTACTTCGGCCGCAAGGCACACCTCACGCAGTCGTGGCAGCTCTATGCGGAGGCCCTCGCCCTCTCCATGGAGAAGGTCTACTACGTCGGCCCCTCGTTCCGCGCCGAGAAGTCCCGGACGACGCGACACCTCACGGAATACTGGCACGCCGAGATGGAGCAGGCCTGGGCGGGCATGGAGGACATCATGAAGCACGCGGAAGGCGTGATCTCCCACGCGTGCCAGCGGGTCGCGGAGGAGCGGCCCAACGAGGTCGTCGCGCTCGGCCGGACCCCGGAATTTCTTCGGGCGGTGAAGCCGCCCTTCGACCGGATCACGTACGAGGACGCGCTCAAGGTCCTCAAGGCGAAGGGCACGGACGTCGAATGGGGGAAGGATCTCCGGACTCTCGAGGAGCGGGCGCTCACGGAAGGCAAGGTGAAACCGATCTTCGTGACCCACTACCCCAAGATCACTCAGGCATTCTACAAGGCCCGAGACCCGACGCGACCCGACCTCGTGCTCGCCTTCGACGTGATCGCCGGCGACGACGTGGGAGAGATCGTCGGCGGCAGCGAACGCGAGACAGACCTCGAGACGATCAAGAAGTCCCTTGTCGAGCAGGGCGAGGAGCCGAAGGCGTACGACTGGTACCTCGACTCGAGGCGCTACGGGTCCGTCCAGCACGCGGGATTCGGCATGGGGATGGAGCGCCTCATCCAGTGGATTTGCAAGCTACCGCACATCCGGGATGGCGTACCGTTCCCCCGGACCCCCGCACGGTTCGCCCCGTAGCCTTTTAGGCCCGCGAGGCGTCCGTGCCGACGATGGATGCGGGCCCCTCCGCGGATCCGTTCGCCCGACTCCTCACGGAGCACGCGGACTTCGTCGAGAAGCTCTCCGAATTGGAGGCCGTCCTTGACGAGATGGTCGTGAGGCGGGAGGCGAGGGAGGAGAACCGCGAGCTCGTGGACGAAGCCCTTCGGTTCTTCCGGGAGGAGCTCTTTTCCCACTTCCTCCTGGAGGAGCGGGTCGTCCTTCCCGTCCTGGAGCCGACCCTCGGCCGGTACGGCTCCCTCGTGAACGTCGTGGCGTACGAACATGACGAGGTACGCCGGGAAGTCGCGAAGTTCGCGGAGGCCCGGGACACCCTCTTCCGGTCCCCGGATCCGTGGCCCTCAATCCAGGAACTCAACCGCCACGGGCTGTTCACAATCCAGTTCCTCTGGGACCACTTCCGAAAGGAAAAGGCGAGCCTTTTCCCGGCCGCCCGCGAAGCGCTGTCCCCGGAGGAGCTGTCCCGGATCCGGGACGGGCTATCCCGCGCGTGACGGTCCGAGGCGTTCGCGGATTCGCGCAGCGGTCGATTCCAGGTCCGCGCGGCCTGGCGTCGCCCCGTAGCCGGGAGGCGGTCGAAGGCCGAACCCGTCGTTCCGGGAGCGGGGGAGGACGTGGATGTGAAGGTGGGGCACCTCCTGACCCGCCTCTCGGCCGTTCGCCACGTACAGGGAGGTCGCCTCGCAGGGAAGACCGCTTTTCCGCAGGGCGGCGGAGACCTCTCTCGCCGCTTCGAGGAGCAGCCCGGCTCCGCCCGCAGGCAGTTCTTCCAAGAGAACGCAATGCGCCTTCGGGATGACGAGGACGTGTCCGGGGACCATGGGCCGGATGTCCATGAACGCGAGGGTCGCGTCGTCCTCCCGGACGATGCTCGCAGGAGCCTCCCGCCGGATGATCTTGCAGAAGATGCAGTCGGACCGACCTGGCGCGGACATTGTCATAGGAATTCACCCGCGGCCCTTCAAAATTCCGACGGTTACGCGGGGCCGTGGGCGAGAGAAGCCCTCGCATTGCCCGCGCGAAGGCCAGGGGTCCCCGGTGATCCTTTCGATGGACCATGGAGGCCTGACCTTAGGGCCGGGAATCCTCACCCCTTCTTCGAGGTCGGGCCGAGGATCTGTTCCGCGATGATGAGTTTCTGGATTTCGTTCGTGCCCTCGTACAGGCCGAGGACCCGCGCGTCGCGGAAGTACCGCTCCACATCGAAGTCCCCGCTGAACCCGTAGCCCCCGTGGATCTGGATTGCGCGGTCCGTGACGCGCATCGCCATCTGGGCCCCGAACAGCTTCGCCATCGAGACCTCCTTCGTGTTGTCGAGTCCCAGGTCGCGCAGGTGCGCCGCACGCAGGGTCAGCAGACGGGCCGCGTCGATTTCGACCGCAGATTCGGAGACCATCTCCCGAATGAGCTGGAAGTCTCCGATGGGCCGGCCGAAGGCCCTCCGCTGCCGAACGTACCGGATGGACGCTTCGAGCGCGGCTCTCGCCACCCCGACGGCACCCGCCGCGATGCCGAGGCGGCCGCTGTTCAGGGTGCGCATCACCTGGTCCCAGCCGTTCCCCTTCTCCCCGACCAGATGGTCCTTCGGAATCCGGCAGTCCTCGAACGCGAGATCCGCCGTGGGGCTCGCCCTGAGTCCGAGTTTCGTCGTCGTCTCGACCTTCGTGACCGTGAATCCGGGCGCGCCCTTCGGCACCATGAAACACGACAAGCCCTCGTGGCGCTTCGAGCCCGGTTCGCGCGCGTACACGAACACGAAGTCCGCGAGCCCGCCGTTCGAGATGAAGCGCTTCTGGCCGTTCAGGATCCACGAGTCTCCATCCGCGCGGGCGGTCGTCGCCAGGTTCGCCGCGTCGCTCCCCGCGTCCGGCTCCGTGAGGGCCCACGCACCGAACTTCGCGCCGCGGGCGAGGGGCACGAGCCACGATTCCTTCTGCGCGTCCGATCCGAAGAGCATCAGGGTCGTCTCGCTGAGGGACGTCTGCACGGACACCGTCGTGCGCACGCTCGACGAGCCTCGGCTAATCTCCTCGACGAGGAGCGCGAAGGACACATAGTCCATGCCCGCGCCCCCGTACTTCTCTGGCACGGGCGCGCCGAGGAACCCGAGCGTTGCCATCTTGTCGTAGAAGGAGCGCGGGACCTCGCCCTTCGACTCCCACTCCCGGACGTGAGGCACCAGTTCCCTGTCCACGAAGTCCCGCGCAGTCTCCTGGACAAGCTTCTGTTCGTCCGTGAGGCGAAAGTCCATCCGAATCCCTCGCGGCCGCCTAAGTTCGATTTTCCCTTAAACCTTCGGAGCCGCCGACACACCATCGCCGCCCGGGCGCCTCGGAAGGATTATCCCGAATGTCCCGATACGAACGCCGGTGGGCGTTCTCTCGGATTCGGACATCCTGCGGTACATCGCGAAGGGGGAGATCCGGATCGAACCGTTCGACGAGCGACAGCTCACCCCGAACGGCTACGACGTGTCGGTCGCGGAGATCGCGCTGCCCGCGGAGGGCCAGCGGGTCGCAGAGGGGGTCGCGCGGATCCCGGCAGGGGCCCGGTTCGCGGTGAGCACCCGCGAGGTGATCCGGCTCGGGCCTCACGTCGCGGGACAGATCTGGATCCGGACGACATGGGCCCGTCGGGGCGTGGTCGCGTCCTTCGGGATGATTGATGCGGGCTTCGACGGCACCCTGACGTTCGGCTCCCTGAACGCATCCGCGGACGCCCTGGGGCTCCCAATCGGGGATCGGTTCGCCCAGGTCGTGTTCCTCACTCTGGACTCGCCGGCGTCGGAGACGTACGAGCGTCGCTCCGGGACCTACCAGGGGCAGCGGGGCGTCACGCTGGACCCACCGTGACGTCGAACGCCACATGGTGCTGCGTCGGCGAGTACGCCCGCACGTCGTGCACGCGGATCGTCGTTGCCCTCCACTCCTCCCGCGCTCCGAGGGATCGGATCTCTTGGACCCGATCCTCCCGCTCCGCCTCTTCGACGATCCCGTAGACGTGGAGCGTGCCTCGAGGCCGAAGGGCCCGTAGGGCATCCGGGACGAAGTCCATCGCGGCATGCGGCAGGTCGAGGATCACGCGGTCCACGGGTCCGACCGTCCGCAGGACCTCCCGGGCGTCCCCCTCGCGCACCTCCACGCGGCTCGCCCGGTTCGCCGCCACGTTCGCCCGGAGGAGGGCCACCGCGTCGGGGTTCGCATCCGCCGCCAGAACCCGCGCCGCAGGACTCCTTATCGCAACGAGGATCGCGTAGGGTCCGACCCCCGCGAAGGGATCCAGGACCGTCTCCCCGGACGTCACGAGGTCCGCGACGCGCTTCCGTTCCGTGCCCAGCCGCGGACTGAAGTACGCGCGAGCCACGTCGACGCGGTACCGCAATCCGAATTCCACGTGGACCGTCGTCGTGCGGTCCTCGCCCGCGATGATCTCGATTCGGCGGATCCGACGGACGCCCGCGACCCCGCGGTCCTGGGCGACGACGCGGAGCTTCCGGTCCCACGCGAGGATGGCGCGGCCGATCTCCTCCCGGTGGGCCTCGAGCTCCTCCGGGATCTTCAGGACCGCAATGTCTCCGATCGCGTCGAAGGCCCTCGGCAGGGAGACCCGGAGGTCCTCCGGTACCCGGACGAGTTCCCGGTAGCTTCGCACGGGGGCGTAGCCCGGTTCGAAGTCCGCCTGGCGCACCGGGAGGCCGATCTCCAGGCGGCCGATCGTGGGCAGGAGCAGAGAGCCGCGCTCCTCACGGATCTTCAAATGCTCCACAAGCTCGCCTCGATCCCGGAGGGACCGCCGCATCTCCTCCCCTCGGTTCCGCGGCACGACGACGCACCAGGCGCGCATATCCACGCGGCGATAAGGGCCCACGCTCAAGAAGCTTCTCGGTGCACCAAAGTTCATGGCCCCCGCGGCCGTTCGTCGAATGCATGGGGGAGCTCGTGTTCATCGGCCTCGGGCTGCACGACGAGCGGGGGATCACCCTACGCGGTCTGGAAGAGGCCCGGGCCTGCGACGAGCTGTTTGCGGAGTTTTACACCTCGGCCTTGGTCGGGACCCGGCGTGAGACTCTCGAGAGCCTCCTCGGAAGGCCGATCCGTGTCCTGTCGCGCGGGGAGGTCGAGGACGGGCGGGCGGTGCTCGATGCCGCGAAGGACCGTCGAGTCGGCTTCCTCGTCGCGGGCGACCCGATGTCGGCGACGACGCACGTGGACCTCCGCCTCCGCGCGGCCGCCGCGTCGATCGCGACGCGGATCGTGCACGGCGCGTCGATCCTGAGCGCGGCGGCCGGCGTACTTGGACTCCAAGCATACAAGTTCGGCCGGACGACGACCGTGCCGATGCCTGCGCCCGGGTTCGAGCCGGCCAGCCCCCTGGAGGCGGTCGTCGCGAATCGGAAGGCCGGGCTGCATACCCTCGTCCTCCTGGACCTCCAGGAGGGCGGCCAGTTCCTCGATCCGAAGGAAGGCGTCCGTCTGCTCCTTCGGGCGGCGGAGAAGGTCGGGACGGAACTCTTCGGTCCTCGAACACTCGCATGCGTCGTGAGCCGCGCCGGAGCGCCGGACGTGCGCGCCGTCGCAGGGCCGGCGGAGACCTTGCTCCGGACGGACCTCGGGCCGCCCCTCCACTGCATCGTCGTCCCCGGCGACTTGCACTTCCTGGAGCGGGAAGCCCTCGCCGTCTTCGCCCGGACGCCCTAGGCCTACGGCCGTTGCTTCCGGGCAAACGCCGCGAGCCGCGGGATCCGCCAGAAGGAGACGTCCATGGAGTACGTCCGGGACAGATCGCGGCCGCCCCACGTGTCGCGCAACCGCCGCACCACGTCTCGATGGAGGACCTCCGGCACGTCCCACTGAGAGGAGTAGTCTCGTCGGTCGAGCTCCGCCAGGATCGCGTCGGCGCTCATCGCCTCGTAGAAGGGGCCCGCGGGCATGACGACGTCCGGCCGGAGGGTCTCGGACAGGGTCCGTTCGTGGAGACCGGGGGCCGTCCAGACGAACCCCCCGTCGCGCACCAGCTGGTCGTACTCCTTCTTGATCGGCCAGCGGTCCCCGTCCTCGATGATGCTCACGTAGCTGTCCCGGGTGACCCGGGCGATTTCGAGGAGCACCTCCCGCCAATCGGGGACGAGATGCAGCATGTGGTTCGTCGTCGCGACGTCGAAGGACCCCGGACGGAACGGGAGGTGGGCCCCGTCCCCGAACAGGACGTTCCTCAGGCCCTTCGCTAGCCCCAATTCGACCATCTTCCTCGAGATGTCAACCCCCACGAGCCGGACGCCGCTCTTCTGGAGAGGGATCGCGTATCGCCCTGTGCCAACGCCGACTTCTAGGACCCGTTTGCCGTGGAGTTCTTCGACCAGGATACCGAGGACCCGAGCAAGGACCCGGGGTGCGTGACTCCGCGTCTCGTCGTAGATCGTCGCGACGCGGTCGAACGGCAGCCGGGACGGCATCTCGGAACCGGTATCGCGTCCGGAAGGAAAAACGTGTTCCGTGGCGGTAGTTTCATCGCGCCTCGGAGGCGGATTCCGATAGTTTCACACACCCCCCCGTCTTACCCTTTTAGGCATGGCCCGGGATGAACGGAAAGGTGAAAGGGTGGCTGTCAGCGCGAAGGCCATCGAAGAGCTACCGGGCGTGGGCCCCGCGACCGCGGAGAAGCTGAAGGAGGCCGGGTATTCGGACTTGATGGCCCTTGCCGTGGCATCGCCCCAGATGGTCGCGGACGCTGCCGAAATCGGGTCCAACGTCGCGCAGAAAATCATCATTGCGGCCCGGGAAGCCGCCGACGTCGGCGGGTTCGAGACGGGGGACATCATCCTCGAGCGCCGCAAGTCTGTCGCGAAACTCACCACCGGCGCGAAGGCCCTCGACGAACTCCTGGGCGGAGGCCTGGAGTCCCAGGCGATCACGGAGTGCTACGGCGAATTTGGCAGCGGGAAGACAGCTCTTGCCCATCAGCTTTCCGTGAACGTCACAAGACCGGAGGACGAGGGAGGACTCGACGCCGAGAGTGTGTGGATCGACACGGAGCAGACGTTTCGGCCGGAGCGGATCCGGCACATGGCCGAGGCCCTCGAACTCGATGTGGATGAGGTCCTTAAAAAGATCCACGTGGCGCGAGCCTTCAACAGCCACCATCAGATGCTTCTCGTGGAGAAGGCGCATGACCTCTCGAAGGATTTCCCGGTCCGCCTCATCGTGATCGATTCCCTCACCGCGCATTTCCGGGCGGAGTACATCGGCCGAGGCGTGCTCGCAGAGCGGCAGCAGTTGCTCAACAAGCACATCCACGAACTGATGCGGTTCGGAGATCTCCACAACGCGGTCATCTACGTCACGAACCAAGTGCAAGCGAAGCCCGACGCGTTCTTCGGGGATCCAACGAGGCCGATCGGCGGTCACATCGTCGGCCACAGCGCGACGTTCCGCGTGTACATGCGGAAGTCGAAGGGGGGCAAGCGCATCGCCCGGCTCATCGACTCCCCGAACCTCCCGGAGGCGGAAGCTGTCTTCAGCATCATGGAGGAAGGCATCCGCGACTAGGTTTCGCGTGGCAAGAATTGTCGGGACAGCTTGAAGTATCCGGGGTCCCCATTCGCGATTCGAGACAAACCGGATGCGCCCGCCCCTTCTGTTCATCCCCGGGCCCGTCCCGATCCACCCCAGTGTCCTGGAGGAGATGGCGAAGCCCGCGTTGCCCCACTACGGGCCCGCTTGGGTGAAGGCGTACAAGGAGGTCCTCGGGCTCTTACGATACGTGTGGTCCGCGCCGAAGGCCCGCGTGTTCCCGTTCCTCGGACCCGGTCATGCCGGAATCGAGGCCCTCATCCACACGTTCTTCCGACGCGCGGACCGAGTCGTGGTCCTCGACAACGGGTTCTTCGGCGCTCGCCTCCGCGAAGTGGTCCGGTCCCATCACATCGAGGTCGATCTCGTGAGCTCCCCCTGGGGCCAGGGACTCGACCTCCAGGGACTGCGGACGGCGCTCCGGAAGCCCGCAAAGGCGGTCGTGGTCGTCCACAACGAGACGTCGACGGGCGTGACGAATCCCCTCGAAGAAAGCGCTGAGCTCGCCCATGAGAAGGATGCGCTCGTCCTCGTCGATGCGGTGTCGTCCCTCGGCGGCCTCTCCTTGCCCTTCGACGATCTCGGCCTCGACGGCGCGTTCAGCGCGTCCCAGAAGTGCCTCGCCGCCCCCGCGGGGATCGCCCCGATTGCGGTCGCTCCCTCACTCTGGGAGTCTTCCGACCCGAACGAGGCCGAAGGCTGGTACTTCAACCTCCACACCTGGGACCGCTACGAGCACGACTGGGGCGACTGGCACCCCTCCCCGACGACGATCTCCTCGAACCTCTTCCACGCGGTCCGGAGGTCCCTCCAGCTCGTCAAGGCGGAAGGCCTCGACGAGAGGATCGCGCGGCACGCGGCGATGGCCCGCTTGCTCCGGGGCGGACTCGCGGAGACCGGCTTCCGGCCAATCGCACCGGATCTCCTCCTGTCGAACACGGTCACCTGCGTGGCCCCGCCGGACGGCGTCGACGCGGAGGCGGTCATCGCCCGTCTGCGCGAGGAGCACAACGTCTACGTCGCGGGCGGCCTCGGGCCGCTCCACGGGAAGATCCTTCGCATCGGGACGATGGGGACCCAGGCCGATCCCGAGGTCATCGGCGAGTTCCTCGGCGCCTTGCGTGCTTGCCTCTAGCGCCGGTTTCCTCGGGCAGGTGGCGGCCCAGCCATTCGATCGCCCGCTCATACAGGACGATCTCGTTCCGCTTCTTCCGTGGCCAGTGCCCCTCGTCCGGAAACTCGAGGTACTCGATTGTCTTGCCCGCCCGGCGCATCCCGGCGACCATCTGTCGCACGTCGTTCACCGGACACCGCGGATCGTTCGCGCCGCCCGTGAACAGGACGGGGGAACGGATCTTCTCGAGGTAGAGGTAGGGGGAGTACTTCCGGAAATGGTCCGGCTCCGTTGCATAGTTGCCCATCTTCTGCCGGTCGTACACGGCGAGGTTCCCTCGCTCCTCCTTCGAGGCCGTGAGCCAGTCGAAGAACCCGACGATGCTCACCCCGACGGCCCACAGGTCGGGGGCTTTTTCGAGGCAATGGGCGACCGCGTAGCCTCCGTAGCTCGTCCCGAGAATTCCCAGGCGGCCGGGCGGACAGACGCCCTGTTCCAGGAGCCAGCGGCCGCCGGCGAGGATGTCCTCCATGTCCGCGCCGCCGAGGTCTCGGTCGCTGATCTTGCGCCAGGCACGTCCATATCCCGTCCCGCCGCGGTAGTTCGGGAAGAGGACTGCGAATCCCTGGGCGACCAAGTACTGGCCCGCGAAGTCGCCGTCCTCCCAGGCGTTCGTCGTCTGGCTCTCCGGGCCGCCATGGGGGATGACGACCGCTGCGTTGCGGAAGCGGGCCTTCGGAGGCGTGAAGAGCCACGCGGGGATCTTGCGACCATCGAAGGTCGTGTACCGAACGAGCCGCGGCCGCGCGAGTTCCCCCCGCGGAACCGCCACGCGCGCGCCGTCGACGAGGACGCGGCGCCGGCTGCCTCGCTGGGCGATGAGCCTGGCCGGCTGCGTCTGACTCGAGTGAAGGTAGACGAGTCCGCCATCCGGATGCCACCGGGCGCGTTGCGCCACGCCCTCCGCCGGGGAGACGGCCTGAATGCCGCGGCCGGACGCCGAGGCCGACTTGACCTGGACGTTTCCATCGCGGTTCTCGAGGTACGCCAGTCGGGATCCGTCCGGGGACCATACCGGACGTAGCTTCTCCCGGCGGTTCCGGACCACCCAGCGGAGCTCGCGCGTCGCGAGATCGAGGACGCCGATGTCGTTCCAGCCGTGGAGATTCGAGGCGAAGGCGAGGCGGCGGCCATCCGGGGACCAGGGGAACGGGTGGCCGTAGTCCCCCCCGAGATGCGCCTCCGCGTCCGGGAAGGACACGACGCGTTCGACGCGTCCCTGGAGGTCGACGAGGCCGATCCAGTCGAGCTGGCCCACGCCGGCGGAGAACGCGATGCCCGATCCGTCCGGACGCCACGCGATCTCGCTCACGATCTCGTCGATTACGGTGAGTTGCTGAGCGTCGCCGCCCGACGCGCTCATCACGAAGACGTTCTCGCGGTCCCGGTCCCGGTTCGAGATGAACGCGATTTTCGAGCCGTCGGGTGACCAGCGCGGGGACGCGTCATCCATCCTGTGGCCCGTCAGGTTGCGAGGCTCGCCCCCCTTGGAAGGCGCGACGTAGAGGTCGAAGTTCTCGTCTCCGTCGAGGTCCGCCTGCATCGCGATCCAGCGGCCGTCCGGGGAAAACTCTGGGTTGCGCATGGGTTTGTCGGACTTCACGAGGGCCCATTCGCGGCCCGATCTCAGGCTCCTCACGTAGATGCTCCAGTGCGCCTCTCGGTTTGCGGAGTAGGCCAGGAGCCGTCCATCCGGCGAGATGTCGAAATTGCCGAAGTCCCAGATCTTCGTGACGTACCGTCGCGGCGTGAATCGCACGGTGCCCGGCATGGAGCTTCCCACCAGGGCCGAGCGGGGCGTGGGATAAAAGCCATGCGTCCTTGCGCGTTGGACGCCCCATGTCATCGGACCCCGGTTCGCACGGTATCACCGTCGGCGTGGGCGGGTTCCTCGTCCGCGAAGAGGCGCTCCTCGTCGTCCGCAAGACGTACGGCCCATGGCGCGGGCTGTGGGCGATCCCGTCGGGCTACGTCGAGCCGCACGAGTCCGTCGTCGAGACGATCGAGCGGGAGCTCGTCGAGGAAACGGGCATCCGGGGCCGGGCGGAGTCCCTCGTCGCCGTCCGGCACATGGTGGGCCCGGAGGCGAACGACACGTTCCTCGTCTTCACGATGGAGTACGTGTCCGGCGAGCCGCGGCCCGACCGGGTCGAGGTGAGCGACGTCGCCTTCGTGTCCCTCCGCGAGCTCGTGACGGCCGACGACGCGGCGCCGTTCACGAAGGCGATCCTCGTGGCCGCCCGGACGGGCGGGGGGCTCCGGCTCGACGCGTACCGTCCCCCGGACGGCCGGCTCGACGCTCGGAGCTACCTCTTGTACTCGGCGCCCGGGAAAGTCCATTAGCCCGGCGTCCCTTGACGCGCCCATGGCCGTCATGCTGGCCGCGACGTCGATCGGGTCCAAGTTCGTCCTCGACGCGGACGCCGTCCGGACGTGCGTCGACACCCTGCGGGCGGGAGGCCTCGTGGTCCATCCGACGGACACCGTGTACGGCCTCGCGGCGGATCCGTTCCAGGAGGCTGCCATCGCCCGGGTGTACGCGGCGAAGCAGCGTCCCAGGGACCTTTCCGTGTCCGTCTGCGTCGCCGACGTGAGCGACATCTTCCGATTCGGCGAGCGGACGCCTCTGGCGGAGGCGTTCTGTGCGAAGAACCTACCAGGACCCTACACGGTCGTCCTCCGCGCGAGGGCGGAAGCGCCGACCGCGGTGCTTTCGAAGGATGGTCGCCTGGGGTTCCGGGTGCCCGCCCACCCGATCCCCCGGCTTCTCGCGAAGCGGGTCGGGCCGATCACGTCGACCAGCGCGAATCTGCACGGAAAGTCTCCTACCGTCACGTGCGACGAGGCGCGGGCTCAGCTCGGAGACGCCGTGGACGTCTACGTCGATGGAGGCCCGGCGACCCTCGGGGTCGAATCCACCGTCGTGGACCTCACCGGGCCCCGGGCAAACGTCCTTAGGTCCGGGTCCGTTCCGAAGGAGTCGTAGCGCGAATGGACGCCGACGTGCTCGAGAAACTCCGGGCCGCGGGCCGTGTGTCTCGGGAAGCGCGGGATCGCGCGATCGAGGCGACCGTCGAGGGGGCGCTCCTCTTGGATGTGGCGGAGACCGTCGAGGACCTGATGCGAACGCGGGGTGCCCAGCCCGCCTTCCCGACATGCATCTCCCTCGACGACATCGCCGCGCACTACTCGCCGATCCACGACGATGCGACGCGGATCCGCCGAGGGAGCGTCGTGAAGCTGGATCTCGGCGCCCATGTCGACGGGTGGATTGCGGACACTGCGGTCACGGTCGAGGTGGGGACGCGGAACTGGTCCGGGCTGATTCGCGCGTCCGAGCTCGCGCTGCAGACGGCGATCGAGGCCGTCCGACCGGGCGTCCCGACGAGCCACCTAGGTTCTGGGATCCAGCGGGCGATTGAATCTCATGGATACAAGCCGATTCGTAACTTGACCGGCCATACGATCGAGCGCTACCTCCTTCATGCAGGCAAAAGCGTCCCGAACGTTCCCCACGGCCACGATGCCCTGCAGGAAGGAGATGTTGTCGCCATCGAGCCTTTCTCGACTTCGGGGTCGGGCCAGGTGGACGGTCGCCGGACCGGAAACATCTACCGCCTCCTCAAGTCGAAGGCACTTCGCGACGACACCTTGGAGGAATTCCTTTCCCTCCTGTCGACGACGTTCAAGACGCTCCCCTTCGCAGAGCGTTGGGCGTACCGCCTGGATCGAAGGGCGCCGGAGATGCTGAACCGGCTCGTGCGGCTCCGCGCCGCAATGACGTATCCGGCCCTCGTCGACACGGCGGGGGGGATCGTGTCCCAGACGGAGCACACGGTGATCGTCCGCGCGGACGGTGCGGAGGTCACGACGGCGTAGCGTGGGATATCGAAGTCCTTCCGCATCCCAATAACGTTTAAGTGCATCGCTCCCGATGGGCGCAGCCCTTCGGAGCATCGACACCCGTGAGTGAAATCAAGCGCCTCGTCTTGGACGTGCTCAAGCCCCACAAACCGTCCATCATCGAAATGTCCAGACGGTTGAGCGGGTTGAAGGGCGTCGAGGGCGTGAGCTGTCGTCTGGACGAGGTCGACCAAGACACGGAAAGCGTCCTCCTCACGATTGAAGGGGGTTCCGTGAACTACGAGAGCGTCGAGGACACGCTCCGCGAGCTGGGAGCCGTCATCCACTCCGTGGACCTCGTCGCGTCCGGGAAGCGCCTCGTCGAGGACCAGCGGGTCACCCCGAACCGGCCGTGACTCAGCGCGACGCCTTCAGTTTCTCGGCGACCTTCCGGACGACGGACGTCTTATAGTAGTCCGCACGGACGAGGACCCGACCTTCCTTTCTCCAAGGAGTCGATGGGAAGGCTTTGTCCGCCTCCACCTTCGGTTCGAGCCCCAGGGCCTTTGCCGCCTCGGCAATGTCGTCGACCGTCGGCGCGTCGACCGCGACTCTCTTCGCGACCCGGCGGCCGCGATCGCGCGACCGGGACGCGTCGAAGTACGCCGGGTAGAGGACGATCGGCCGGTCGCCCTTCGGCACGCGCGGTCCATGGCACCCTCCGTCCAAAATACTTTCCGCCCGGCCGAGCGCGACACTTTAATGGCCGTCCTCGTGATGCCCCGCGCGGGGAGCGGCGTGCCGGATCCGGATCTCGTCGATTACGCGGTCGATTATGCGCGACAGAAGCGGGTGGCGTATGCCGAGGCGCGGTACGAACATCAGACGCAGGAGCAGTTCATCCTGAAGAACGGGGTCCTCGACGCGGTGTTCGTCGGCGAGGACCAGGGGGTGGGCGTGCGGGTCCTCGTGAAGGGGAGCCTCGGGTTCGCCGCGACGAACACCCTCACGAAACCGGAGGTCCGGGCGACGGTCGACGATGCGGTCAAGGTCGCGAAAGCCTCCGCGCGCAAGACCCCAATCACGTTTGCCCAGGAGGACGCGGTCGAGACGGAATGGTCCGTGCCAGAGCGGAAGCGCCTCGCGGACGTCCCATTGGACGAGAAGATTCGCGAGATCGGCGAGATGGACAAAGCCGTCATGGCCCTCCGGTACAAGGTCCCCGCCCGGTACTTCCAGATGTCGAACAACCGGATCCAGAAGTACTTCGCGAACTCGGAAGGATCCAAGATCCATTCGTACAGTCCGCGGCTTCGTCTCTTCTACTTCCTGACGGTCGCGCGCGACGGGGACATCGAGCAGACGTATCGCAACTACGGTTGGTCCGGCGGCTGGGATGGCGTGCGAACGCTCGACTGGAAGGAGAAGGTCCTCGAGGAGGCTCGTTCCATGCAGCGATCCCTCGTCGAGGGGAAGAAATCACCGGAGGGGAAGATGGACCTCGTCGTCGGTCCCCAGGTTTCCGGTATCGCATCCCACGAGTCGTGCGGCCATCCCACGGAGGCGGACCGGGTGCTCGGCCGGGAGGCGAGCCAGGCGGGCAAGTCCTTCCTTACGCCCGAGGCGATCGGAACGCGTGTCGGGTCCGGTCTCGTGAACGTGGTCGACGATCCGACCGTCGAGCATGCGATCGCGTACTACGAGACGGATGACGAGGGCGTCCGCGCGAGACGTCGGTACCTGTACAAGGACGGGATCGTCCACGAATTCCTCCACAACCGCGAGACCGCTGCCGTGCTCGGGACACGGAGCAACGGCGCCGCACGCGCCGTGAACTACAACGTGGAGGCGATCGTGCGGATGGCGAACACGTTCGTGGAGCCGAAGGACCACACGATCGAGGAACTGCTCGAGGACGTGAAGTTAGGCGTCTACATGAAGTCGTTCATGGAATGGAACATCGACGACAAGCGGTACAACGCGAAATACGCCGGGCGTGAGGCGTACCTCGTCGAGGACGGGGAGGTCAAACATCCCGTGAGGAACACGATCATCGAGCTCACGACGCCCGCGTTCTGGTCCGCCGTGGACGCGGTGGGGAAGGACCTCGAGTTC
>DATEUA010000072.1:0-2983 GCA_035283405.1 Thermoplasmata archaeon | reverse complement strand
GCGAGACCCGCGCCCAGCCCATCAGGAGGCCTAGGGAGAACCCCAGGGGGATCGCGACGACGACGAAGAGGGCGGTCCCGCGGAGTCCCGCGAGGAGGAAGGGGAGGATGGTCTCGGCGTACCGGAGGTTGTAATAGCCGGTGAGGCCAATCCAGACGAGGACGATGAACGCGGCCTCTGTCGCTGCGAGCGCCGTCCCGATCCGCAGGATCCGACCGGCCGTGAACGTCCTGCGGACGAGACGCGCCGCGGACGCGAGCCACACCGACGCTCTCCCGGGAGGAATGCCGTAGCCTCCGTGGGGGACCGGTGTCCGGGCCCCCTCCTCGCGGCTCGGGATGGGCGGGGGGATAGAAAAGGCTGGGGTCGACGGCCCCCAGGCTCCTCGCTCGCCTACCCGAACCACTTCGCGATCAGCTGGTCGTAGGTCCCGTCGTCCTTGATGCCTCGGAGCACGCTGTTGATGATGGGCAGGATGTGGTCGGGGTCCCCGAGGGGCACCGCGAAGCTGTATAGCTCGTTCGTGATGATCTGGCCCGCGACGCGCAGCCCGCTCCCGGGTGCGTTCGCGAAGCTGAGCGCAGGGCCGTAGTCGATGATGACGGCGTCGATGGTCCCCTGTCGAAGGGCCGCCAGCTCCGCGTCGACGGTCTGGAACCGGACCTTCGTCGTGTTCGCCGCCTTGTTCGCGTCGAGCCACCCCTCGCTCGTCGTCCCGGTCTGCACGCCGACCTGGAGATTCCAGAGGTTGTCCGCCGTGCAGTTGCTGCTCGTGCACGTGAGGCTGCTACCGGTCTGGACGAGGACGCCCTGGTTCGCGTCGTAGTACGAGTCGGAGAAGGCCATGTACCGGCTCCGGTTCTGCCCGGTGTCGCCGGAGCTCGTGATCGCGGAGGCGGCCATGTCCACCCCGCCCGTGCCCACGGTCGCAAGCAGCACCTGGAAGTTCGAGAACTGCCGGACCACCATCGTCCGGCTCAGGTTCTCCGCGATGAACCTCGAGATGTCGATGTCGAAGCCGACGAACTCGCCGAGGGTCGTGTTGAAGTCCTCGAAGGGCGGGAACGGCACGTTCGTGCCGACGATGAAGGTCGTCCTCGGCGGCCGCACGCCGTACAGCACGTTCCCGAGCCCAATCCCCGCGAGTAGCGCGACGATCCCCACGATGACGACCGTCACGGCGAACATCGTCTTGCTCACTCCACTCCGGACCGCCTCCGGAGGCGGTGCTGCGGGTTCCGCCATGGTTCGGTGGTATCCGTTGTCGCTATATAGTCATTTGTGGACGCCCATAAAAGTCGGCTAGGCCGCCCGGCGGATGCAGTCCTCGACGACGTCGAGCCCCGCGTCGAGCAACTCGTCCGGGATGTTCAGCGCGGGGATGTACCGGATCCCGCTCTCGCCGCACGGCAGCACGAGCACGCCGTGCTCGAGGAGGTCCTTCGCGATCGCGTTCCGGACCTTCGGGTCGTTCTTCTTCGTCTTCCGGTCCGCGACGAACTCCGTGACCTGCATCAGTCCGAGACCGCGGCGGTCCCCGATGATCTCGTACTTCTCCGTCATCCCGTCGAGCCGCGCGGCCATCCGCTTCCCCAGGCGCTCCGCGTTCTTCAGGAGGCCGTCGCCCTCGATCACGTCCAGGGTCGCGAGGGACGACGCGCACGCGATCGCGTTCCCGCCGTACGTGTTGCTGTGGGCGCCCTTCTCCCCGAAGTCCAGGGACGCGTCGAACACGGCGGCGCCGATCGGCATCCCGCTCCCCATCGCCTTCGCGATCGTCAGGATGTCCGGGACGACCCCCTCGTGCTCCGCGGCGAACATCTTCCCGGTGCGGCCGAACCCGGTCTGCACCTCGTCGTCGATCAGCAGGAGGCCGTTGTCCTTCGCGATCTTCGCAATCCGGGGGAGCCACCCCTTCGGGGGGACGATGTACCCGCCCTCGCCCTGGACGGGCTCGACGAAGATCCCCGCCACGTCGCCCGGCGGGGCGACCGTCTTCATGTACAGGTCCTCGATGACGTTCGCGCAGTGCAGGTCGCAGCTCGGGTACGTGAGCTGGTACGGGCACCGGTAGCAGTACGCGTAGGGCACGTGGACGACGCCCGGCATCGTCGGGAAGAACCGCTCCTTCTGCACCCGCTTGCTCGCCGTCAGGGAGAGCGCGCCGATCGTGCGGCCGTGGAACGCCCCGAGGAACGCGAGGAACATCCCCCGCCGCGTGTGCCATTTCGCGACCTTGATCGCGGCCTCGTTCGCCTCCGCGCCGCTGTTCGTGAAGAACACTTTCTTCGGCCCCTTCCCCGGGGCGAGCTTCGCGAGCCGTTCCGCGAGACGGACCTGGATGTCGTAGTAGAAGTCCGTGCCCGCGAAGTGGAAGAACTCCCCGGCCTGTCGCCGCACGGCCTCGACGACCTTCGGATGGCCGTGGCCGATGTTCACGACGGAGATCCCGCAGGTGAAGTCGATGAACATGTTCCCGTCGACGTCCTCGATCACCGAGCCCTGGGCCCGTTTCGCCACGATCGGGGAGGTCTTCGTGCTCGTCGCGAGGAACCTCGTGTCCCGCTCGATGATCTCGCGCGCCTTCGGGCCGGGAGGGGTCACTTTGATGTCGGGGACCTTCACGGACAACACCTCGTACCGTCTCATGCCCGGCGAGGGTATTAATAGACTTTGAAAAGAGGGACCGTGGTTCTCACGTCCGGTCCCCCTCCCCTGGAGGGGCACCGATTTTCATCCACTAGTTTGAATATAATTTGGTGCGAGTCCCTCCTGGGTCCGGCGGGGATTGGTGAGGTGGGACGCGTCGCGACCGGGTGCGTCCGGACGGCCGGTCTAGGCCGCGCCGATCCGGAACAGCGCGGTCCCGCACTTCGGGCACTTGCCCTTCATCGCGGGCTTCCCGTTCTTCAGCTTGACCTTCTTCGCGTCCGCCATCTCCCGCTTCGCGCGGCACTTCACGCAGTAGGCCTGGACCATCCGA
>DATEUA010000071.1:0-2826 GCA_035283405.1 Thermoplasmata archaeon | reverse complement strand
CGATCCATCTCCCAGTCGCACATCAGGCAGACGAACTCCTGGCCCACCCTGTCTCGGCGCCGGGCGCCACACACGGGGCAGGTCTTCGACGTCCATTGAGGGTTGACCTTGACGATCGGCACGCCCTCGAGGGCGGCCTTGTATTCGATCTGACGGTGGATCTCACGTCGGGGCCACGACGACAGACGTCGGTTCATCCGACGCGAACGGCCGCCCGCGCCGTGGAGCGTCAGGTCCTCGAGGACGATCGACGCTCGACGGCCTTTCGCCGCTTCGATGAGACGCTTGGATACTCGGTGTAACCGCTGCCGGACGCGGTTCCGTTCCCGCCGGCCTTCGCGACCCAGGAGGATCCGCATGATGCGTCGGTCATGGGCCTTCTTCCTGGCGAGCCGTCGGCGTCGGCGGAAGTGGACCGTCTGGACCTGGCGGACCCCGCCGAAGGGCAGCCTGACCGACGTCATGGCGTCGTGGTCGGCGACGACCCCGTCGAGGGAGTCCTCGTTCGTGTCGAGGGCGATCGCGGCCTCGGGTTCGTAGGCCTTCGGAGTTTCCTTCCGGACGACAACGATCACCTTGCCCGGCACGACCGTCAGAGAGCCGAGGCCCCAGGACGGGTCTGCCAGGATCGACCGATGCCACTCGGATACGGGCAGGGTGAGCTGAATGCCTTCCGTGCCTTGGATCGGGATCCGCAAACGGCCCGTCTCCCGGTCGAGCCGGTACGACTGGTTCTCCGCCTTGAGCATGAGGCGCGTCATGTACGGGACGGACGACCGTTTGCCTTTCTTCAGCCGTCGTCGGTGAGCCTTCAGGACGCCGAGGGCGACCTCGAACGCGGACGGGATGTACTGTCTGTGAACGGCATGGTCTTCGCTGAGCCGGCGATACGCGACCTTCGTGAGCCGAGCGCGGGACCGGATGTCCTGGGCGAGGGCGATCCGGATCGACCGGTTCACGAGGAGCCGGAACTCCTTCAGAAGCCAATCGAGGCGGGCGTCCTCCACGCGGACGTCGAACCGGAAGGCCCGGCGGCATTCCACGACCATCTACTCTGGCCATCGGGGGTAATGAAAGAGGGGGAAGGGGGTAGGCGAAAGTGTCAAAAGTGATTTGACAGGGCCTCGCTAAGGAATCTATTTAAGCCGATGCCCGCTTATCAGCGCCTCCGTGGGATGCACCACGCATGGTGTCCATTGCCCATTCTAGGTCCTCGCCCCACGACGCCCCAGACGGGTTCGTGGGCGTGATTTATGGGGACGTCGGCTCGACCCGCTTCCGGTGTTCTGTCGTCACGAGCGTCGAGCGGAACGAATACGTCCAGGTGCACCACGACACGTGTGGCCTCGTCCTCGGCCGCGTGGACGAGGTCGAGCGCAAGACGGACCTGTCCCTGGAGCGCGCGCAACACCTGGGGGACGCGGAGCCGGTGGACATCGAGGAGAAGGTCGCCGCAGACGTCTCTGTGATCGGCTACCGGGACGATCGGGGTCTCCTCCAGGTCCCTCGAACGCCCTTCCGGGCGGGGGAACCCGTGCACCGTGCCGAGACGAGCACGATCAAGGAGGTCCTCGGGTTGCGCGAGGACAAGAAGCACGGGGCCTACGTGGGGCTCCTCGCTGGGCACGACGTGCCCGTGTACGTCGACATCAACGCGATGGTCCAGAAGCACGTCTCGATCCTCGCCAAGACCGGAGGGGGGAAGTCGTACGCCGCCGGGGTCCTCATCGAGGAACTGATGAAACACCGCGTCACGACGGTCATCCTCGACCCGCACGGGGAGTACATCTCCCTCACGGAGAAGGGGAAGCACGTGGAAGGCGGCGAGCGGTTCCGGGTGGAGCCACGCTCGTACTCGGACCTGATCCAGGTGTACTCGCCGGACACGAAGGTCAACAGGGGCGCCCACCCTCTGAAGTTCACGTTGAGCAACCTCGACGCGCGGGACATCCTGTCCCTGACGGGCTCCGCGAAGGTCCGGAACCATCTCACGGCCCTGCGCAAGGCGCTCGACATCCTTCGCACCGCGACGAAGAACTATACGGTGCGGGACATTGTCCGCGTCCTCGAACGGGAAGAGGACCCGCAGAACGCGGCCCTCATCGATGAGCTCGAGTACCTCGGTGAGGTGGAGATCTTCGCCCAGGAGGGTACCCGGATCGACGAGCTTGTCGTGAAGGGAAAGACGACGATTATCGCCCTGAAGGGCGTCCCTCCGGACATTCAGGAGCTCGTCGTGAACCGGCTCGCGACCGCGATGTTCGAGCTGCGCAAGGTCGGGAAGATCCCTCCCCTCATGCTCGTTGTCGAGGAGGCGCACAACTTCTGCCCGCAGGTCGGGCAGGTCGCGACGTCGAAGGTGTTCCGGACCTTGGCGTCGGAGGGGCGCAAGTTCGGGCTCGGGCTCGTCGTGATCACGCAGCGCCCCGCGAAGGTCGACAAGAACGTTCTGAGCCAGTGCAACACCCAGCTCATCCTGAAGGTCACGAACCCGAACGACCTGAAGGCGATCGTCTCAAGCGTCGAGGGCCTGACGACGGCGATGGCGGAGGAGATCCAGCGGCTCCCGATCGGCGTGGCGATCGCGACAGGCGGCGGAATCCAGATGCCGTTGCTCGTCGAGATCCGGCCTAGGGAAACCCGCCATGGCGGGGAGAGCGTCAAGGTCATCGAGGACTAGGGGCCTCGGAAGCGGGAACCTAGCCGTCTCCCGACGTCTTGTCCGTCAGCTCGTCGAGCTCGGCGACCGCAACGTCTTCTGCTTTTGTCGAAAGAAGCCGCGCGATTAGTTCCTTCAGGTCGACCTCTGCGTACGTCCGCCACCCG
>DATEUA010000070.1:0-46009 GCA_035283405.1 Thermoplasmata archaeon | reverse complement strand
CGGGATCTCGTGCTGGCCGTCGAGCACGAGGAGGCACTCCTTCGGGCGGGCAATCTGGACGTCCACGCGGCTCGTGGGCGGGAACACGTACGGACGCGCGGCGGGCTTGAACGGCGCGATGGCGGTGACGATGATGGCCTCTAGGCGGGGGTCCATGATGGGCCCGCCCACGGACATCGAGTACGAGGTCGAGCCGGTCGGCGTCGCGACGATGATCCCGTCCGCCCGCACCCGCTCCGCGACCTGCCCGTCGACCCGGACCTCGAAGCTCCGGATCTTCGAGATTTGGGCCGTGTGGACGACGGCCTCGTTCAGGCAGTCGTACCGCCGGCGGCCGTCCACCTCGACCTGGATCCGCATCCGCCGCTCGACCCTGCAGTCGCGGGCGAGGACCCGCGGGAGGTACGTATCGACCTCGTTCGCGTAGATCTCCGCGAGGAAGCCAAGGGACCCGCTGTTGATCCCGAGGACGTCCCCGTCGGCGAGCTGGAACGCCCGCAGGATCGTGCCGTCCCCGCCGACGGCGAGGATGACGTCGAACCGCTGACCCTCGAAACCAATTCCCTTGGCCCCGAGCTGCGCGGCGATTTCCTTCTCGAGGACGACCTCGTGGCTCTCTCCCACGGACGCGACGATCCTTCCGCACAGCTCCGCGGTCCCCGGGATCTTCGGGTTCGCCGTGAGGCCGATCCTCACCGGATCACCTCCAGGACGTGGGGATCCCCGTAGGCGAGAAGGTTCGTGCGGGCCTTCGGGTCGACGGGCATGTCGAGGGGGTCCCCGCGGAGGTCCACGACCTGCCCGCCCGCCTCCCGGACGATGAGCGCACCCGCGGCGATGTCCATGGCCCGCAACTCGTGGCCGACCTCAGCACTGTGCAGGTAATAAAGGTCCACCGCGCCCTTCGCGACCAGGCAGAGGTCCAGGGAGGCCGCCCCGAGGTTCCGGACGCGCCGCGCACGGGACGCGACCCGCGCGGCGTCCGGGTGGGCGTTCGTCCCCAAGTACACGTCGAAGACCGTGTCGTCCGGCACGAGGGGCCTCCGGACGCGGATCGGGCGGCCGTCCAGCGTGGCCCCCATCCCGCGCTCGGCCAAGTACGTGTGTCCGGTGACGAGGTCCCGGACGAGGCCCGCCTCGACGGCCGCGAGCCGCTCCACCGCCCCGGGCGCGGCGGTTCGGCACGCCGCGACCGAGACCGCGTACGCGGGCAGCCCGCGGACGGCGTTGTGGGTCCCGTCGACCGGATCGAGGACCAGCGTCCACTCCCCGGGGCCCGCGACCCGGCCCGCCTCCTCGCTCACTACGGTGTACGGCAGGTCCCGGGACGCGAGGAACCCGAACGCGGCCTGCTCCGCGACGAGGTCGATCCTCTGGGTCGGGGTCCCGTCCGCCCCCATCCCCGTCACCTCGGCGGGGTCCCCCACGTACGCACGGACGGCGGCCTGGACGGCGTCGGCGAGGCCTTGGAGAACCGCCTTCACGGGCCGCCCACCGGAACCCCGGATATAGAACTATCGCCGCGCGTCGGCGCCCCTCGAGCACGTATTGTAGGGACGGAGGAGATTTGCGGGGCACACGCCCTTCTGGGGAGCGATGGCGCAAGTCGTGAAGGTACGGAACGCCATGTCGACGGAGGTCTTCGAGATCTCCGAAGACGCGACGATCCAGGCCGCGGCCCGGCGGATGTCGGAGACGCGGGTGAGCAGCCTCATCGTGCGCCCGGAGGCGAAGGAGGACCCGTTCGGAATCGTCACGTCGACGGACATCGTGGACGCGATCGCGGAGGGGCGCGACCCCGCCACGACCGCGGTGGGGGACGTTGCGGCCGCGCCGCTCGTCGTCGTGACGCCCGGCGTGCCCCTCGCGTACGCCGCCCGCCTGATGAAGCGCGCGAACTGCCGGCACCTCGCCGTGTTCAACGGCCGGGAGATCGTGGGGATCCTCAGCGCGTCCGACGTCGTGAGGGCGGTCGGCCAAGTGGGGAGCGCGGTGACGGCCCGCGGGAAGCGGGCGGACGAGATCTCGCTCGCCACGATGCACTGATCCCGCATCCGGACCGGCGGGGACCAGCCGGAAGCTTGGCGATGCGACATGCTTATATAGAAGTCCTTACTTAGAACCGGCACTCTCAAGCGATGGAGGAGTCGCATATGATGCCTGCTGGAACTCAAATCTTGGTACTGAAGGAAGGGACGCGAAGGGAGCGGGGCAAGGGTGCCCAGTTCAACAACATCGCCGCCGCGAAGGCGGTGGCGGACGCCGTTCGAAGCACCCTCGGCCCGCGGGGAATGGACAAGATGCTCGTAGACTCCCTCGGGGACGTCGTCATCACGAACGATGGCGTGACGATCCTGAAGGAGATCGACATCGAGCACCCGGCCGCGAAGATGCTCGTCGAGGTCGCGAAGACCCAGGACGAGGAGGCCGGGGACGGGACGACGACCGCCGTGATCCTGGCGGGGGAGCTGCTCAAGAGGGCGGAAGACCTGATCGAGCAGAACATCCACCCGACCGTGATCGCGTCCGGGTACCGGCTCGCGAGCGAGAAGGCCCGCGAGATTCTGGAGAAGGTCTCCACGAAGGTGGGAATCGACGACGCGGACGTCCTGAAGAAGGTCGCGATCACCGCGATGGCGTCGAAGTCCGCGAGCGGCCACCGGGACCACCTCGCCGACATCTGCGTGAAGGCCGTCGTGACGGTCGCGGAGAAGCGGTCCGACGGGACGTACTACGTCGACGACGATGACATCCAGATCACGAAGAAGCAGGGCGGCTCCATCGCGAACACGGAGCTCGTCGAGGGCATCATCGTGGACAAGGAGCGCGTGCACCCGGGCATGCCCGCCCAGGTCGAGAATGCGAAGATCGCCCTGATCGACGTCGCGCTCGAGGTCAAGAAGACGGAGATCGACGCGAAGATCGAGATCACGGACCCGAGCCAGCTCCAGGCGTTCCTGTCCGAGGAGGAGAACATGCTCCGCCGGATGGTCGAGACGATCCGGAAGTCCGGCGCGACGATCGTCTTCTGCCAGAAGGGCATCGACGACCTCGCCCAACACTTCCTCTCGAAGAACGGCATCTACGCGGTGCGCCGCGTGAAGAAGTCCGACATGGAGAAGCTCGCGAAGGCGACGGGCGGGAAGCTCGTCACGAAGCTCGACGAGCTGTCCAAGGACGACCTCGGGCACGCAAAGCTCGTGCACGAGAAGAAGATCGGCGACGACGAGATGACCTTCGTCACGGGCTGCAAGAACCCGAAGGCAATCTCGATCCTGATCCGCGGCGGCACGGAGCACGTCGTGGACGAGGTCGAGCGGTCCCTCGAGGACGCCCTAAGCGTCGTCGCATGCGCGGTCGAGGACGGCAAGGTCATCACCGGCGGCGGGGCCTCCGCGACGGAGATTGCCCTGGGCCTCCGGGACTACGCCTCCAGCGTCGGCGGCCGGGAGCAGATCGCGATCGAGTCCTTTGCGGACGCGATGGAGATCGTGCCCCGCACCCTCGCGGAGAACGCGGGACTGGACCCGATCGACACGCTCATCGCGATCCGGAAGGAGCACAGCAAGGGCAACAAGCACGCGGGCGTCAACGTCTTCTCTGGCAAGGTCACGGACATGCGCAAGGAGAACGTCGTCGAGCCGATCCGCGTGGGCGCCCAAGCGATCTCCTCGGCGACGGACGCGGCCGTGATGATCCTCCGGATCGACGACGTGATCGCCGCGAAGACGGGCGAGGGCGGCAAGGGAGCCGGCGGCCCGAAGGGCGGCGAGGACGGCGGCGGCGAGGGCGAGGAGTTCTAGAGCCCTTCCGATGTGGGGCCCGCGGAGGCTCCGATGTCCGAAGAGTCCAAGCAGGAGGCGCAGCGGACGGAGGCCCCGCCGGTCGCGGAGGCCGAGGACGCTGCCGGGCGCGAGCGGGAGCTTGCCGAGGCCCGGAGGCGGGGCGAGGAGCTGTACGCTCGCCTCCAGTACCTGCAGGCGGACTTCGAGAACTTCCGCAAGCGCACGGAACGGGAGATGGAGATGCTCGTCCGGAACGCGAACGAGGCCCTGGTCTCCCGCCTCCTTCCGTTCCTCGACGACCTCGACGCGGCGGGCGCGTCCCTCCGGGGAAAGGCGGGCAAAGGGCTCGTCATGCTCCGGGACAACCTCCTCCGCACGCTTCGCGAGGCCGGGCTCGAGGAGATCCCCGCCATGGGAGCCGCCTTCGACCCGTACCTCCACGAGTGCGTCCAGCAGGTGAACGACCCGGACGCCCCCGACGGGACCGTGAAGGACGTCGTCCGGAAGGGATACCGCTTCCAGACGAGGGTCGCGCGGCCCGCGCAGGTCGTGGTCGTGAAGAAGGAAGGTCCATCGACAGAACCCAAGGACGGTGAGCAGCATGCCTAAGATCATCGGAATCGACCTCGGGACGACGAACTCCGAGGCCGCGTACATGGAAGGTGGAACGCCCAAGATCATCCCGAGCGCAGAGGGCTCGACGTACGGGGGGAAGATGTTCCCGTCCGTCATCGCGTTCACGAAGGACGGGCAGATCCTCGTCGGGGAGCCCGCGAAGCGCCAGGCCGTCCTGAACCCCGAGCGCACGGTCATGCAAATCAAGCGCAAGATGGGGACGGACCACAGGGTCACGATCGACGGCAAGTCGTACCCGCCCCAGGAGTTCAGCGCGATGATCCTTCGGAAGATCAAGACGGACGCGGAGGCGTTCCTCGGGGAGCCCGTGAAGCAGGTCGTGATCACCGTACCCGCGTACTTCAACGACAACCAGCGGCAGGCGACCCGGGACGCGGGCCGGATTGCGGGCCTCGAGGTGCTGCGGCTCGTGAACGAGCCGACCGCGGCCGCCCTCGCGTACGGTCTGGACAAGAAGGGCGAGGGGAAGATCTGCGTCCTCGACCTCGGCGGGGGGACGTTCGACGTCACGCTGATGGAGATGGGCGACGGCGTGTTCGAGGTCGTCGCGACGAGCGGGGACACCGCGCTCGGCGGGATGGACATGGACGCGAACCTGATCAACTGGCTCGTCTCGGAGTTCAAGCAGGAGCACGGGGTGGACCTGTCGAAGGACCGCCAGGCACAGCAGCGGATCCGGGACGCGGCGGAGAAGGCGAAGATCGAGCTGTCCAGCACCCTCGAGACGACGATCAACCTCCCGTTCATCGCGCAGAAGGGGGACAAGCCCCTGCACCTGGAGAAGCGCTTCACCCGCGCCAAGCTTGAGGAACTGATCGAGCCCGTGCTCGCGCGCATCGAAGGGCCGATCAAGCAGGCGTTCAAGGACGCGGGCTGGAACTACTCCGACGTGAACCACATCATCCTCGTCGGCGGGCCGACCCGGATGCCCGTCGTCCGGGAACGGTTCGAGAGGATCCTCGGCCGCAAGGCGGAGCGGGGTGTCGATCCGATGCAGTGCGTCGCGCTCGGCGCCGCGATCCAAGGCGGGATCCTGAGCGGCGAGGTGAAGGACATCCTCCTGCTCGACGTGACGCCGCTGTCCTTGGGCGTCGAGACCCTGGGCCAGGTGTTCCACAAGCTCATCGAGCGGAACACGACGATCCCCACCCGGAAGTCGGAGGTCTTCACGACCGCCGCGGACGGCCAGTCGACGGTCGAGGTCCACGTCCTCCAAGGCGAGCGGGCGATGTCCACGGACAACATCAGCCTGGGGAAGTTCTACCTGAGCGGGCTGCCGCCCGCTCCCCGCGGGATGCCCCAGATCGAGGTCACGTTCGACATCGACGCGAGCGGCATCCTCACGGTGACCGCGACGGACAAGGGCACGGGGAAGTCCGAGAAGCTGACGATCATGGCCCCGCAGCGGATGTCGAGGGACCAGATTGACCGCGCCATGCACGACGCCGAATCCCATGCGGAGGAGGACCGCCGGGCGAAGGAGCTCGTCGAGACGAGGAACCAGGCGGACGCCTTGATCTATGAGACGGAGAAGGTCCTCCGGGAGCTGGGCGACAAGGTCTCGGAGGCCACCCGGAAGTCGGTCCAGGAGAAGGTCGAGGAACTCCGGAAGGTCCTCGATGCGAAGGACGTCCAGACGCTCCGGCGGGCCCTGGAGGCCCTGAAGTCGGAGGCCCAGAAGATCGGGGCGGAGGTCTACCAGAGGGGCCAGGCGACGGCCCCGCCCCCGCCCCCGGGCGACGCAGGCTCTCCTCCGGGGTCGGGCGAGAAGGTCGTGGACGCGGACTTTGAAGACGTGGACAAGTGAAAAGCCTAAGGTATGGGGCAGGAATCGCAAGTCGGCATGGCGAAGCGCGACTATTACGAGGTCCTCGGGGTCCCGCGGTCGGCCTCCAAGGATGAGATCAAGCGGGCGTACCGGAAGCTCGCGAAGGAGTACCACCCCGACATGGCGAAGGGGGACAAGAAGGCCGCCGAGGAGAAGTTCAAGGAGCTCTCCGAGGCGTACGAGGCCCTCGGGGACGACGGGAAGCGCAAGATCTACGACGCGTACGGCCACGAGGGCCTGAAGCAGCAGGTCTGGGGCGGACAAGACTTCGACTGGTCCCGGTTCACCCACGTCGGGGACGTCCGGGACCTCTTCGGGGAAGACTTCTTCGCCTCCTTCTTCGGCAGCCGGTCGCCCTTCGGGGGCGGGAGCCTGTTCGAGGACCTGTTCGGCGGGCGCCGCCGGCCGAGGGGCCCGCGTCGCGGCGAGGACCTGCGGGTCGACGTCGAGGTCGGCCTCGAGGACGTGTACCGCGGGGTCCGAAAGGAGTTCCGGATCCCGCACGCCGTGCCGTGCAAGGAGTGCCGGGGTACGGGCGCCCGCGGCGGGCGGCTCACGACGTGCCCACAGTGCAACGGGCAAGGCCAGGTGAGCCGGTCGCAGACCCGCGGGTTCTCCCAGTTCATCAGCATCACGACCTGCCACCGGTGCCAGGGCCGGGGCCAGCTCGCGGAGTCCCCGTGCGCCGCCTGTGGCGGCTCCGGCCGGGTCGAGACCACCTCCACGCTTCACGTCGAGATCCCCGCGGGCGCCCCGGACGGGCTCCGGCTCCGGGTCTCGGGGAAGGGCGAGGCGGGGGACCCCGGGGCTCCCGCCGGGGACCTGTACGTCGTCGTCCGGGTGCGGGACAGCCCGCCGTTCCAGCGGGACGGGAACGACATCCTCCTCGAATGGCCCGCCACGTTTCCACAGGCGGCGCTCGGCGCGGACATCGAGGTCCCCACGCTGGACGGGGCGGCGCGTCTCCGCGTGCCCGCGGGGACCCAGACCCACACCGTGTTCCGGCTCCGCGGGAAGGGGCTGCCGGACCTGGAGACGGAACGACGCGGAGACCAGCTCGTCCGGCTTGTGGTCGTGACCCCGGAGAAGATCGGCGCCGAGGAGCGGCGCCTTCTCGACAAACTCGACGCTCTGCTCGGGGACTACGCGCAGCGCCCGAAGTCGTCCTTCTTCGATCGGTTCAAGTGACTACGGGAACGGCAGGCCGGCCAGGATGGAGACGGCCTTGAACAGCGCGTAGAACCCGAGGATCCCGGCCGCCACGACCAGGATGATCACCGCGTCCCGCGCGACGGTCGGACGCGCCTCGGCATGTTTCGCGGGTTCCGCCAGACACTCCCCTCGAACGGAGGGAGAATGGCGCGGAGGCTATGAATCCGTTATGATACGCTTATCGAATCCCATAATCACGGCACGGACCACGCCAAACGTTTAGGCGGGCCAGGGCGATGCGTCGGTCCGGATGCGGAAGGTGCTCGGCGTCCTCACAGAGGACTTCCGGCTCTACCATGACCTGGTCGCCGCCCTCCGGGCGCGGGACGTCCCGTTCGTGAGCCTCTCCTTCACCCGCCGGATCCCCGAGAACGTCGGGGCGATCGTCACCTCCCCTGCGGAGGCGGGCCGGATCCGGGGGCCGAACGTGATCGCGGTCGAGGACGTGGACGTCGCCATCACGAAGGCCCGCCAGGCCCTCCAGGGGAAGACGTCCTGGGACGAGCTCCTCGTGGGAATCGACCCGGGCGCGGAACCGGGCGTCGCCTTCTTGGGGGACGGCAAGGTCCTCGACGCCCGGGTGGCGGGCTCCCCGGAAGGGGTCGCCGGGATCGTGCGGGACGCCCTCCGGACGTTCCCCGCGAAGCGGCATCGGATACGCATCGGCCACGGGGACCCGACGAACCGGAACCGGACCCTGAACGCGCTCGCGCGCGAGGGGTTCGTCGCCGAGATCGTCGACGAGGCGGGGACGACGGAGCGGACGGAGGAGCCGGACATCGACGCCGCGATCAAGATCGCGTTCGTCCCCGGCGTCCGTGCGACGCCGCCTTACGAGGTCGCCCCGACGCCCGGGGAGGTGCGGGAGATCCAGCGCCGGAGCCGGGTCCTGAGCGAGGGCGACGTCACAATCTCGAAGGACCTCGCCTCCCGGGTCGGGCGCGGGGAGATTACGATCGACGAGGCGATCCGGAGACAGAAGCGGCGCACGTAGGCGCACGGCGGACTACGGGCCTTTCACCCAGGTGTAGCGCGCCTCGATTTCCTTCCGGCGCTTGAAATAGATCTCCTCCGCGATCTCGCCCGCCGCGAGCTTCGACTCGAGCTCCTCCAGTTCCCTCTCCATGTCCTGCCGGAAGGTCGCACGGAACTCCCGCGCCGCGCCTTCGAGGAGGGCGACGAGGTCCCCGCCGCGCTTCGTGATCATGTACACGATCCGGGGGCGGCCGGTCGGCGCGAACACCGCGGACCGGTCCACGAGTCCCCAGAAGAACAGCTCCGACAGCTGCTTGTCCACGGCCTGGCGGCGTACCTTCATCTTCTTCGCGAGGTCCTCCGGGTGGTCGAAACCCTGCTGGAGGAGCTTGAGGATTTGGAGGCGGGTCGGGCCCGTGGCGATGCGGAGGATCTCGAGCGGGTCGTCCGGCACGCGGCGGCATGGCCGGGCTCCCATTCAAACCTTCTTCAACCCATGGGTTGAGATTGTCCCCGTCCCCGTGGAGGCTTTCCTCCGCCCGCGTGAAGCTCGCCTAAATAGGCGGGCGCCGTTGGGAAGCATCATGTCCGGCAAGAAGTCGGTCCACAAGGAATACGAGGTCACGATCTACCTCGACGCAGAGGTCCGCCAGCCCTTCACCGTGGTGCTGCGATGAAGCGGGCGGAGATCCTGCGCCGGCTCGAGGAGCGCCTCGCCCGCGGCGAGATCTCCGAGACGACGTACCTCGAGATCAAGGCCCGGTACGGGGCGGAGCCCGAGGAGCCCGAGCGGGAGGACGTCGCCCGGGCCCACGCGGAGCACGCGGGCCATCCCGACGACCTGGGGGCGATGATCGAGCGGTCGATCCGCGAGTCCCTGGAGCCCGCCCTCCGGAACATGCCGGATCTCGAGCGGAGGATCCGCGAGTCCGTCGAGCCCGCGCTCGCCGGGATGCGCTTCGCCGACTTCGGGGAGGGCGTCCAAGCCCGGAACGGATACGTGAAGATTGCGGGGTCCGGCGTCGTGACCGGGAACCCCGTGCGGGCCCGCGAGTTCAAGTCCGCCGGGTCCGGCCGGGTCACGGGCGACCTCGAGGCGGACACCGCGAAGTCCGCGGGGTCGTGCGTCTTCGAGGGCAGCGTGACCGCGCACGAGTTCCACACCGCGGGCTCCGCGAAGGTCGGTGGCAGGCTCCGCGGGACGGAGGTCCACAGCTCCGGGACTCTGTCCGTTGGCGGGGACGTCGAGGCCCGCGAGGTGCATGTCCGCGGGAGCATGGACGTCGGCGGACGGACCACATCAGAGGAGTTCCATCTCTCCGGTAGCGGGAGGTTCGGAGGCCCCATCGAATCCCGCGAGATCGACATCGAGCTCGGCGGAGACGTGAGCGTGCCGGCGCTCCACGGGACGGAGATTCTCGTGCGCCGGCCCGGCGGGTTCTTCCGCGGCCGCTGCGAGCTCCGGACGGAGCGCATCGCGGCCCGCGAGGTCCGCGTCGAGTGCACGACGGCCGACCTCGTTGTGGGTGAGGAGGTCGTGATCGGCCCGCACAGCCGGATCGGGGTCGTCGAGGCCCGCGAGCTCACGGTCCACGAGTCCTCCGAGGTCAAGGAGCGCAGGGGTCTGACCCGCTCTCCGGATTCCTATCAAGCGGGGCGCGCCGGAAGTGCCGGAGTTCCTCCTTCGCCGCCTCCTGCGGCCCCGCCATCCCCGCCCGCCCCTCCCGCGCCCCCGAGTCCACCGGGATAGCCGAGACCAAAACCTTTCCCGTGGACACTTTTATATGGCCCCGAGGGATTGAAACGGCGTGCCCGAAAGGGTCGTTCTCAAGGTATCGGAAGCGCCGCAGTCCGATGTCGGCCTAGGCCGCGCGCGGGTCGACACGAAGACCCGCATGGCGCTCGGCGTCGACGTGGGCGAGATCATCGAGATCATCGGGAAGAAGTCCACCGCCGCGAAGCTGTTCCGCGTGATGCAGGAGGACGAGGGGAAGGGCATCGTCCGCATCGACGGGCTCGTCCGGCGGAACGTGGGCGTCTCGATCGGGGACAAGGTCGAGGTGCGGAAGGCGGACGTGTTCCCCGCGGAGCGCGTGACGATCGCGCCCATCATCTCGGAGGGACACAAGATCTCCTTCGGGCAGGGGATCGAGAACTTCGTGAAGCGCGGGCTCCTGAAGCGGCCCCTCACGAAGGGCGACGTCGTGATCGTCCCGGGCATCGCCCTGATGGGAGGCGCGCTCCCGTTCATGGTGATCAAGGTGATCCCCAAGGGCGTCATCCAGATCGTGGACGACTCGATCATCGAGATGAAGGAGGAGCCCGTCCGCGAGGGCGAGGTCCTCACGCCGACAGTCACGTACGAGGACATCGGCGGACTGAAGGAGGAGCTCCGCAAGGTGCGGGAGATGATCGAGCTCCCGCTCAAGCATGCGGAGCTGTTCGAACGGCTCGGGATCGACCCGCCGAAGGGCGTGCTCCTGTTCGGACCGCCCGGGACCGGCAAGACCCTCATCGCGAAGGCGGTCGCGAACGAGGCGGGCGCGAACTTCTACTCGATCCAGGGCCCGGAGATCATGTCGAAGTACTACGGGCAGTCGGAGGAGCGGCTCCGGGAGAAGTTCGAGGAGGCCCAGAAGAACGCGCCCTCGATCCTGTTCATCGACGAGCTCGACTCCATCGCGCCGCGGCGGGAGGAGGTCACGGGCGAGGTGGAGCGCCGCGTCGTCGCGCAGCTCCTGACCCTGATGGACGGGCTCAGCGGGCGCGGCCAGGTGATCGTCATCGGCGCGACGAACCGGGACGAGGCGATCGACCCCGCGCTGCGGCGCCCCGGCCGCTTCGACCGGGAGATCGAGATCGGCGTGCCGGACCGGCTCGGACGGAAGGAGGTCCTTCAGATCCACACGCGGGGGATGCCGATCGAGGGGACGGAGGAGGAGCGGGACGGACTCCTCACGGACCTCGCGAACGTGACCCACGGGTTCGTGGGCGCGGACCTCGCGGCCCTCGCGAGGGAGGCCGCGATGAAGGCCCTGCGGCGGTACCTCCCGGACATCGACCTCGAGAAGCCCATCCCGCCCGAGGTGCTGGAGCGGATGCGGGTCCTCGGGGAGGACTTCAAGTCCGCCCTGAAGGAGGTCGAACCGAGCGCGATGCGGGAGGTCCTCGTGGAGGTCCCGAGGGTCACGTGGGGCGATGTCGGGGGCCTCGAGGACGTGAAGATGAAGCTCCGGGAGGCCGTCGAGATGCCCCTCAAGGACCCCGACGCGTTCAAGCGCATGGGCATCCGCCCGCCCCGCGGGATCCTGCTGTACGGCCCGCCCGGCACGGGGAAGACGCTCCTCGCGAAGGCGGTCGCCACGGAGTCTGAGGCGAACTTCATCTCGATCAAGGGCCCGGAGGTCATGTCGAAGTGGGTCGGCGAGTCCGAGAAGGCCGTCCGGATGATCTTCAAGAAGGCGAAGCAGGTCGCGCCGTGCATCGTGTTCCTCGACGAGATCGACGCGATCGCCCACCGCCGCGGGCTCGACACGGACAGCGGGGTGAGCGAGCGGGTCGTGAACCAGCTCCTCACGAGCCTGGACGGGCTGGAGAGCATGGAGGGCGTGGTCGTGATCGCGGCGACGAACCGCCCGGACATGGTCGACACGGCCCTCCTGAGGTCGGGGAGGTACGACCGGCTCATTCTCGTCCCCGTCCCGGACAAGGACGCACGTCTCGAGATCCTGAAGGTCCACACGAAGGAGATGCCCCTGGAGGGCGTCGACATCGAGGAGCTCGCGGTCGAGCTCGAGGGCTACACGGGCGCGGACATCGAGGGCCTCTGCCGGGAGGCGGCGATGATCGCCCTTCGGGAGAACCGGAAGGCGAAGAAGGTCACGATGGTCCACTTCCAGGAGGCGATGAAGGCGGTCCACCCGTCCATCGACGAGGAGACGATGAAGTTCTACGAGCGGATCGGGCGGGACCTCGAGAAGGGCCTCGCGCGGCGTCAGAAGGAGGAGCTGGCCCTCGGGTACTTCCGCTGACGCGGATCCTGCGGCGAACTGATATTCACGGGTGATTCTGGGCCCGGAAGTCGTTTCTACCCGGGGGAGCGGTGGCCCGCCGGGTGGTCCCATGAATGCCCTCCGAGCCTATACGGACCGTGTGCGTGCCCTCGGCTGGCCCCTCCTGATGACGGGGTTCGCCGTGCTTCTCGGACTCGTCGCCCTCTCCCAGCCCGTCTGGGTCTACGAGCGCAGCACCCCGGGCGGGGACGTCGACCGCTCGACGTTCGGCTGGACGATGGTCGTCGAGGAAACGTGGGAGAACGGGGTCTGGTCGAGCACGACCTGGGTCCCCTACTCGAGCCCCAACTTCCCGGACCTCCGGGTCCGTGACGTCGTCGGGACCGCGTACCTGATGGGCGTCCTCGCCTTGATTTCCCTCGTCGTCCTCGGCGGGCTCCAGTACCTCTCGCGCACCCGTCGCATCCACCCGCTCCTGTTCTTGGTGACCGGCGCGATGGCCCTCGGGTTCTGCGCGTTCGCGGTCCTGTACCCGATGCTCACGATCCCGACCGCCGCGGCGATCGACCTGAACGGCGCGATTACGGGCTTCTCGGGCACCGCCCCGGGCCCCGGGAACCAGGTGTATGCCTGGGGCGGGGGCGCCGCGTGGTGGCTCTGGATCGCGGCCACGCTGCTGACCCTCGTCGTGTTCGTGGTGCCCCTGGCGCAGCGCCGGTCGTGGAGCCGCCCGTACCCCGCGCACTAGGCCGCCCCGCGTCCCCGTGCCGCTGTGGCAAATAAGCTAAATAGGCGTGCCACGGATGTCGCCACAGCGTCAGAAGGGACGTGATGGGATGAAGAGATTCGCTACCGAGCTCAGAGGGAAGACCGTCATGACGAACGACGGCCAGATCCTCGGGATGATCGAGAACTTCATCCTGGACACCCGCTCGGGGAAGGTCCAGGACGTGCTCGTGATCCCTGCCGAGGAGATCGAGCCGCGGCTGTTCAAGACGGACGCGCATGGCCGCATCATCCTCCCCTTTCAGGGGATGAAGGCGATCAAGGACGTCGTCGTGATGAACGTGGGCCCGCAGCCCTGAGGCCCGCATTCACCGAGTCGGCCCCAGCATCTCCACCGCCCGCCGCATTGCCTCCGGATCGTCGAGCAGCGCGGCGAGCACCGCCTCGAGGAGCGCCTCCGTGTTCCAGACCTCGACCATGAGGTCGCCGTCCTTGTGCGCGCTCCACTCGACGGAGACGATCCGCATGCGGGATCACCCGGGAAATGGAAGGGGGACGCCTTCTCGGGCGTCCTTCCGGCCCGCGGCTACTTCACGATGTCCTTGAGCTTGCCCGCGAGTTCCGACAAGTCCATGCCGGTCAGGCTCTTCACGAGGGCGGGCGCCGTCGCGGCGATGTCCACGACGCTCGACACGAGCTGGGACGGCCCGCGCTCCCCCATGATGATGAGTTTCTCCGTCGTCTCGAGGGACTTCGCGGCGTTCGCGACGATCTCCGGCAGCTTCTCGACGATGAGCTGCGTGACGGCGGCCCTGCCGTACTGCTCCCAGGCCTGGGCCTTCGCTCGCATCGCTTCGGCTTCCGCGAGCCCCGTGGCCTTGATCGCATAGGCCTGCGCCTCCCCCTTCAGGCGGATGATGTCGGCCTCGGCGGTGCCTTCCTGACGGATCCGCTCCGCCTCGCCCGCGGCGGTCCGGGCGAGCCGTTCCCGCTCACCCTCCGCGACGAGGATCGCACGTTCCTTTTCGCCCTCCGCGGTGAGGATCACCTTTCGCTTCTCCCCGTCGGCGACGGCGGCCACGGCATCCGCTTGGGCCTTCGCGGGAACGACCGCCGCGGCGATCTGCTCCTGCTCCCGTCGCTTCACTTCCTGCTGCTGGACAAGGACCTCCTGTTCCTTGTTTCGGATGTCGATCTTCCGCTGCTCGACGATGAGCTCCTGCTGCCTCTTGGCCGTCTGGAGCTGGAAGGCGATCTCCTTGTTCGCCCGCTCGACCTCGACCTGGGTCTCGGACTGCTGCCTGATGATGTCGCGGTCCCGGTGATATTGGGCGACGGCGGCCTCCGCCTCCGCGTTCGCCTTCTCCGCTTGCTGGGCCGCCTGGGCCTCCGCGATCGTCGCCTCACGGTTCGCCCCTGCCTTGCCCATCCGCGCGTCGCGCTTCACCTCTTCGGTCCGCTTGACACCGAGGGCGTTCAGGTACCCCTGGGCGTCTTCGATCTCCTTGATCACGAAGGACCGGATCTCGATGCCCATGTTCCTCAGATCATTCCCCGCCATCCCGAGGATCTTGGAGGCGATCGCATCGCGGTCCGAGTTGACCTCCTCCACGGTCAGGGTGGCACACACCCCACGGACGTGGCCTTCCAGAGTCTTCAGGGCGATCTCGTTGACGGCCTGCTCCGTCTTGCCAAGCAGGTTCTCGGCGGCAGTGTTCAGGGTCGCCTCATCCGAAGAGACCTTCACCTGGGCGACCGCCTTGATGTTGATCTTCGCGCCGGAGCGCTTCACGTCGGTCACGATGTCGGGCACGACGAGGTCCAGCGTGCGCACGTCGAGCCTGAGCCATTCGATTGACTCCACGACGGGGATGATGATCTTCGCGCCTCCGGAGATCACCTTGTAGCCCCGTCCGCCGGTTCCTCGCTGCCTCCTACCGTAGACGACCATCGCCATGTTCGGCGGCACCTTCTTGTACCGGCTCGCGGCGATCAGAATCACGACGACGATCGCGGCCACGAGAAACAGGATCAGCGTTCCAAAATCGAGTCCAAACACACCATCGGCCATTCTTGTCTCCCCCTACAGCTTTCGAACCTTCACGGAATTCCCTACGACGGATTCGACGACCACATGTTCGTCCGTCCCGATCCCGTCGTCCGCGATGGCCTGAAGGAGGGTCCTCCCGCGGGCCTCCGTGACGACGACGATCTGGCCGGGCTGGCCCGGTCGGATAGGGATCGAGACCTGGCCCTTGAACCCTACCAAGTCCCCCAGGTCGACGCGGGTCTCCGCCTGGGCCTTCACAAAGAAATTAAACATGAGGAGCCAGACGCCGCCCGCCGTCAGGGCCGCGAATGCGACGGCGAGGACTGCCGTCAGAAGGGGATCGTAGCGGAGGCCCTCGAAAATCGTCCCAAAGGCGCCGAAGGCGGTGCCGAACGCCCCGACGACGGGCAGGCTGATCGGGCTCAGTCCCGCGTCGACGTCCGTCCCGACGTCGCCGCCGAAATCGAAGAAGTCTCCGAGGTCTCCGAGGACGAGCACGACGACGAGGAAGACGAAGAAGATGATCATGGTGAGCGTGTAGCCGCTCATCTCCAAGCCGAACACGGCAACCATCGCGTCAGCGCTCCTTGGGGCCTCGCCAATCCCTCGTATCGGAAGGGGTTTTCTTCGTAGGGAGTCTCACGGACTCGGTCGGCCCCACGGCGCGCGCCCCGCAGTTCCAGCAGAACGTGTCGGCCGTCTTTAGCTTGACTCCACAGAACGCACAGAAGTTGGACCGAACCCCTGTAGGGCTCGCGGCCGAGACTGCTCGCGGGCCGGTGGACGCCGGGGTCGGGGTAGGGGCCCAGTCTTCGGGTTTCGACGTAGCAGGCGACGTCGGGGTGGCGGCCCGTGCTCCGACATCGAACGCGGCGCCGCATTCCGTGCACGACGGGGCGTCCTCCGTGGTAACGGCTCCGCAGATCGGGCATACGAACCCTCGGAAGACGACGCCCCGACGCCCAAAGCCGAGGTCCCGGTTCGTCTCGAACTTGAGATCCCTGCCGGGATTGAACCCGAGGGAGCGGCCGGGCTCGAACGCGAGGGGGCGGTCCAGATCAAAGTTGAGCGCTCGGTCCGGGTTGAAGTTGAGAAGGTCCCCCAAAGTCCCTCCGCCTCTCCGCACACGAGATAACCGGAGGCACTCGGATAAACTTTGGCTAGGAAATCCTCAGAGGAGGACCCGCCGCTCCTCCTTCACGACGTTCAGGACGACCTGCGTGTACGTGCTCTCGACGTATTCCATCGCACCGAGGCGCTTGATGAACGAATCGAGCTCCTTCGTGTTCCGGAGCCGCACGACGACGACGGAATCCCACTCGCCCGTGATGTCGTAGACGTGTGTCACCCGGTCGTCCTTCGCGATTCGACGCTGAACCTCGAGCATCTTCCCTTTGTGGATCTTCACGCCGACGACCGCGAGCACGTCGAAGCCCAGCTTCGATTCATCGATCATCGGCGCGTACCCGAGGATGATTCCGTCCGATTCCAGCCGTCGGATGCGGTTCGAGATCGTGCTGATGCTCGCCTTGACGTCTTTCGCGATGTCCCGGTACGACTTCCTCGCGTCCTCGTTGAGATGTTTCAGAATCGCCACATCGAGTTCGTCGAGCTTCGCGGTCGGCGTCATCGCGACCCGCTCCGCGAACGGCCCGCCTCGTAAGACCCTTCCGCTCGGGATCCGTGCCTCCGAGTCGCGCGCGGACGGTTCGGAATTGGACAATGTATCGAGCACAACTGAAAATTCAAGTCAAACGTACGATTCACACCCGGATACCTTTATATATGTACACAAAACTCCCTTCCGGGGCTACGGTCCGCCGTGGTCGCCCGCAACGAGGATGAGAGGCGGCTCCCAGGGAGGTTGTCCATGAAGGCCAGGAAAGGAAACGGGATAGACGCGGTTCTCAAGCGCATCGAGTCGGAGAAAATTCGATGGGTCGACCTGCAGTTCGTCGACCTGCTCGGCGGCCTGCAGCACATCACAATCCCGTCGACGTCGATCGGCCCGGACGAGTTCAAGCGGGGCGTCGGCAAGCTCGACGGCTCGTCGATCAAGGGATTCAAGGAGATTCACGAGTCGGACATGGTGATGAACCCGGACCCGGCCACCTTCGCCATCCTCCCCTGGTACGAGGGGGAGCATCGGACGGCCCGGATGCTCGTCGACGTGTACGAGGGCGGGACGCACGAACGCTTCACTCGGGATTCGCGCTTCATCGCGCAGAAGGCCGCGCAGGTCGCGGCGGACGCAGGGTACGACACCACGTACTGGGGTCCCGAGATCGAGTTCTTCGTGTTCGACGGGATCAGGCTTCTTCCGACCCCGGACCACGTCCGGAACCCCTACTCCGGCGCCGGGTACGAGATCCTCTCGCGCGAGGCCCCGTGGCAGGAGAACGGCGGCAAGAACTTCCCGATACGGTTCAAGGAGGGGTACTACCCCGCTCCGCCCGTCGACACCCTCCAGGACTTCCGGAACGAGGCGTGCCGCGTCCTGACGGACCACTTCGGGATCACCCTCGACGCGCACCACCACGAGGTCGCGACCGCCGGGCAGTGCGAGATCGATATGCGATACGGCGAGCTCGTCCCGATGGCGGACAACGTCATCTCGTACCGCTACGTGATGAAGATGGTCGCCCACAAGATGAACATGCTCGCGACGTTCATGCCCAAGCCGATCTTCGGGGACAACGCGAGCGGGATGCACATCCACCAGAGCCTCTGGACGAAGGGAAGAAACGTAATGTACGACCCCGACGACGAGTACGCGGAGGTCAGCCAGACCTGCCGGTACTACATCGGCGGACTCATGGACCACGCCAGGTCCTTGTGCGCCTTCACCTGTCCCACGACGAACTCGTATCGCCGCCTCGTCCCCGGATACGAGGCGCCCGTGTTCATCGCCTGGTCCAAGCGGAACCGGTCTGCGAACATCCGCATCCCGGTGTACTACAAAGGCATCGAGCACGCGAAGCGGATCGAGTACCGCACGCCGGATTCTGCATGCAACCCCTACCTGACCTTCGCCGCGTTGCTTTGCGCCGGGCTCGACGGCATCAAGCGAAAGATCGATCCCGGCGATCCGGTCGATGAGGACCTGTACCACTTGAGCGCGCACAAGCGGAAGGAGTACGGTGTACGGGAGCTGCCGGGCTCGTTGCGAGAGGCGGTGGAGCTCCTGCAGACGGACTACATGTTCCTCAAGTCCGTGTTCACGCAGGACCTGCTCGACAAGTACGAGGAGATGAAGCTCGACGAGCACCTGCAGACCGCGCTCCGCCCGTCCCCCTACGAGTTCTACCGGTACATGGACGCGTGAGGATCATCCCGTCCCGAGCGCCGGCGTGAGCCTCCTCGCGCCGGTCCCCGTTCCTTCGCCTTTGCAGGGCGCGGGTTTAAGCCGAGGGACGGTTCTTTATTCTGCGGACCGATGGCCGAGAAGGAGAATGGCGTCGCGGAGGAGCGCCGGATCCTCAAAGAGGCCAAGATTCTCGACGATCGGCTGCTCGATCGGCTCGATATCTTTCCCGGGGACCGGGTCCGCCTGAGGTTCTTCTACCCGCAGCAGGGCTTCGAGGAGATCATCGGGCACTTCCTCGGCTTCTATACCCTCTACGAGGGCCCCGAAGGCGGGGGCGACCTGAACCTGATGGTCCGCACCTCCAAGGACGGCCGGTCGATGGTCCTCTTCAAGGACCGCGCCTACCTCGAAGAATTCGAGGTCCTCGAGCCGAACCTCGAGGTTCGCGAGCAAATCCGCGACCTGGACGCAAAACACGGTCGCCACGTCGGGCACGAGTTCGGCTGAGTCGGCCTAGTAGGCGTCGACGCCCTGGGCGAGGAGCCGGAGGCGTCGGACTCGCTCCCGGACCGGCGGGTGCGTGCTGAACAAACTCACGAGGCTGCCGCCCGCGAAGGGGTTCACGATAAAGAGGCTCTGGCTCGCAGGGCTGCCGAACGTCATCGGGCGCCGCCGGTTCGCGACCTCGAGCTTCTCGAGGGCCGAGGCGAGTGCGAGGGGGGCGCCGCTCGTCTTCGCACCCGTATGGTCCGCCTTGTACTCCCGGCTACGGGAGATTGCAAGGTGAAGGAGCGCGGCCGCGATCGGCGCGAGAATCATGCCGACCACGGCGAGGAGGGCCGCGAGGCCGTTGCCGTTCCGATCCCGACCGCCACCGGCCAGACTGTTCCACCAGAACATACGCGCCATGAACGAGATGGCTCCCGCGATCGTCGCGGCGACGGCCGTGACCAGGATGTCCCGGTTCCCGACATGGGAGACCTCGTGGGCCAGGACGCCTCGGAGCTCATCCTCGTCCAAGATTCGGAGGATCCCCTCTGTGACGGCGACGACGGCATTCCTCGGGTTCCGGCCGGTCGCGAACGCGTTTGGCGTTTGAGAGGGGACAATTGCCACCCTGGGCATCGGCAAGCCCGCCATCTGGGCAACTTCCCTCACGGTTCGGTGGAGCTGAGGCGCCTGCGCCTCCGTCACGATCCTTGCGCGATACGTCCAGAGGACGAGTCGATCCGAGGCGAAGTATGCGACGGCGTTCATCACGGCCGCCAGCACAAGGAACACGAGCGCGGCGGTGACCCAGTCGTTGAGCCAGATCGTGCCGATGGCCCACCCGAAGACGACGAAGATCGTCGTGAGCCCCGTGAACAGGACGAGCAGTCGAGCCGCTCCCATGCACCACACCCGGTTGTCCGAGGTCTCAAGAGACGGCCCGGTCCCTTATGAACTTGACCTGGGGCTGCCCTCGATCTCGAGGCCGTGGGCGGCCGCCACCCGGATGCCGCCCGCAGGCAACACCCTCCCAACGTCCTCGATCGGCACCTCGAAGATCTCTGCAAGTCGCCTCGCGAGCCGCTCTCGGTCCCCCTGTCCTGGGACGAGGCTTACGTATCGGGTCGACCGAGCGGATACGGCGGACACGGGCCCGCCCATGATCTTCCGGTGTCCCTCGACCTCGACCTCCCCCACGCCGAGGGTCACGGCCAGGTCGTGGATGTAATTTCTCTTCCCGCGGATGACGAACGCTCCCCGAGGGAGGTACTCGCCGGATTCGGCCTGCTTCGAGACCTGCTCCGGGAGCACCCAGTAGGCGCTGCCGCTCGCGAGTCCGGAGGACCATGCCTTGCTGTACGCGAGCGCGAACGTGCACGCCTCTCGGAGGGTCGCATCGGTCGCCCGGGAGCCGTCCTTCACGACGGTCGACGGAGCCCCGTGGACGTCTGCGTGGGCGTAGCGGTCCCCCTCTTTGAGATGTTTCTTCACAAGCTGGTCGTTCGAGCGAGCGTCTCGCCCGCCAAGGATGAGGACGCCCTCCGACGAGAACGTCCAGCGATAGGCGTCGAACCACAGTCGCGCGGTCGCCCGGACCCGCGGCTTGCTCACGATCCGGACCGCCTTTCGCCGAGCCTCCGACATCTCGCGCCGCGTCGCGTCCAAGGCCTCCTCGACTCGGTCGGCCTTGAGCTGTGCCTCTCTGCGTCGCTCATAGAAATCCTGCGCGTTCGCGGTCACGTCCTTTTCGTACGCCAGGGTGATCGCATCGAAATCCGCAATGCCGAGAGTGACGGTTCGGGTCTTGCGGTCAATCGACTTCACCTGCGCGTTCGCCGGCGGCTCGCGGCCTTCGCGGATCGCTTTGAGCAGCTCGTCGAAGGGCTCGTAGTGCGCGTACAGGAAGTGTGCGCGGGCCTCGAGGTGACCGATTTCCTCGCGCAGCGACCGGAGGCTCTCCTCCTGCTGCGCGATCCGACGCTCGAACTTGGCGGCGATCTCGTCGACGGCCTCCTCCTCGGGACGCGCGACGGTAATGTAGTGCGAGAGGGCCTCGTTGAAGGTCGGGAAGGGCTGCCGCTCGGATCCTGCGAACACGACGAGGTCAATCGGGACCGCGTCGACCGCCTGGCCGCCAGCGAGGAGGACGGCGGGCCGGCGCTCCTCATCTACGGCCACCACGATGTTGTTCAACGCCGTGTAGAGCGCGTCCGCCTGGCCGCCAGTGAGATCCTTGACCTTCGTGTCCTTCGGGACGTCCGCGCGACGACACAGCTCTTCCGCGTATTGGCCGCCGAGATTGAGCGCCGTCGCAAGGACTCGGACGACCTGCCCCTTCGAACCGTGGAGAGCCTCCGCAAAGCCCGCGCGGTCGAGCTCCAGCGGATCCGTCCCAACATTGGGGTACGAGTACGGCTCGCCGACCTTGACTTTGCGGTCCTTGAATGCCTGGGTGGTCAGGCAGGCAACCGTCGTGGGACCCTTCACGAGGACGACGTTCCCCTTCCCGAACACTTCGAACACGAGTCGGTACGTCTCGGGCCCCCGCTCCAAGGTGAACACGGCGATCCGGTCGAGTCCTCGCTGCTCGATGGCGATGACGCGAGCATTGTCGAGGAGCCGTCGGAGAGTCTGGGCGAAAGGAGGCGGCGCCTCGGGCTTGTCCTCGATCTCATGGAGGCAGAGCCATCGACCCGCCTTCGAGTAAAGCTCCCTCCGTCCGCGGCCGGGAACGTTCAGGCGTAGGATGAGTTCGTCTCCGCGCTGGTACACCTTGTCGACGAACCCGCCGAGGACGTCCTGCCACTCGGTGACGAGGGCGCGGAGGTCGAAGGACGTGAGCGCGGTCTTCATGGTCGATCGCTCCGTAGGAGGGGACCTTACTTGATGATTGTGCCCCGCATCCTGCGATACAACAATCCAGGGTGGACATCATGGGGATCCTCGGTGGGACGATGGCGATGTGCGACGAAGTCCACAAGGAGTACGACCGACACGCGAACCGCGAAGTGCAGGTGGGCGAACTGCCCTCGAACATGCACGCCCGAGGAAAGGTCGTCTGGTACGCCTACCGGGGTCCTCTCGACGGGCTCGGGCGCGCGTGGGAGACGTTCATGAGCATGGCTCGCGCAACGCGGGTCGGTCCCCTCCACGGGCCTCCGGGAGACCTCTTCGTCTGCGATCCGGACGACCACAAGGAGGACCGGCAGGAGAGTCTCCTCACGATTCTCTGGGCGCCCCTCAAGGAGTGACGCCCGCGGATCCGGATCGGAGGGTCGGGAAGTCTTCGAGGACGGCGATTGCCGCGTTCCGGCCTGGGGCTCCCGTGACGCCGCCCCCCGGATGGGCGCTGCTCCCGCAGATGTACAGGCCTCGGATTGGCGTGCGGTAGTTCGACCATCCCGGGAGGGGCCGCATCGAGAACAGCTGGTCCGGCATCATGTCCGTTTGGTAGATGCATCCCTCCGGCAGGCCGTACTCGCGTTCCATGTCCAGCGGCGTGAGGATGTCCCGCGCCAGGATCGCCCTCGGCAGGTTCGGCGCGAACTCCGCGAGCGTATCCACGATCAGATCACCGACCTCTTCCTTCCGATCGTCCCAGGTCCCGCGGCGCAGGCGGTATGGGAAGTACTGGCAGTACATGGATAAGGTGTGCGTGCCCGGCGGGCACAGGCTCGGGTCCGTCGCGCTGTGCGACACGCAGTCGAGGAACGGAAGCCTCGACGGGTCGCCGTACTTCGCGTCGTCCCACGCGCGCTCGAGGTAGTCCACGGACGGGCAGATGTCCATGTAGCCTTTGTGGTGGGACTGAACCGTCTTCCCGGATCGGCTCGTGAAGTCCGGCATCTCGGACAAGTGGAGGTTCACCTTCGTGACCACGCCGCTCGCCTTGATCGACTGCACGCGGTTCTGGAAGGCGGGGTCCACGGCGTCCGCGTCGACCAACTTGAGGAAGACGGTTTTGATGTCCACGTTCGAGAGCACGGCCTTCGCGTGGACCGTCGTCCCGTCCGCGAGCTGGACGCCCGTCGCCCTGCCGTCCCGCGTGAGGATCCGGGTGACCGCGACGTTCGTCCGTACGGTCGCGCCGAAATGCATCGCGGCCTTCTCGAGGGCCTGCGAGATCCCGCCCATCCCGCCCTTCGCGTAGCCGAACGTCTGCTTGACCCCGTTGATCTCGTGGAGGAGCATGTGACCGAGCATGAGCGCCGTGCCGGGCGTGCGCGGTCCGGCCGGGAGCCCAATCGTCGTCGCGTTCACGAAGGTCGCCTTGACCTCCTCGGACTCAAAGAACTCGTCGAGAAGGGACGCGGCGCTCTGCAAAAGGATGCGTTTCGCGAGCTCCTCTGCCTCGGCCCCCTGAAACATGCCGATCAGGTCGGCGAGGGGCGGCGGAGCCGCGAGGACCATGGGCTCGATGAGCTCCATGACATCCGTCCAGAACCGCACGTACTTCGGGTACGCCTCCGCGTCCTTCTTCGAGAACCGGGCGAACTCCTTCAGGTTCCTGTCCAGCTCGTTCCACAGCAGGATTGAGTCGCCGTTCGGGAAGGGAAGGAAGAATTGCGGGTCGAACGGATGGGCCTCGTAGCCGAACTTCGCGAGCTGGAGCTCCTCGATCACCTCGGGCCGGAGGAGGCCGGCACTGTACGCGAGGCGGGAGAACTTGACGCCCGGGAAGACCTCCTCCGTGACGCTCGCCCCTCCGACGAGGGCCCTGCGCTCCAGGACGACCACGCTGAGGCCCGCCTTCGCGAGGTATCCTGCGGATGCGAGGCCGTTGTGCCCGCCGCCCACGATCACCGCGTCGAAGGCTGCCATGAGGTCCCGCTCCCTCCCCCGTGCTTCGGCCCTAGCCCGCCCCGGGGGGCCTCTCGCGGTGGTCGTAGTACTCGTACGCGGACATGGGCTTCTCGTAGTCGACCCGCCACGCCCGGTCCTCCGCGGGCCGCTTCCCGAGGGCTCGTGCCATTTCCCGCACGTGGACGGGGATCGCGCCGCAGCACGAGCCGATGTAGTTGATGCCCATCGCGGCGGCCTCACGCGCGTACGTCGCCATCTCCCGCCGGGACAAGGTGAGGATCTCGAGCTCGAACGGGAACTGCGGGAGGCTCGTGAAGTCGGGCCGGTTGTCCGTCGTCCGGATCGCCGTGGGCTGGCACGCGACGTGCGAGTCGACCGCCTTGCGCATCTCCGCAGCGATCGGGAGCATGTGCCTCGGGTCGCGGAGGCAATTGACGCCGACGATGTCGGCGCCGGCGTCGACGAGGGCCCGCGCGCAGTCCGCGGGCGTCTTCCCTTCGGGAGTGAGCGGCTTCTGCTCGAAGCACATCGTGATCATCGTCGGCAGGCCCGTGGCCTTTGCGGCCTCGGCGGCGACGAGCGCCTCGCCGAGGTACGAGAACGTCTCGCCGATCACGAAGTCGATACCCTCCTTGACCTGGACGCCAAGCTGCTCGTCGAACTCCCGCCGCACGCGGTCCTTCGACTTCGAGTCCTTCGCGTCGTAGAGCCACGTGAGGCTGATGTTCCCCGCCACGAGTGCCTTGTCGCCGGCGACCGCGCGCGCAAGACGGACCGCCTGCCGGTTCAGCTCGCGCACGTTGCCGGCGTGGCCGGTCGTGCCGAGCTTCGCCTTCGACGCATAGAACGTGAGGGACTGGAGGACCTCCGCGCCGGCGTCGAGGAACTCCTGATGGAGCTCGCGGACGGCCTGCGGATGCTCGAGGACGACCTCCGGGGTGAAGGGGCCCGCCTGAACGTAGCCACGCTTCTCGAGCTCGATGAGGTAGCCGCCGTCGCCGAGGACGATCCCCTCCTCGAGCCGCTCGAGGATCCCCTTTCTCGAAGCGCGTCCGGGGCCCCGGGCCTTTGTCCGAGTCTTCCTGGATTTTGCCAGAGATCTTCTCCGCGTGGGCGGCTATCGCAAGCCGGGATAAAAGGGCGCTGGCGCGACGACGCACTTCCCTGTCGGGATGCACATTCGCGAGAACGTTTATCCGGTCCCTGCGGTTTTGCCGCGACGCTGCCGCAGTGGCTTAGGGGTAGAGCGGCGCCTTGGTAAGGCGCAGGTCGGGGGTTCAATTCCCCCCTGCGGCTCTGAGGTCCGGCCAGAGTGACCTCCGACCTGCGGATCGACCGATCGTGCCCCGGCGGAGTGACACGCGCGGATCGTCAGCTCGACCCACGTTGATCCAGAGACGATGGCTTCGAGCCGGACAGATAGAGGCGCGTCGGCGAATACATCACGAAGCGGCAATCGCAGCCCGTCGGCGGCCGACCGCGGCTGGCGGCCCTCGTTTCTGCGCACGATTCCTACCGAGGATGATTTATCTATGGGGGCTTTTCATCCGTCGTCGGAAATCCGCGAACCTGCGGAGGGGATGCCTTGATGGAACCGACCCGCCGACGTATCGTGCTCCGAAGGAAGCTCGTCCCGACCGCCGCATGGCTCATCCTTGCCTCGCTGATCGTCCTGCAACTCGCCGTGCCCGCGACCGCGTCCGGTCCGGACGGAACAATCAAAGGGTACGTCACGGACCGAGCCACGGGTTTCCCGGTGAGTGGGGCATTTGTCCGGGTTGAGCCGAACAATCTTCCCTGGTTCTACGAGCTGTCCACGGACGCGAGCGGCTACTTCGAGGTCTCCGCGGTCCCCCAAGCCTACAATTTCATCGTCCTGCACAGCGACTATCGGTTCTACCAGGTCTCGATCGGGGTCGGTTCCCTCCAGACGACGTGGGCGAACGCCTCCTTGGATTGGGCAGCCCCGCGGACCGCGCGTCTCGTCGGGTATGCGAACGACACCTCGACGGGCGCTCCGGTGACCGTCGGACGGATCGTTGCGGTTCCGCAGTTGCCTCCTTTCGACTACGTGAACATCAGCTACTTCGACGGGATCACGGGATCCTACGCGATGGACCTCGTGCCTGGCAGTTACAACCTGTTCACGGACAGCGTGGTCGGCTACTTCGGCTTCGGCACCTCCGTGACCCTCGGAGACGGCCAGGTCCTCTGGCTCAACATCAGCCTCAGTCCGAATCCGTTCAACGCGGACATCACCGGGACCGCGTACGACGCGAGCACGCTCGCGCCGCTCGCCGGCGTCACGGTATCCGTCGACGTCGACGACCTCTTCCTCCCGGGCGTGGTCACAGATGCATCGGGAGGCTTCACGATCTCGGTCCCCTCGGGATTCGCCACAGTCACAGGGAACCTCGTGGGGTACGGGCCGGACACGCAGACCGTCTTCGTCGCGTCGATGACGTCGAACACGGTGGACCTGTACTTGCGGCCGATCTTGGCATCCATCCGGGGGTACGTAACGGACGAGTCGACGGGGCTGGCCATTCCGAACGCGACCGTGAGCGCCGCGGACTCGCTCGGCTACTACGAGCAGGTTTCGTCCAACGAGACAGGGTACTTTGAGATCCCGGTCCCCGAGGGGTCGCTCAACCTCGAGGCGTCCGCGCCCGGTTACTCCCCGAACTCCACGGGACTCTTCTTGAACGAAGGCGAGACGGTCTGGTCGAACGTCTCACTCGTCCCGTTGCCGCCTATCGTCGCCACGGTCCAGGGCTATGTCGTTGACGCCTCCAGTGGATCCCACGTCCCGGGCATGACTGTCGCAGTCTTCGACGTGTTCACCGGATTCAGCAACGTCACGGTGGCCGACGGCACGGGCTTCTACTTCCTCGGCGTGATTGAGAGTGACTTTCTGATCGCCTTGGTCCCCGCCGGAGGGGGGTACGCCGGAGGCCAGACGTTCACAAGCGCCGCGCCCGGAGATGTCGTTTGGACCAACATCACGATATACCCGCTCAACGCGACCGTGCGGGTCCACGCCACGGACGCCCTGACCGGCATGCCCATCGCCGGAGCGTTCGTGAGCCTCACCTGGGGGTTCACGTACTCCACGACCAACAACACGGATGGTTCGGGCTACGCGGACCTCCCATCCCCCGCCACAACAGACGTCGGGCTGTCCGTCTCGGCCGGCGGCTACTACGCGGATTCCCGGACGATGATCGTCGCACCGGGCCTGAACCTCGTGGACATCGCGCTGTATCCCGCCCTGCCCTTCGACGTTCACGTCCTCGGGTACATCACGGAGAACGGGACCGGCAACCCGATCGCGGGCGCCCAAGTCGCAGCCAGCGGCTATCCGAATTCGAGCACGTTGAATTTCACGGATCCCTCGGGCTACTTCGAACTGTGGATCGTGGCCTCGCCCCAGCTCATTCGTGCGACGTCCCCCGGGTACGCCTCGAACGAGACCTCCATCAGCCCCAGCTCCGGAGACACCATCGTGGTGAACCTGACCCTCGATTTCGACCCGGTTCCCCCGCAATTCGTCGCGTTCACCGCCACGCCGGATGTCGGCGTGAGCCCGGCGAACCCGACGGCTCTCGTGGCCGACATCCTCGAGAAGAAGCTGGACCCGGACAACACGATGATGACCCTGCTCCGTCTGATGTCCGTCACCGGACCCGACGGGACGTTCCTTGCGATCGGGTCCGTGGATCCGGCCGACCTCGTCATCGCGCAGCCCGCCTCCGGCGAATACACGGTTTCGACGTCGTGGGATGCGAGGACCGCCGGGGGGTGGGTCCAGAACGCCTCGACGACGGAATGGTGGCCATCGATGCCCGGGTTCTTCCCGGACACGGACGGGGTGCTGGGCTACTGGTACAACGGCACGATTCCGTCGCCCGATTTCTCCATGGCGATGTTCGATCGGGCGAGCGGCGACCTGGCCCTCGTCTTCTCCTTCACGTATGGGATCATCACTCCCGCCGACCAGGCGACCTCCACGTTCACGCCCGCCGGTTCCGGGCTGACGATCAACCTGGGGACGGGTCAGATCCTCGGTTCCGCGCCGATCTTCGGGTCCGCGTTTGAGCTTGCGGGCCTCCGGTTCGTATACGACGACGTGGTGCCCTCTGGCAGCTACGCGGCCTTCCTCCAGGTGGTGGATTCGGCGGGGAACTGGAACTACTCGGTGGCGTTGTTCGACGTCGACGTGACGCCGCCCGTCGCGAACGCCGGTGCCGACCAGACGGTGGACGAGGACACAACGGTCACCTTCGACGGAAGCGGATCGACGGACAACGCGGGCATCGTGGACTACACCTGGACCTTCACGGATGGCACCCCGCAAACGCTCACCGGGCCGTCCCCCACCTACGTCTTCGCGAACCCGGGGACCTACGTCGTGACCCTGATCGTCCGGGATGCGGGCGGGTCCACGGCGACAGACTCGATGACCGTGACCGTGCGCGATGTCACGGCGCCGATCGCCTTCGCGGGCCCGGATCAAACGGTCGACGAAGACACGGTGGTCGCGTTCGACGGGAGTGGGTCGACCGACAATGTCGCCGTGACGAGCTACACCTGGACGTTCACGGACGGCACGGTCCGGACGCTCTCAGGGAGCGCGCCTTCCTACACCTTCGCCACCCCGGGTGTGTACGTCGTCACCCTGACTGTCGGGGATGGGGCGGGGAACGGCGCATCGGACACCGTGACGGTGACCGTGCGCGACGTGACGAGTCCAGGCGCCTCCGCGGGCCCCGATCAGACGGTCGACGAGGATGCGACCGCCACTCTCAGCGGGGCTGGATCGACCGACAACGTCGGGGTGGCCAACTACACATGGGCCTTCACGGATGGATCTCCGAGGACGTTGTACGGATCTTCGGCGACGTACGTCTTCGCGACGCCGGGCGTCTACACGGTCACGTTGACGGTCCGAGATGCCGCAGGAAACGCCGCGGCGGACACCTTGACCGTGACGGTCCGGGATGTCACCCTCCCCGCCGCATCGATCGACTCGCCCGCCTCCGAGGCAACCGTATCGGGCACGCTCGTGATTGGCGTGACGGCGAGCGACAACGTCGGGGTGGCGCGCGTCGAGCTCCGACTAGACGGCGCGCTCGTGGCGACGGACACGACCGCGCCATACTCGTTCTCGTTGAGCACGGGCAACTACTCCGACGGAACCCACACGTTGCGCGTGACCGCGTACGATGCGGCCGGTAACCCCTTCTCGACGGATCGCACGGTGACGTTCTCGAACCCGCGTCCTCCACAGGGGCTCGGCTTCGTCGAATATGGAGGCATCGTGCTCCTCATGCTCGGCGCGGCCGCGGTCGCATGGCTCATCTTCCGGCGCGGAAAGCGCCGCAAGCCCACGAACATGCCTCCCCCGAGCGAAACCTCTCCGCCGGACGAACTCGACGTGGAATCGCACGGCCAGCCCTGATATCCTGTCGGAGGTGCACCCTGCCCAGGTCGCGGGCATGTCGTCCTGCGGCTCGGGGCGATCCCGCGTGTAGCCACAGCGCCTGCAGATGATCCTGCACTCCCGCTCGCACCTGGTCCCCCGAACTTGTTGGAATGGGAGTTTGAACCTTGAAGACTGCCTTCTGGCCAGCCCTTCCTAGACCGGCGCCTTGGTAAGGCGTAGGTCGGGGGTTCAATTCCCCTCTGCGGCTCTCGGATGGCAGCGTTCGCCATCCGTGCCCGCGCTACAATGCACAATCCGAAATCGTCAAGCGCTGGGTCCCCATTCCAGGAGCTGAACGAGATCCCGCGGAAGTGGTCCTATCGAAGTCGCGCAAGGATTTCATCGGTTGACGAACGGCGTCTCAAACTTCTATCTGATCCAGGACGATGGGAAGCTACTCCTGGTCGACGCGGGCATCCCCCGCGACTGGGACGCGTTCACACACGCCGTATCGACGCTCGGTCGGGATTCGAATCAACTGGAGGCGATTCTGCTCACACATGCTCACCCGGACCACACAGGGTTCGCGAACCGGGGGCGGGTGGACGAAGGCGCAACGGTCTGGATCCACGAGGCGGACGCCGCGGTGGCGAAGGGCGCGACACCCGGGAAGGGTGAGGGCTGGTTGTTCCCTTACCTGCGATACCCCGAGGCGTGGCGGACCTTGTTTCGGCTGGGGCGAACGAAACTCGTCCCGATCCTCGAGGTGTCCACGTTCGCGGATGGCCAGACGATCGAAGCCCCGGGACGCCCGCGGGCGATCCATGTGCCGGGCCACACCCCGGGGATGGCCGCCGTGTTCTTCGAGCAACGGCAGGTTCTCCTGACGGGCGACTGCCTCGTGACCAAAAATCCGCTCACCGGTCGGAAGGGCCCGCAGGTGATGCCGTCCGCACTGAACCTCGACACAGGAGAGGCGCTCCGATCCCTTTCGGCGCTCGAGCAGATTCCGGCCCGTATCATCCTCCCGGGCCATGGAGAGCCTTGGACCGAGGGGCCCCGCGAAGCGGTGCGGCTGGCGAGGGCCGCAGGGCGGTCCTGACCCTTCTCGACCAAAGAGGGTGTGAAGGTTTGGATCGAGTCGTTCCCTCCGGTGGAACCCGTGCCTCCCCAGGAGAACGATCGCGAAGGAATCCAGTTGGTCCTCTTCAGTCCGAGAACGGCTGCGTTCCAGACCCTTCCACGAACGCCTTGAGCGCCTCCAGGACGGGTCGCCACAGGCCGTTCCAATCTCCGGGGACGCTCCTGGGGGCGTGATGGATCACGTGAACGCCCGTCTGAGCCCCCCTCGGAGTCAGCGTGTACGCGACGCTCGTCACCACGGTTCCACCCTCATGCTGGAGCGGCCATGCGAAGGTTAGCTTCTCCGGTCCATCGATGGCGGTGATCGTGCCTTCCACGCGGCCCACGGCGAGGGTCGCCTCGTACAGGCCGCCCACCTGGGCGTCCATTCGCACGTCCTTGCCCCACCAAGTCCCCAGCCTATCGGAGTCCGTCAGCGCCTCGAACACCCGGGCGGCAATCGCGTTGATGGTGACTCTCGCGTCCCCGAGAACAACTGCGTGCGGCGCCGATGGCTTGGCCATCTTTCCAGATCTCACAGCGTCCTACGCGTTACGTCGGGATGTTGGCGCAAGGAAAGCCGACGTCATGCATAAGGATGCCGACATCGAATCGACTCAACGAGTCTGCGGCCAATCGTCGTGACGGAAGTTCTGCGCTGTCCCGCGCAGTACTCGGTGAGCACGGGCTTGGAGGCGCCCTGAGATAGTGCAGGTGGAGGTTCGGTTCTGTCCAGCAGCTCTCTCGCGGTCGATGTCATCCTCCCCGGCCATGGAGAGCCGTGGAACGAAGGCCCCCGCGAAGCGGTGCGGCTGGCGAAGGCGGCGGTGCGGTCTTGAACTGCCCCGACTAGGAAGGGCATGAAAACTCGGATCGACTCGTCCCCTCGCAAGCGTTTTAGATTCCGGAACGATGGACACCCGTGCAGGGAAAAACGTGGAAAGGCGCGAGTCCGGGTGCGCTCGCGCAGGTTCGGGAGCTCTTGCTTCGCCGAGGTGCGGTCGAAGACAAGGACTTGAAAGACTCCCATGAGGCATGGCGGGTCCGGATCGAAAAATCCGTGTTCACCGGCTACCGGAGCGGGACGATCTACTGCAATGGCGGGGATCTCCCGGAGCTTCCGTTTCTCTACGAGTCCATCGCGCAAGTTCTGGGCCAGTCGTGACGGCGATTCGACACGGGGCGTCCTGGGGGAGTCGGGGTCGTCGGGCGGCGTCCCCTCGTTGCCGCGGTGTTCGCGGTCCTGCGTCGACGAAAGCGGACTCTTTGACACGTCCCTTTGGAATGTGGAGCCGTGGACGGGGGGATACGGCCAGTAGCCGGGTTGGCGGTCCAGAATCCACCAACTCCGCCGAGGCAAGGCGCAGGTTCGGGGGGTCAATTCCCCCGTGCGACTCGCGCGCGCTGTCGGTCCTCTATCGGAGCCCTACGGGATCGAATCTTCTCTCGAGTACACCTCTCGGCCCCCGACGAATGTCCGAAGAACCTTCGCGTTTCGGATCCCTTCCGGAGGGGTCAGGAACACGTCCTCGGAGAGGACGACGAAATCCGCGTACTTGCCCGGCTCGAGGGTGCCTCGGGTGGACTCCGCGTGGCAGGCGTAGGCAGCCCGGCGTGTGTACCCGTCGATCGCCTCGTGAATCGAAACGCGATGGGGAGATGGATCTCCCTCAGGGGTGCGCCGCGTCACGGCCTCGTGAAGGCCCACGAGGGGATTCATGTCCGCGACGGGCCAGTCGCTCGCGAACGCGAGGGGTGCTCCCGCGTCCAACAAGGCCCTCCATGGGAATCCTCGATTCGTGCGGTCGGCACCGACCGCCTCGCGCCATCGAGCCGTGAGATCGGGGGACGAGTGGCGCGGCATCATGGAAGGGATGACGCCAAGAGCGGCGAAGCGGGGGATGTCCTCCGGGGACAGGTTCTCACAGTGTTCGATGCGATGGCGCCGCCCCGAAGTCCCATTGACGCGAGCTGCACGCTCGTACGCGTCGAGGGCGATCCGGACCCCGCGGTCTCCGCACGCGTGCGTGCAGATCTGGAACCCCAGGCGATCCATTTCCTCCACGATCCCCTCGTACACGTCCCGGGGATACTGGGTTGAGCCAATGGAATTCGGGGCGTTCGCGTACGGCTCAAGAAGTGCCGCGGTCCCTGTTTCCTGCACTCCGTCGATGTACACCTTCACGGCACCGACCCGCAGCCAGTCGTCCCACACCCGGTCACGGGTCTCCCGGAAGGACGCGTACGCCTCCCGCGTCGTGTCCGGCGCATGGTACAGGGCCGCTCGCACGCGCACCGTCAGCTCGCCGGCCTTCCACAGGGTTTCGTACGCCCGGAGGTCCTCGAGGTTCACTTGAACGTCGAACGCCGTCGTAATCCCGAAACCGCTCGCCATGCGCATCGTCTTCCGTAATCCGTCTAGGGACCGGCGACGTTGGAACTCCTGCAGGAACGGCGTGAGGTCGAAGGCCTCGTGGAAAACTCCGGTCGGTTCGCCGGTCCGGGGGTCGCGTTGCATCTGACCGACCTCGCGGCCGAGGGATCGGTGGACCTCCCTAGCCCGCGCAACGAACCGGGTGTTTCCCAGGCCCGTGTGGCCATCCCAAGCCGTGATCAGGACGGGGCGGTCCGCCGCGGCGACATCGAGATCCTCCTTGGAGGGCAGCCCCTCCGGACGCAACGCCGCGTAGTCGAATCCGTGGGCGATGAGGATCTCTTCCTCCGGATGGTCCGCAGCGTACGCCGCGATCCGCCGCTGCACGTTCGCGAGAGAGGGCTTGTCTGTCAGGTCAATCCAGGTCCCGAGCTCGAAGCCCCAGATGAGGTGCACATGGGCGTCGACGAATCCGGGCAGGACGAGACGGCTTCCCGCGTCGATCGTCGTCGTGCGCGGTCCGATGCGGGCTGCGACGTCGCTGCGAGGTCCCACCGCTACGATGCGTTCGCCCTCGCAGGCGAGGGCCTCCGCCCACGGCGCCTCTGGGTTTCCGGTATAGATTCGCGCGTGTTCCAAGACGAGCGACGCGGCCATGGAGATTCCCGCGCCCGGCATCGGAACGGAAAGATAAGCCCTTGCTCCGCGCGATCGTCGTCCAGGAGGAGATCTGCGGTCTCGTGATGGCGGTCCTAACCTTCCGTGACGAGGCGGACGCCCTGGAGAAGGCGAACGGCGTCCCGTACGGGCTTTACGGCAGCGTGTGGACGCGCGACGTGCATCGGGCGACCCGGTTCGCGAACGGAATGCGCTGCGGGGCCGTCGGAATCAACGTCCACTTGCCCTTCGTGTCCGACATGCCCCACGGCGGCTACTGAGCCTTCACTCCCTCGAGGAGTACACGGCGATCAAGTACGTCTTCGTCGAACTCACCGGGCAACCGAGGAAGTCCTGGCACTACATCGTCTTCGGGGACGCAGGCTGACTGCTCGCTCGGGTCGCCGCCCCGTCACGGGGGGTCGCCGGGAGGATCCGCCCGTCCACCATTGGGCGGACTTCGTCGACGTAACCCGCGATCCGAGAATCGTGGGTGGCGATGAGGGCCGTCTTCCCGTCCTCGCGCACGACTTCCCGGAACAGATCGAGGACGCGTTTCCCGTTTTCCGAATCCAGTTCCCCCGTGGGTTCGTCCGCGAGGAGGATGGGAGGATCGTTCGCGAGGGCCACGGCGATCGCGACGCGCTGTTGTTCCCCGCCGCTCAGCGCATCCGGACGGTGGCCTGCCCTCTCCCGGAGGCCGACGCGCATGAGGAGGTCCCGAGCCCGCCGTTCCCGGTCGGAGGGAGCGACCCCGACGAGGCGCATCGGGAGCTCCACGTTCTCCTGGGCGGTGAGCATCGGAACGAGGTTGAAGAACTGGAAGACGATGCCGACCGTCTCCCGTCGATACCGCACCAAGTCCCCATCCGACAGCCGCGCGACGTTCCGGCCGTCCACGAGGATCGAACCCGCCGTGCACCGGTCCAGGCCCCCGACGAGGTTCAGGAGCGTCGTCTTCCCGCAGCCGGACGGCCCGGTGATGGCGACCCACTGGCCCGACCGAATCGTCACATCGAGTCCCCGGAGGGCGATCACCTCGAGATCCCCGGTCCGGTACACCTTGATTACGTCTTTCATCACGACGTCGGGCATCGTCACATCCCCCGGAGTTTCAGAATCGCGGGAAGGTTCATCCTTCGGAGCCGAAGCCCCGCGAGCAGGGTGCCTCCGGTGGCCGAGGCGAGTGCGGCGCCCAGGAGCGCCCATGCGGGCCATCCGATCGCGAATTCCAGGGCGAGGGACTGCGGGGTCGCGATGTCCTCGAAGCGAACGAACGCCCAAAGGAACACGAGGACCGTCGGGACCGCCACGAGGGTCCCCACCAGACTCACCGACAGGCCCTCCCCGAACAGGAGGGCAACGAGCCCCCGCGCCCCGAGACCCCGGGCCGCGATCGTCGCGAACTCGCCTTCCCGCTCGATGCCCGACGAATAGGTGCTCAGGGTGACGGCGGCCACGAGGATTAGGACCGCGAGGGAGGCTTGCGTGAACAGGAGGCCGAAGAACGCGTTGCGGAACGGGTCGCTCCGCGTGGACGCTAGGAGGTCTTCGAGGACGACGGATCGGCCGGACCACCGAGCCTCGAGCGCCTTCGCCAGCTCGTGGGGATCCGTGCCGTCCTCCGTCCGCAGGAGGGCCCGTCGGCCTGGAGCCGTGAACGGGACGTTCGCGGTCCCCGCCGCGGCGCGCAGAAGGTCGAAGTCCACGAAGATCCCCGGATCGAGGTCTGTGCTCGCGCCCGACGGCTGTAGTCCCGGAAGGGACGTCGCGATGGCTGCCACCCATACCGGAAGAGCGAACACGAAACGTCCCGAGAAAACGTTCAGCACAATCGGGTCTCCCACGTGCAGTCCGAGAGCTCCCGCGAGCCTGCCGTTCGCGATCGCCCCGCCCCGAGGAAACTCGCCAAAGGCGTCGGGTCCCCCTTCCGAGAAGTAGTACCCATCGACCCAGGGGACGACGCCCAGGTAGTCCGTCGCGTTCAGGGCGATGATCGTCGCGACGTTCGACGGAACGAAGTCCACGACGGCGAGGCCCGCGACCCCCGGGGTTCCCGCGAACGACTCAAGGTCCGGCCGGCCCACGTTCAGGGATTCGAAGAAGAGGTCTCCCCCGACCGCGGTGCGTGCGACCCGCAGTTCGCCTTGCTCGATGATGCCCGCGAGGCTGACGACGAACATGGCGAAGGCGACTCCGAACGCGATGAGGACCGCAAGGTTGGACGACCGCCTCGGCTGTCGCCGAAGCCCTTCCGCGACGAGGTCATGCAGGTCCCGCGTCCACGGGCGTACCAGACGTGCGAAGACGCGATAAGGGGCGTCCGTCCCCAGCGTGACGAGGCGCGCGACGCCCAGGATGAGAAGGACTGGCGCGAGGAGGATCAGGGCCGCCAGACTCGCCCCGAACAGGAACGTCAGGAAGCCCCCTTCGCCCGAAATCCCTACGAACCCGAGGACCCCGACGATCCCCGTACCGCCGAGGGCGATGAGGAAAAACGTCTGGGCCTCGCGAAATTCGACCGAGGTCTCCAGGGAGTTCATCTGGTGCAGGGCACGGACGATTCGGAGCCCTGACGCCCTCCGGACGGCGGGCATGGCCACGAGGATCGCCAGTCCGATCCCGGCGCCGAGAGCGATCCCCATCGAGCTCGCGGTCAGCCGGACCTCCCCGATCCACGCGGAGGCGTCCCCAGGATCTGGCCCGCTCGAGACGCCAAGGAACATCTGGCTGACGACGAAACCCACGCTCAGCCCGACGAGTGCGGCCACCAACCCGACGAGGGCCGCTTCGGCGAGGAACGCGATCACGACCTGGCGCGGACTCCAACCGCGCGACCGGAGGATCCCGATTTCTCGGCGGCGCCGCCCGAGTCCGACCTGGAAGTTCACGCGGGCAAGGAGGAAGGCCAGAGTCACCGCGGGGGCGGAGAGGACCACGAAAAGTCCCCGTTGCGCGAGCGTCCCGTCGTTGACGACCCGAACGACGTCCGAGACGCGGGCGCCACTCCCCGGGTCCGTCGCCTCCGCGACGACGAGAGTCTCGATCGGCTGGAGTGCAGCCTCGATCACGCGTTTCAGGTGAAGGACCCGGGTCTGCGTCCCGGTCGGCTCGTACGGATCGATGAGCCGCCCCCGGTCCGCCCACACGAGGACCGCGTACCTAGGGGGCGCTTGGATCGCGAGCTCAAGATCCATGCCCATCGCGGAGATCGTGTCGAGGGACGCGAACAGGACATCGCGTGGCCACGGGCCGCCCAACGGGAGCCGGAACGGCGGCGCCCCGCCGGTCGACGCCTCCGTGGCGACGACCTCGCGGACCGTGTAGCTCGCCGTCCAATTCACGGGGAGACACTGAAAGGGGTTCTCCGTGCACACCGTGTCGGGGTGCCAGACCGTGACGACATCCCCGGGACCGAGGCCCGCGCGCAACGCGACGCGATCCGTGATCGCGACCTCCCCAATCGGGAGGTCGAACGAGCCCGCCAAGCCGAACCGCCCTGAGAAGCGGGCGAAGGAGGGGCGGGCGAACACGATTCCCACGGCCGAGAGCCCGGTTCCCGATCCGTTCCCGACGTCCCGGCCCGCGAAGAACGTCCCCGACTCGGGTGCGACGAACGGCTCCGCACCCTGGACCCCGTCCACGGAGGAGGCGGCCGCCGCGACGGCGTCCGGGGATTCCCAACGTCCGACGGCGTGAAAGTCGTAGGGGATCGATCCGACGAACCGGGCCACGAGGGCTTGAATCTCGGAGTCCACGGCGATCGACGGGGTCGCCAGGGTGGCAACCGCGAGGGACAACCCTGCCAGGAACAGGGCGGTGCGGCGACGCGCCCGTACGACGCCCGCCGCGCCGTAGCCGAGGGCCGCCCCCGTCCCCATGGCGCGGCCCTATGCCTCCCCCCGGTTTGATGTTTGCGCAGCGGTCGCCTCGGGCTACGGTCCGCCGGACCGAAGGATTTTTGATACGAGACGGCCGCGTTCCGGCTGGCTCGCGCGGCCCATCCCGGGGAAATCGATTGCGCGCACGGAGACGCCCTCGAGCCCCTCCCGATATCCTTCCACGGCATCTCGGTACTCGAGGGAAAGGAGATCCACGACAGACCTCGGCCGCACGGCCGCGAGCAACCCTCTCAGAACGTCGGGTAGCCCGCGCTCCCGCCACCATGCGTTCAACTTTCCGAGGGGAGGCATGGCCTCGGCCATCGAGTGCGAATATCGGGGAACCGTGTCTCGGGATCCCAAGAGGCCTCGCAGAGCCGAGACGATGAGCACCTCGACACCCGCGGTCCTCCCGGCCCATGCGGATGGCTCTATGCGTCGGTACATGTTCCCGTCGAACCGTTCGTACGCGGGCATCAGGCCGACCGCGTCCACACCCTTTCCCCCCGTCCGCGAGAGGAGCTGCTTCCGCAAGTCGAGGAGACGGTCTCGCAGTCCGGCCGGCAGGGTCGCCATGATCGAATCCTCTTCCTTCCGAGTCGGGTCGCCTCCGGAGCGTTTCCGGGTGCTCTCCGGAATCAACACGACCACCTCGTGACGAGGCATCGTCTCCCCATCGCCCGCGACGAGAAAGAGCTTTTCGGGAAGTCCGCGTGTCTCACAGGGTCCTGCCCCGACTTCGTGCGGAGCCATCTGCCCGCGGAGGCGGGCGTCGGGCCGAAGTCCTTTATACCCCGCCCCGCCATGGGATGGTTCCCCTGGGGGAGCGTCCATGGCAAGAGCCCTGTGGAGCGGTGCGATTGCGTTCGGTCTCGTGAACATCCCTGTGAAACTGTTCGCGGCCTCGGAGACGAAGGACGTGTCCTTCACGACCCTCCATTCGGAGTGCAAGACGCCGCTCAAAAGGCCTTACATCTGCCCGACCCACAACCTGCCGGTCGAGTCGAAGGACATGGTCAAGGGCTATGAGTTCTCGAAGGGGCAATTCGTCCTTCTCACGGAGGAGGAACTCGAGAACGTCCCCGTGGAGATGAGCAAGGCCATCGAAGTGTCCGGTTTCGTCGAGGCCGGCGAGATCTCGCCGGTCCTGCGGGAGCGGAACTACTTTCTCGCCCCCGTCGAGCTGAGCGTGAAGCCCTTCGAGCTATTCCGGCAGGCGCTCCTCCGGACGGGAAAGGTCGCGGTGGCCCGCGCGATCCTATGGAAGAAGGAGCAGCTCGTCACGATCAGCCCGCAGGACGGCGGCCTCGTCCTCACGACCCTCCTCTACCAGGACGAGGTCAAGGGCCCTCCCGAGATTCCCGCGACCCAACCCGTCGTCGTGACGGAGGAGGAACTCGATCTGGCGCTGCAACTGATCCGGGCGCTGACGACGGAGTTCGACCTATCGCGCTTCAAGGACCGCTACCGGGAGGCGCTCGTGCAGCTCATCACTGCGAAGGTCGAGGGCAAGGAGATCCCCATCGTGACGAGACCGGCCGCGCAGCCGACGCAAGACCTCATGGCGGCCCTCAAGGCGAGCCTCTCCGCCGCGAAAGCCGGGTGAGCGTCGCATCCCCGCGGAATGGGTGGCCCGGCCGGGTGGACCGTGGCCGTCCCCTGGGTTCAGAGAACCGTAATCGTGGTCCTCGCCGTGCCTCGGACTTTGCGAGTGTACCAGTCCAGGTAGTCCACGCGGGCCTCGTACGTCCCTGGGACGTCCGGGAAAATCAACAGGTCGTACCTCTCCCCGGAGGCCATCTCGAGGATCGGTGGCGCTTGAGGCGACGGGAGCGGCCTTCCGTCCGAGGCGATCACGGAGAACGGCGGTCCGCCGAGGGAGACCTGGGCGACCAGGTAGCCCGCGTGGATAAGCCGCAGAAGGATCGTGTCGCCCGCCGTGCACGCGATTGCCGTGTCCGCCGCGACGATCGGGTCGAAGCCGTCCTTCCCGTTGATGAGGAAGTAGTCCGGGTTGAAGTAGGCGTAGTTGGGCTTCGGATTGCTCAGCCGCCATGAGCTGTCAAACTCGCTGAGCATCCATACGTACGGCTTCGTGAACGCGGGGCCTCCCGACCACGCCCGATTGGACCCGTCCGCAGGGAGCACGACGTACGGGCCGTACATGCCCATCTGCTGGTGGAGGACGGTGTTCGCGTGGCAGTGATACCAGTACGTGCCCGCGTGGTCCGTCAGGAACGTGTACGTGTCGACGACCGGCCATGTCTCCGGGACGCCGTCGTTCGGGGTGTCGGCGTCGATGCCATGGAAATGGAACGTGTGCTCGTTCATGTTGTTCTTGAACGTAACCTGGACGGTCTGCCCCTCGTTCGATGCGAGGAGCGGCCCTGGAAAGAGGGTCGCTTGTCCCTTCGAGTCGGAAAAGGGCCACACGTCCACGTTGACGCCGTCGTGCATCCGGACCGACGCGCTCTTCCGGAGCCAGAGGACATAGGTTCGGTCGGCCATCTTCGCACCTCTACACGACCTCGAACATGCCCATGATCCCCTTCGGGTACACCCCGTTCCCCGTGTTCGCCATGAGGATGTGGTCGTGCATCGGGTAGAGCCCGGCCTGGTCGAAGTCCAGGATCACGTCCATCGTCCGGCCCGGGTACACAGGAATGTTGTCTTTCTCCCGGAACCCTGCCTCTGGGCGTCCGTCCTGTTGCACGACCAGGAAGTGGTACCCGTGGGTGTGCAGGGAGTGGGGGACCAGGCCCGCGTTCACCCAACGGATCAGGATAGTCTCGCCGACGGAACCCCGGATGTGGGCGTTCGGGTCGACATCGCTGTCCGGGAAGCCACGTCCGTTCAGGAAGAAGTAGTTCGGTCGGTAGGTGCCCGTGTCGATGGGAGCCTTGAGGCTGGCGGCCGCGTTCCAGCTCTCGTCGAGTTCGCTGACGACTTGCAAGTACTGGCGGGCGAAGGCCGGTCCGCCGCTCCACACGCGATTCGGCGTGTCGAGGGGCACGACGACAAACGCGCCGTACATCCCCAGCGCCCGATTCAGGGGGCTTTCCGCAGGATCGTGGTAGATGTACGTCCCCGGATGGGGAGCCTGGAAAGCGATCTCGGCCGAGCCGCCCGGACGGACCGGTGGGCCGACCGCGACGCCCTCGATTGCGATTCCGTGTTCCTCGGGTGCGTCGTTCGTGAGGGTGATTGTGACCCATTCGCCCTCCCGGGCCCACAGCGCAGGGCCGGGGATGCTCATCGCACCGACCTCGTCCGCGAAGCCGCGGGCATACAGCGTCTTGCCGTCCACCGTGGAGATGGAACCCTCGCGCGCCCGGAGCGAGTACGAGCGCGGCATTGGGCCCCCGCCGACGCGACGGGCTCCTTCGGCGCGGAACGATTCGAGTGTGAGGAGACCGGAGGCCGTGACGGCGACCGCGCCGGAACCCACCGCGCACGCCTTCAGGAACGCTCGACGGTCGATCCTCCTCATCACAATCCTCCTCGTTGCTGTCCTGGGCCTTGCGGCCGCCCCGCCCCCCCATCGAGGGGCGGGTTCGGCGGCCCGAAACGCGCGAGGGGGTCCCGCCTCATGGGAGTGCCGTACGTATTGTATGGGCTTCGGAGGACCGAGGGTGATGGTGACCGGAGGAAGAGGCCGTGCCGGCTGCGAGAGATTGGGTCGCCGTCCTCGCCTCCGCGCCCCGTGCGGTCGCGGCTACCCAATTCAACGGTCTTCCGAAGAAAGCGACGCGGTTAAGGGCCCTTCCCGGGATTCGGGGGACGTGGCACCACCCGACGAGACTCGAGACCGAATCGGAGCTCCCGGATCTTCGGACCCGTATCGTCTCGCGCTCAAGCCGATGCTCGCGGAGCTGTCGAGGGAGCCTTTCGACTCGCCGGACCACATCTTCGAGGTGAAGTGGGACGGGACGCGGGCTCTCTGTTTCGTTCGGAACGGCCGGCACCGCTTCCAGAACCGCCGGCTCAACGACATCACCCGTCGCTATCCGGAGATTGCCGTGCGAACGACGAAGGACGCTATCCTCGACGGTGAAATCGTCGTAATGAACCAAGGCATCCCGAGCTTCGAGAAGCTCCAGGAGCGAGAGCATACCGGCGATCCGATCCGCATCGAATACCTGTCGAAGCGCCTGCCCGCGACGTACGTCGCATTCGATATCCTCTATCTCGAGGACCGGGACGTGATGTCCCTTCCCCTCGAGGAGCGGAAGGCCCTCCTACGCGAAACGCTCACCGTGGACGACCGCGTCGTCCTGAGCGAGGTCATCGAACAGGAGGGCGTCGCGTTCTTCCGAGCCGTCGTGGAGAGAGGCCTCGAGGGCATTTTGGCGAAGCGCCGGCGGTCGAGGTACCATCTCGGGAAGCGGAGCAAGGACTGGATCAAGATCAAGAAGTCCCAGCTTCAGGACTGCGTCGTGTGTGGGGTCGCGGAAGGTTTCGGCGAGCGGGCGTCGAGCTTCGGCGCGCTGATCCTCGGCGCGTACCACGACGGCGAGCTCGTGTACCTGGGCCGCGTCGGGACGGGATTCGATGAGTTGACTCGGGGGCTGATCCTCGAACGGCTCCTGCCTCTCGAAGGCCCTTGCCCGTTCCCCGAGGTCCCGGAGATGGATACCCCGGTCAAGTTCTGGACGCGACCGGAGGTCGTCGTCGAGGTGCGGTTCCTCGAGTTCTCGAAGGAACGACACTTCCGGGCGCCGTCTTTCGGCCGGCTCCGGGACGACAGGGCGCCCGAGGATTGTGGCGTCTCCTTCCGGGGCGATCAGGCGTAAGGTGAACCTTCAAGGGTCCGCCCGGCGTCCCGCGCCCGTGGAGCCGATCGACGTCGATGCCGTGCTCGCGAGAGGAAGGGCAGACGTGCGGGGCACCCTCGCGATCCCTGGAGCGCCGGGCGGAGGGATTCCTGTGGCGATCCTCACTGGCAACGGTCCCGGCCCGACCGTCTGGATCGTTGCGTCGATCCACGGCGACGAGTACCTCGGCCCGACGGTCCTCCGTCAGTTCCTCGATGACTTCGACCGCGCGGACCTCCAGGGCCGTCTCATCGTCACCCCCGTCCTGAACGCGTCTGGCTTCTCGCGCATGGAGCGCGCCGACGCCGGAGGCACGGACATGAATCGGGTGTGGGATGCGGCGCGCGCGCCGCCTGCGATGTCCCGCCTTCGGGATTTCCTCGGTTCGAATGTGTTGTCCCGGTGCGACGCCGTCGTCGACCTCCACAGCGGGGGAAATCGGTACCTACAGACTCCCTTCGCGGTGTTCCACCGGACGGGCACGGCCGTCGACGCGCGCGCGGGGATGCTCGCGAAGGCCTGCGGGACGCCCCTTGTCTGGGCCCACCGGGGATCGATCCTCGAGACGAGTCTCATTGCCGCCGCGGCGCGGCGCGGGACGCCCGCGACCCTTCTCGAGATCGGCGGGGAGGGCAAGGCGGAGACGCCGGATATCGACGAGATGTCCCGGGGACTCCTCGGAGCCCTCCGCGCCACGGGCGTGATCCGCGGACGGCCGAGCTACTTGGAGTCGTATCGTGTCTTCGAGGGATTCGCAGTCCTTCGCAATCGGGAGCCAGGACTCTGGCGTCGGGCTCTCGAGCCGGGAGCCGACGTCGCGGAGGGCGAGCCGGTCGGCCAGGTCTTAGACCCGCTGGGCCGCGTGCTCGAAGAGATCTCGAGTCCGTCCGAGGGAGTGGTCCTTGGCATCTGTACCTACGGATTCGTGGCCTCCGAAGACTACATCGCGGAGCTCGGGCTCGAGGTCCGTCGCGAAGGGCCTAGCGGCCGGGCGAGCCGGGCGGGAAGTCGGGCTCGAACGGCTCCCAAGGATCCGGGTCCCTAGAAGGGTCGGGTCCCGAGGGCGGCCCGGATCCGGGTCCGTCGTCCAAGGCGCTCCACCTCCAGTTCGATCGTTTCGCCGATCTTCCGATCTCGAAGGGCATCGAGGAGGTCCGCCACGCTGCCGAGCGGTTTGTCGTCCAAGCCGACGAGCACGTCCCCGACGTGAAGTCCCGCGCCTTCCGCGGGCCCGTTCGCCGACACCTCGACGAGGAACACGCCTCGAAGGGACGCGAGCCCATAGTGGTACGCGACCCGACGGTCCACGTCGTACCCGACGATCCCCAACCAGGGACGCAGGACGCGCCCGTGCCGAAGGATTTCTCGGGCGACGGCCACGGCTCGGTTCACCGGAATCGCGAAACTCATCCCCTCCGCATACGGGATCGTCACGTTGTTGATCCCTACGACGCGGCCCTCGAGATCCACGAGGGGGCCTCCGCTGCTCCCCGGGTTCACCGCCGCGTCCGTCTGAATCATCGGAAGTTCGTCGCCCCCACGGAGCTGCACGTTCCTCCGCAAGGAGCTGATTACGCCCGCGGTGACCGTCGGGCCGCCGGCCAGACCGAGCGGGTTCCCGATCGCGAGGATGGGCTGACCCACCTTGAGGGCGTCCGAATCACCGAGGACCGCGGGCTTGAGATCCCCTGCGTCCACCTTCACGACCGCGATGTCCGTCTCCGCGTCGGAGCCGAGGACCGACCCCGAGAGGACCTGTCCCTCCGCCAGGGTCACGATGACCTTCGGAGAGTCCTCGACGACGTGTTCGCTCGTCAGGACATGGCCCTCCGAGTCCAGCAGGACCCCCGAGCCCGCCCCTCGCCGAGGGAACGGTCCGAAGGGAGGCCCTGGGAAGCCCGTGGTCCGGGAGATCTTCACGGTGCTCTCTCCCGCTCGTTCCACCGCCTTCGTGTACGCCTCTTGAATCCCTGCGATCATCGTCGCTCCCGGAAGGGTCAAGGCGTCCGTCGCACTTGTTGACGAGTTCCGGATGGAACGAGTCACACCCACGGAGCGCATCCTTATGACGCCGCGCCCCATCTCCGGCGACGCATGCGGACGGCCCTCGAGGCTTCCCTGCCCCGAGCGTACTACGTGTCGGACGACGCCTTCCGGCGCGAACGGGAACGGATCTTCTTCCGGGAGTGGTTCTGCGGAGGCCGCGAGGAGGCGCTCCCGAAAGCGGGCGACTTCCTGGTCCTCGACGTCGTTGGAGAGAGCGTCCTCGTCGTCCGGACGCGCGAAGGGGACCTCCGCGCCTTCTACAACGTGTGCCGGCACCGCGGCAGCGTCCTGTGTGTCGCGAAGGGGCCACGGGACGATGGGAGCCCGGACGGCAACCTGCCGGGGATCGTTCGGTGCCCCTACCACTCCTGGACGTACGGGCTCGACGGGCGGCTCCTCGGAGCGCCTCACCTCGGTGATTTCACGGACTCCGACCGGGTCGCGTTCTCTCTGTACCCCGTCAGGCTCGAGACCTGGGGCGGGTTCTTCTTCCTGAATCTGACCCCCGAGGAGACTCGGTCGCGCGGGAACGGTCTCGAGGCCCAGCTGGGTCCGGTGCCGCGGCGAATCGAACGGTACCCGCTCTCGGACCTTCGGGCCGCGCGCCGGATCGCGTACGACGTCCGGGCGAACTGGAAGGTCCTCGCGGAGAACTACAACGAGTGCTACCACTGCGGACCCGTCCATCCGGAGCTGTGCGACGTCGTGCCCGCGTTCAGGAAGGATGGAGGCGCGGGCCTCGACTGGGCCGATGGGATTCCCCACCGCGAGGGCGCCTGGACGTTCACCCGAAGTGGCACGACGGACCGCCGACCGTTCCCCGACCTGAGCGAGGAGGAGAGGACCCGGCACAAGGGCGAGCTGATCTATCCGAACCTGTTCCTCAGCCTCTCCGCGGACCACGTGGCCGCCTTCACCCTCTGGCCTCAGGGCCCCGCCCACACGAAGATCGTCTGCGATTTTCTGTTCCACCCCGACGAGATGAGCCGCTCGGGATTCGACCCCGCCGACGCCGTGGACTTCTGGGACCTGATCAACCGCCAGGACTGGGCGATATGCGAACGGGTCCAGGCCGGGATGCAGTCTCGGGCCTTCTCGAAGGGCTACTACGCGCCGATGGAGGACCTCAGCCTCGACATTCGTCGATACATCGGGGAGCGGCTCGATGAGCCGGCGGGCGAGTAGTGCCCCCGATCACGCGCGGGCCCAGGCGTCGAGCCTCTTTTCGAAGACCGACCTGGGAGGCCAGCCGATCGAAGTGGCGTACGCATTGAAGTCCGGCAGGCTCTTGCCGCGCCGCAGGGCCTCCCCCTGGATCCTCCGGATGCTCTCGCCGATTATCGCGTACGTCGTCGCGTAGCCCGGACCGAGCGCCTGGTGCGCGGGGAACACCGCGTAGTACACGGTCGCGCGGGCGAGCCCCGTGCGGCGGTGGGCCCATTCAAGGAAGTCCACGAGATCCTGCTTCCCCGAGTTGATTCGCGCATCCCCGACGACCCGGAGGAACCGGGTGATCCGTCCGAGGAGCGTGTGGAACTCGTATTCGCGGGCGACCGTCTCCACGCCCCCAACCGCATCGAAGAAATCCGCGAACGCCCGCTCCTCGTCACCCGTCATCGATTGGGCCGCGATGCCTCCCAAGATCGGGAGGAAGTCCGACTCCATCTGGAACGCGAGACCTTCGGAGACGCACACCGACGGCCCGTTCAGGAGATCCAGGACTCCGGGTCGCGCGGCATAGCCCGTCCCCGCGTTCGATCCATGGACACAGTGTCCATACTCCTCGTGGACGAGGAGACTCAGGAGTTCGGCCGGCGTCTGTCGACCCGCGGAACTGTCCGTCGTCACGAGGAAGATGTCCTTCGG
>DATEUA010000069.1:0-6019 GCA_035283405.1 Thermoplasmata archaeon | reverse complement strand
AAGCTGGACTACCCCCTGCTGTCCGCCCTGTTCCTCCTGGGCACGCTGGGCGTCGTGGTCGCGAACGCGGTCACAGACATCGCGTACTCGTACCTGGATCCCCGGGTCGTCGAGGCGTGAGGACGATGCGGGCCCTCCTGTACCGCCTGAGGGAGATCGCGGTTGGGGAGCGGTACGCCTCGGCGCGGAAGCAGGCGAAGGAGACGTTCGTCCAGCTCCTCCGCCGGCCCATGGGGACGGCCGGGATCGCGATCATCGGCGTGTTCACGTTCCTCGGTGTCCTCGCGCCCCTCCTCGCGGGCGACTACCCGAACTACGCGACGGGGGCGAACCTCGGGACGCCCAACCTCCCTCCCGGCGGGGACTTCCCACTCGGGACAGACCGCTTCGGCCGGAGCCTCTACGCGCTCCTGCTGTACGGGGCCCGCGTGTCCCTCGTCGTCGGCCTGACGTCCTCCCTCATCGCGGTCGTCGTGGGCGCGGCCGTGGGGATCCTCTCCGGATACTACGGGGGCGGATGGGACCAGCTGCTGTCCCGCCTCACGGACTTCTTCCTCGTGATCCCGTGGCTGCCGTTCGTCCTCGTGCTCGTGGCGGTCCTCGGCCCGGGCTTCGCAACCGTGGTGATCGCGATCGCTATCGTGAGCTGGCCCACGACCGCGCGGGTCGTCCGCTCGAAGGTCCTCTCCGTGAAGACGCGGGCGTTCATCGAGCGGGCCCGGGCCGTCGGGGCCGGGGACGGCCATATCATGTTCCGGCACATTTTCCCCGTCGTAGGGCCCCTCATCTTCGCGAACATGATCCTGACCGTCTCCACGTCGATCTTCACGGAGAGCTTCCTCGCGTTCTTCGGGCTCGGGGACCAGACCCAGGTGAGCTGGGGCACGATGATCGAGAACGCGTACGACGCCGCGACGATCTACACGGGCGCGTACTGGTACTTCCTGCCCCCGGGGATCTGCATCACGGCCCTGGTCCTCGCATTCACGATGGTCAGCCATGCCCTCGAAGAGATCCTGAACCCGAAGCTCCGGAAGCGCTGAGGCGGGCCCGGGCTACGCGAAGCCCATCCGCCGCACGTAGTACCGGTCCACGGCGTGGACCATCGTCTCGAGATCGCTGTAGCGGCCCTGGGTGAATGCGGAGGTCTTCGCGCCGAGCGCAGCGAGCTCGCACACTCGCCAGTCCTGCCGGTTCGTCGCGTCCCAGAACGCGATCGCATCGTCCGCGGGATCGGGCTCGTCCCCGTGCACGTACACGTCGAACATGAGGCGGGTTCGGCCGGGACCCGCGGGAACGAACCAGTCGAGGGTCACGTAGTCGGGCGTGAGGCTCACGAAGTTGGCCGGGAATAGGCAGTAGTAGTAGATCCGTCGCCGCTCCGGAGCGCCCAGTCCCTCGAAGGCGGCCCGGGACGTCCGGCCATCGGGGGTGAGCGAGGTCCGGCCCGGCGCGAGCTCCATCCAACCGCCGATCGCGGGTCCCTCGAGGGATTCGTCCTCGCCGGACAGGTAGGGGGTGATCCGCGCGAGCTGCGGATGGACGCCCGGGCAATGGTAGCACTCGGCCGCGTTCTCCAGGATGAGCTTCCAATTCGCGCGGATCTCGTACCAGACCCGGTGCGCGAGCCTCAGCTCCTCGAGCGGATACGCCGAGGCACGGCGGGCGAATGGGCCGAGGTACGTCTCGACGGGCGTCGGATCGGGGTCGAGGGTCGCGAACAGGAAGCCCCGCCACTCTTCGACGATCGGCGACGGGCGCGGACCCGCGCTCTCGTCCGGAGACGGGCGCACGGCCCCGCCGACGCGCCGCAGGGACCACCGCGAACCCGCGAGCTCGATCGTCCGAACGGCCCCGGCCCGTGGGACCTCGTCCGCCCGTCCCACGCAGTGCCAGGTCCTCCGGAAGAGACGGTCCATCTCCCGTGCGTGCACGCTCGGATCGAGGAACAACGCCCGCGGCAGGGTGGACGCCGCGTCGCGGGGCCGCAGGACCGCGGCCACGGCGGCGGGATCCACGGGGAGCCCGTCCGTCGCGTGCACGCCATCGAACTCGGCCGTGTTACCCATCGAACCCCCGTCGACGCGCATCGATGAACGAGGTTTCGGTTAAGCATTTGCGTCCGAAGTCCCTCCCCACGGAGGAGCGAGACTACGATTAGAATGAAAGGTCCCTAATCGGAATGGACGCCGCGAGACGAAAACGCTAAGAGAATCCTCGACGTATGCGTTCGAGAACGCATGTCGAGCCCCGTCGTTCGGAAGTTTCCAGGACGCGATGAAGTGGGAGGCCACCTGGCCGCCTCGACTCCGCCCGGCTCGTTCTACACGGACGAGCAGATCATGCGGCAGGAGCTCGAGCGGTTCTTCTACCGGAGCTGGCTCAACGTGGGCCGCGAGGAGCAGATCCCCGAGCCGGGAGACTTCTTCACGAAGGAGATCGGGGACGAGAGCGTCCTCGTGGTCCGAGGCACGGACGGGAAGGTCCGGGCGTTCTACAACATCTGCCGGCATCGCGGGACCCGCCTCATCGTGGACGAGAGCGGGAAGCGGATGAGGTCCGTCGTATGCCCGTACCATGCGTGGACGTATTCGACGGAAGGCGCGCTCGTCGGGGCGCCGCATACGGAGGATCTGAAGGCCTTCAGCAAGGAGGACTTCGGCCTGTTCCCGGTCGCCCTCGAGCCGTGGGCCGGCTTCCTCTGGGCGAACCTGGACCCGAGCGCGAGGCCGATCCGCGAGGACATCGGCGGGTTCCTCGCGGACTTCGACCGGTTCGGCTTGGCGGATCTGTTGCTCGTGCGCCGCAAGGTGTATGACATCCAGGCGAACTGGAAGCTCCTGGTCGAGAACTTTTCGGAATGTTATCACTGCGCTCCGATCCATCCAGACCTGAACCGGATCACGCACTACATGGGCGGAGAGGTCACGTCGTACTTCGTGGACGGGGATCGCCGCTCGAAGTACACGGGGAGCTACATGACGTTCAACGAAGACTTCCAGTCGATGACCTGGTCCGGGTACACGGGCCGTCCGCCCATCCGCGGCATCGAGGGCGAGGATCGGAGACGGATCTACTACTATGTCGTCTTCCCGAACCTATTCTGGAGCCTCCATCCGGACTTCCTCATGGTCCACCGGACGTGGCCGCTCACCCCAGGGACATCGAGGATCGAGTGCGATTTCTATTTTGACGCGCAGACCGCGGCGCGTCCGGATTTCGACCCGTCCGACGCGGTCGACCTGTGGGACCTGATCAATCGGCAGGACTGGGAGGTGTGCGAACGCGCCCAGCGAGGCATGCGATCTCGCGTATGGAAGGGCGGCCGATACAGCTCTCAGGAACCGCAGGTCCACGACTTCGACGCGTACGTGAGAGAGCGCCTCGGAATCGAATGATCCGGTAGGAAAGCATACATCCTCTCCCGCTTTCCCCCATTTGAATGGTGACGTACGACGCGATCGTCGTCGGGGCCGGTCACAACGGCCTCGTCGCCGCGGCCTACTTGGGGAAGGCGGGCAAGAGGGTCTTGGTCCTCGAACGGCGGCATGTCGTCGGAGGTGCCGCGGTCACGGAGGAAGTCCATCCCGGGTTTCGGTTTTCCGAGCTGTCGTACGTCTGCAGCATGTTGCGGCCCGAGATCATCTGGGGACTCGACCTCCCGTCGCACGGCTTCCACGTGATCCCCCAGGACGGGAGCTTCACTCCCCTCCCGGACGGGGACTTCCTGTACTACCGAGGGGACGACGAGGAGGCTTTCCAGGCGATCTCTCGATTCTCGAAACGGGACGCCGAGGCGATGATCCGCTACTCCCAGCGGATGACCCGGATGGCGAAGTTCATCGCGCCGATGCTGCTCATGACGCCGCCCGACGTCGGGTCGCTCGGCCCCTCGAACCTCCGGAAGCTGTCCAAGCTGTACCGGCACTTCCAGTCCGCAAGCGAGGCCGAGCTCCACGCGTTCGCCCAGCTCATGACGATGAGCGCCGCGGATTTCCTCGACGAGTGGTTCGAATCCGAGCCGCTCAAGGGCGGCCTGTGTGCCGACGGGATCACGGGGGCGTTCCTGGGCCCCCGCTCCCCGGGCTCCGCGTACATGCTCCTCCACCACTTCGTCGGGGAGGTCGAGGGCGCCCATCGGTCCTGGGGATTCGTCCGTGGGGGTACGGGGATGGTCAGCCAGGCGATCGCGGGGGCGGCCCGAACGCACGGGGTCGAGATCCGGACCCGCGCGGACGTGCGACGGATCCTCGTGAAAGACTCGAGGGCCCAGGGGGTCGAGCTGGCGGACGGCGAGACAATCCGCTCCAGGATCGTCGTCTCCAACGCGGATCCGAAGAGGACGTTCCTGAAGCTCGTCGATCCTGGAGATCTGCCCTCGGACTATGCGAGAGGGATCCAGAACTTCAACGTGGAGGGGTCCGCAGCGAAGGTGAACCTCGCCCTCAGCGAGCGGCCGGACTTCCGATGCCTGCCGGGCAACGGACCCCACCTGACCGGGGTCATCACGGTCTGCCCGGACACGGAGTACATGGAGGCGGCCTACGACGACGCAAAGTACGGGGATTTCTCCCGGCGACCCTACGTGGACGTGTGCATCCCATCCCTGCTCGATCCGAGCGTCGCCCCGCCGGGGAAGCACGTCATGTCTATGTTCGTCCAGTACGCCCCGTACTCCCTTCGGAGGGGGACCTGGCGCGAACGGCGCGAGGAGTTCGGCGACACGGTCATCGACACGATGGAAGAGTACATCCCCGGCCTTCGGAAGATCATCGTCCACCGCCAGGTGATCAGCCCGTTGGACGTCGAGCAGGAATACGGACTCACGGGCGGCAACATCTTTCATGGGGAGCCCACGCCGGACCAGCTGTTCTTCCTTCGGCCCGTCCCGGGATGGGCGCAGTACCGGACGCCGATCAAGGGCCTCTACCTGTGCGGATCGGGCACCCATCCCGGCGGCGGCATCATGGGCGCCTCCGGGCACAACGCCGCGCGGGAGATCCTCGCGGACCTCAGGCTCCGACGGGTGTAGCGGCGAGGCAGACCAGGACGTCGCCTGGGTGCCCCGATCCAATCGGCCACGGCACCGCTACAGGCTCACGAGGAGCGCGCCCAGGAGGGCGCAGGCGACGGCGGCCGTCTGAGGACGCGTCATGCGCTCCGCGTGCCAGAGGCGGCGGAACAGGATCGCCACGAGCGGATACGCGGTCGTGAGGGGGACCACGATCGCGAGGGGCCCCATGCCGATCGCGAGGTACGTCGTGATCCCTGCGACGGCGAACAGCGCGAGGGCCGGTTGGGCCGCGACGACGCTCTTCCGGTCCCACGCCCCCGGCTTGGAGCGACCCCGCGCCATGAGCAGGAAAATTGGCGTCGAGACGACCGCGTACACGCCCGCGTTGGCCGCGTACCCGACGGAGTCGATCGCGAGCTTCTCGAAGATGCCCCACGCGCCCCACAGCACGATCGTGACGATCATCGCCGGGACCCAGGATCGGCCGCCCGCGACCCGCTCCGCCTTCTCGGACGACCCGAGGACCGTCGCGCTCGTCACGAGCAGCGCGATGCTCGCGATCTGGACGGGCAGGAGCGATTCCCCGAGGAGGATGACGGCTGCGGCGAGCGTGATGACCGGGTACGCGGCCGTGAAGCCGCTCACGACGGACGGGTTGCCCGTCTCCATCGCGCGGAACCACAGGGCCGCGCCCACCGCGCCGCAACCCGCAGCAGCGGCCCCGAACGCGACCCCCGCAAGGGTCAGGTTCGTCCAGCCGCTGCCGAGGAGGAACCACGTTGCGTAGATCGGGACGCTATAGGCGGTGTGCAAGAGGAGCATCCGGGCTGAACCCAGCCGGACGGTCGGCTCTTTGGACAGGCCCTCCCCGAGGCCGTAGGCTACGACCGTGAGGAGGGCGAAGATGAGCCACGGCTCCATCGTTCGCCTCGTGTCGTTGGTTGTCGTCCCGATTGTTCATGTCGGTGCACGCTCTGGTGAGGATACCCCACGTCTGAGTGCGTT
>DATEUA010000068.1:0-32376 GCA_035283405.1 Thermoplasmata archaeon | reverse complement strand
CCGTACACGTAGTGAATCTCCTGGGACGGGTCGAACGCGATGCTTCTGTCCAGTTCCTCCGCGAGAGCTGCAATCTTGAGGTAGTACTCGGGACGCCCGGTCCCAATGTGGACGAGCTCGACATCGCGGACGCTGTGGCGGAGAATCGGCCAGCCCGAGGCGCTCTTCATCGTCCCCTGATCGAAGAGGGCGATCTGGTTTCCCGAACGGTCCGAGAACACCCAGGCGGTCGGGGTGGCCCCGGGGACGGTCCGGAGGTCTCTCAGGTCGACGCCTTCCGTGCGGAGGGCCCGCCGGTATTCGTCGGGGAAATCCTTGCCCACGAAGGACGCGAGGGACGTCGGCACGCCGAGGCGCGCGGCCGTGCGTACGAGGTTCCCGGCGGTGCCGCCGAAGTGCCGTTGCCGGTCGAGGATCTCGATCGATGTATTCGGGGACGGCAGCTCGGGCAAGGAGACGATGTAGTCCATGGCCACGTGGCCGAACACCCCGAGGAAGTTCTTCACAGCCAATCGTCCAGACTCTCCTGCACGTCCGAGAACCGCTCGAACGGAATGAACTCGATGGCTTCGACGGTGCACAGCCTCGCAAGTTCTCCCTTCGCGAAGACCACGTCCGCTTCGATCGCCGGACAGAGGTCCGATTGCCCGTCCCCGACGTACGCGATCCGATGGCCCTCCGAGCGCAGCTCGAAAAGGCGGAGGAGCTTGCACGTGCCGCACAGGGTGCACGTCCCATCCGCCCACGGGTACGTGATCGACGCACGCCCGTCGGCGAACGTGACGTGGTTCGTGCGCACGGGCAGGTCCAGCCCCCACGTGCGGAGGAGGTGATGCACGTAGAGGTCGAGGCCCTCGCTCACAATCTCGAGGCGGACCCCTCGACCCTTGCAGTGGGCGACGAAGGCCGGGAACGTCGGGTCCATCCGGGCGGTGCGGTCCACGAACTCGAGTACGTCCGCTTCCCGCGCCTGCACCAAGGCGAACTGGCGGGCCATGGCCTCCCGCGTCCCGATCTGGCGTGCCCGGTGCAGCTCCTCGATGTCCCACCACTCCGGCGGCGCGAACTCCTCCAGAATTGTCTCCGCGACGTCTTCCTGCGTGACGGTCCCGTCGAAATCCGTTAGGACGGCCCTCGTCGTCTGCCTCGGCGTCGGGCGGGGCGTCCCGGGAGGCATCCGAACGCCTACGTCCCCTCGCGCCACGACGCTGCGTACTTCCGCTGCTCGAGGGAGGGGGAATCGATGCGCAGGCCCGTCGTCTTCAGCTTGAGCCTCGCAACCCGATCGTCAATCGCCTCCGGCACGGGGTGAACGCCCGCCTTCATCCGGCCCGCGTGGGTCGCGAGATGCCCGACGCACGCGGCCTGAATCGCGAAGCTCATATCCATGATCTCGACCGGGTGTCCCTGCCCCGCCGCGAGGTTAACGAGGCGCCCCTCCGCGAGAAGATACGCGCGCCGGCCTCCGGGGAGGACGTACTCGTCGACGAACTCCCGGACGCGTCGCTTCGCCTTCGCCCCTTTCTCGAGGTCGGATCGTGAGATCTCGTTGTCGAAGTGACCTGCGTTCGCGAGCACGACCCCGTCCTTGAAGGCGGGGAAGTGCCTGGACGTGAGGACTCCCTTGACCCCGGTCGCGGAGACGATGAAGTCCGCGATCCGCGAGGCCTTCGACATCGGCAGAACCTCAAACCCGTCCATCGTCGCTTCGATCGCCTTCACGGGGTCGACCTCCGTGACGACCACCCGGGCCCCCATGCCCCGCGCCCTCGTCGCGATCCCGCGTCCGCACCACCCGTAGCCCGCCACGACGAAGGTCTTCCCCGCGATCAACAGGTTCGTCGCGGTCATGATCCCGTCGAGCGCGCTCTGGCCGGTCCCGTAGCGGTTGTCGAACAGGTGTTTCATCTTCGCGTCGTTCACGTCGATGACGGGGAACCGGAGGGCGCCGTCGCGCTCCATGGACCGCAGGCGGACCACGCCGGTCGTCGTCTCCTCGTTCGCCCCGCGGACCCGGTCGAGGAGCTCGCGCCGTTTCGTGTGCAGGATCGAGATGAGGTCCGCGCCGTCGTCGATCACGAGGTCCGGCTTGAGATCGAGGACCTTGTGGAGGTTCTCGTAGTACTCCTCCGTGGTCTGCCACTTCCGTGCGTACACGTCGAGGCGATGCGCCTCCGTGAGGGCGGCGGCGACGCTGTCGTCGGTCGAGAGGGGGTTGCACGACGCGAGCCGGACGGACGCCCCTGCGTCGCGGAGGCTCAGGGCGAGCACGGCGGTCTTCGCCTCCGTGTGAAGGGCCATCCCAATCTTCAGGCCCTTGAGGGATTTGGACGTCCGCAGCGCCTCGCGGATCGCCGCGAGGACCGGCATGTGGGCCCTCGCCCATTCAATCCGTTTCACCCCCCGCTCGACGAGCTCCGACATCCGTGCGCCGATGCCACCGACGCGATTTCAGCCTTCCGGTGGCGAGCGCCTTCAGACGCCGCCGGAGCCCGGTTCCCGGATCCCCGAGACGGGCCCGCCGGTCGGCTCTGCATCCGGTGGGGCCTCCGACGGCGCCTCGTGGGCGACCGGGATGACGTCGGACGCCTTGAAGCGCCGGACGAGCCGCTTCAGCGCGAACGGGGTCGACAAGGTCGTGACAAGGGCCATCACGATCAGGGCTGAGTACAGGTCCGCCCCGATGATCCCCGCGGCGAGGCCGACCTGGGCGAGGAGGAGTTCCATCATCCCGCGGGCGTTGAGCCCGAAGCCGAGGGCCAGGAGCGGGGCTCCACGAAAGCGGGCGACGTACCCACCAAGGATTCCGCCCAGGACTTTGCCCAGGAACGCGATCGCGGTCACGGTCACGACGAGCGGCCACGCGCCGAGGGCGACCGCGAAGTTCAGCCCGACGAACGCGAAGAAGATGGGCGTGAAGAAGCCGAAGGCGACGGACGAGACGGCGTTCCGGATCTTCGCGAACCGCTCTCGTCCCATGAGCCTGGGGGTGATCAGGATCCCGCCGTAGAAGACCCCCACGGCGAAGTGGATTCCGAGTAGCTCCGCGCCCGCACCGAGGGCGAGGGCGATCGCGACCGCAACCGCGAAGCCGCTCTCCTGCCCTCGGAGCTTCCCGAGGAACGTTTGCATGTACGTCTGTCCGCTCCGGGTGATGCGAGAACTCTCCTTGAGGACGAGACTCACCGAATAGACGAGTCCGAGGAAGATCAAGTTCTTCGCGAGGACCAGGGCGACGGTCGATCCGTCCACGACCCCTCCGATCCGGGTGAGCTCCAGGACGAGGCCGAGCATCGCGAAGGCGACGAGGTCGTTCACCAGGGCGACGGACACGATTGCGCGCCCAAGCCGGCTGTGGAGGAGGTTCAGGTCGAGCAGGATTCGGACGCTCACGGGGAGCGCGGTCACGGACAGGGCGGTCCCCAGGAAGAGCGCCTGCGCGAACGTCATGCCGATGCTCAGGCCGAACGCGTAGCCCGCCACGAACGGAAGGAAGAACTCGACCATCGCGACGACCATGCTCCGTTCGCGGAACGCCTGGTGGAGCCCTTCCCGGCCGAGCTCGATCCCGGCCAGGAGGACGAGGACAAGGATCCCCAGGTTCGCCGCGACGGAGAGGGAGGCCCCGAGTTCCGTCGTCGGGTCCGGATCGATCAGCCCTAGGAGCATCGGTCCGAGCAGGATCCCGGCGAGGACCTCGCCAATGAGCGGCGATTGACGCATCCGCTCGAATGCTTCCCCCGCGAGGCGTGCCGTGACGAACAAGAGGAGGAGAGCGACAATGAGGTCCAAAGGATTCGGCCCGCCGGAGGCGCGTGCAGCCTTGCGGAGCCTATTTATTCGTTCCCCGATGGGAATCAAGGCCGGCAGCGTCCGGCGGACCCGACGGTCCGTGCGAAGGGCTAAGGGCTCCTTCGTCGTTCCTCACAGGGCTTTCGAGGGATCCCTTGGCCGGCCTCAAGGAGAAGCTGCGGATCGGGTGCAGCGGCTGGGGCTACGACGACTGGATCGGTGGCTTCTACCCGCGTGGCACAGAGAAGTCGGACTACCTGAAGCTCTACGGGAAGGTCTTCGACGTCGTCGAAGTCGACTCGTCCTTCTACCGGAACCCGGGGCCCGCGATGACGAAGACCTGGCACAAGTCCACGCCGCCCGGGTTCACCTTTGCGATGAAGATGCCGAAGCGGATCACCCATGAGCACAAGCTGAAGAACGTGACGGAACCCCTCGGATGGTTCTATGCCTCCGCGAAGGAACTCAGGGAGAAATGCGGGCCCCTCGTCGCGCAGCTTCCCCCGTCAATCAAGTACGACACGCACTGGACCCTCATGGAGGCGTTCGTCCGGGCGCTCGAGGTCGACAAGTATCCGCATGCCATCGAGTTCCGGCACAAGTCTTGGTTCCGGGACGACGTGTATCGCCTGTTGAGGGACCGGAACGTCCCGATGGTGTGGTCGGAGAACCAGTACCTCCGCACCCCGGCCGACGTCACGGCGGACTACGTCTACCTTCGCATGGTCGGGGACCGCGAGCTCACAAGCTTCAAGGAGATCCAGAAGGACCGGGGCTCGGAGATGCGTGCGTGGTACAAGGAACTCGACGAGGCCGCCGATTCCGTGAAGGGAGCCATGGTGTTCTTCAACAATCACTACGCCGGATTCGGCCCGGCGAGCGTGAACGAGTTCCGGCGGCTCGCGGGGCTCATGGAGTACGAGTTCCCAGCGCAGGCGGGCGCGCCCGCGGGCCAGAAGAGCCTCGTGGACTTCCGTTGAGCGGCGTGGCGGTGCGCCCGTGCCCCCAAGCCAGGTCGAAGAACCGGCCCGTGTCGTGATCGTCGAGTACGATCCCTCCTGGCCGGAGCGGTTCGAGGAGGAGGGGGCCCGCATCCGGGGGGTCGTCGGGCCTCTTGCCGTCGGACTCGAGCACATCGGGAGCACCGCCGTCCCCGGCCTCGCCGCGAAGCCGACCCTCGACATCCTCCTGGGAATCCCGAGCCTGGAGCGCGCGGCGGACCTCGTCGACCCGCTCGCCTCCCTCGGATACGAGTACGTCCCGGAGTACGAGGTGGAGATCCCGGAGCGTCGCTATTTTCGCAAGGGTCCGAGCGGCGCACGTACCCACCATGTTCACGCGGTGGAGCACGGAGGGCGCTTCTGGGATCGCCATCTCCTGTTCCGCGACTTCCTGCGGACGCATCCCCGCAGGGCGGCCGAATACGCCACCTTGAAGCGGGGTCTGGCGGAACGATACGGCCGGGACCGCGAAGGGTACACGGAAGCGAAGTCCGATTTCATCCGATCGATTGAGGAACAGGCACTCCGGTGGCGCGCGGGCGATCGCGCGTCCCGACCGCAACCTAGTTAGTCGCGTCGTGCGGTTTGTTCACCGGGATTCCGAGTTGCGCGTCATCATGCACGTGGACATGGACGCGTTCTACGTCAGCGTGGAGCGGCGGGAGGAGCCGGAGCTGATCGGAAAGCCGGTCATCGTTGGCGCGGACCCGAAAGGCGGGAAGGGCCGAGGCGTGGTCATGGCCTGTAGCTACGAGGCGCGCGAGCTCGGCGTCCACAGCGGCATGCCGATTGGGATGGCGTGGCGGAAGGTCCCCCAGGCCGTGTACCTTCGGCCGAACTACGATCTGTACGGAGCCGTCTCGGAGAGCGTGATGAACGTCCTCCGGGACCACGCGGACGTGCTGGAGCACGTGAGCATCGACGAGGCGTTCCTCGACGCGTCGTCGAAGATCTCCACCTATGGGGACGCGGGAGACCATGCCCGTCGGATCAAAGCGGCGGTCCGAGGGCGGGAAGGCCTTGCGTGCACGATCGGTGTCGCGCCGAACAGGTCGACTGCGAAGATCGCCTCGGATCTCGCGAAGCCCGACGGGGTGAAGGTCGTCGGGCCCGACGAGGTCGTACTGTTCCTCGCACCCCTCCCCGTGACAAAGATCAGCGGCGTCGGTCCGAAGACCGCGGAGATACTCGAACGGGTAGGCGTCCGGACGATTGGCGAACTCGCTCGCTTTCCCGGGGACGACCTCAAGAAGCTCCTCGGTCGGAATGCGGTATGGCTCTGGGGTATCGCCCGCGGCCTCGAGGCACTGCCCGTCGAGGAACGCCCCGACCCGAAGTCGATCAGCGTGGAGCGGACGTTCGAGCGGGACGTGTCCGAGTGGACCGTCGTGCTCGAGACTCTGGACGACGTCGCCCACAACGTGTTCCTGCGAGCTCGCGCACAGGGTGCCATGTTCCGTACGGCGGGGATCAAGATCCGGTTCGAGGGGTTCCAGACCCATCTCCGCGAGAAGACGCTCGGCTCCCGCGTGCTCGACGAGGCGGTCCTCCGGGAGGTCTGTCGCAGCCTCGTGCGGGAGTTCGAGGGACGCGGCCGAAAGGTGCGTCTCCTTGGCGTTCGGGTGACGGGTCTCACGAGACCCAAGACGACTCAGCCGCAGCTTGGCGCCTTCGAGGCGGCGGGGAGCTCCTGAGGTACCACTCTCGAGCGCGGGCGATCCCGGGCCCCGCCCGAGACATCACGCCCGTCGCTTCTTCGCGCGCCGGATCGGGGGAGCCTTGACCCCGACGTTCCTCGCAAGCCGGCGGACTTCCTTCTCGCCCATCCATTCGACCTTCAGGTACTCGTAGAGCTGGGCATCCGTCATGCCGAGTCGGCGGCCCTCCGCGATGCACGTCTTGTACGCCTCGATTTCCGTGGGGAGGTCCGGATACTCGAATCCGTCCGCGAAGAGCTTCTTCCCTTCGCGAAACTGTCTCACGTGGACGAGTTCATGGATCACGTCGAGGTAGATGTCCCGGGGGTTCCCCTTCCTCAAGTAGTGCGTCGAGACGAGCAGGTGCCCGTCCTCGTCGCTCACGCCCATGTAGCCCCAGCGGGACGAGAAGAACTCGACCTTCAGGGACCGGAGGGCATGCGTCGTGCGCGGACCGAAGATCGCGCGGACCGCGGGGACGTCTTCGAATCCCTTGAACCGCCGGGTGAATCCCTCGTATTCCAGCCGAACGTGCCGCGGGACCGTCACGCCGGGAAGTCGGTCTTGTGTCATGGATGCCGGACCTCGAGCCGCGAGAGAATCCGAAGGGCCTCCTGGCTATGAGACTTCGGGTCCAGTCGACGGAACGAGCCCACGATCGTTCCCTCTCCATCGATCACGTACGTCACGCGGTGTGCCAACCCGAGGAAACCGAGGGCGCCGTAGGCGCGCGTGATCTGCTTGTCTGCGTCCGCGACCAGGGGGAAGTTGAGCGCGTACCTGTCCCGGAACGCGAGGTGGGACGCCTCGTCCTGCGTGCTCACGCCCAGCACGACGGCGCCCTTCGAACGGAATGCGTCGATGTCGTCGCGGAAGGCACACGCCTCCCGCGTGCATCCGGGTGTGTCGTCTTCCGGATAGAAGTAGAGGACGACAGGGCGCCCGCGGTAGTCGCGGAGCCTCACGACGCGGCCGTCCGCGTCCGTCGACTCGAAGTCCGGCGCGGGCCTTCCGACGGGGAGGAGGCTCATCGCGGTCCCGCCCACGCGTCCGTCGCCCATCAAGGAGCGCCCCCGAGGAGACTTGTCTGTCAGATGGATTTTGTGGCACGTGATGGTCCGATTATATGTGGATTGCCAATCCTGAGAGCAATAAGTTAAGATAGTCTGGGTCCCTCGCTCTCTTCGTGTCGACGGATCCCGCCAAGGTGCCCGTGGAAGAGCTACGGTCCTCGTATCGCCTCATGCGCGAGCCGCGGATCCGGCGCATCCTCCGCATCCAGGCGGCCCTGGGTGGGGCGATCCGGGAGTACCTGAACGGTCAAGGTTTCACGGAGCTCCTGCCGCCGATCATCGGTCCGGTGACAGACCCGGGGATTCGCGGGGCGAAGCAGGTCACGATCGACTTCTACGGTCGCGAGTACAAGGTCATGTCGAGCGCGATCCTCTACAAGCAGATGATGGCCGCTTCGCTAGGCCGCGTCTACTTCTTCTCGCCGAACGTCCGGCTCGAACCCCTCGAGACCGCGTCGACGGGCCGCCATCTCGTCGAATTCGTCCAGGTCGATGTCGAGGAGGCCGGGGCGACGTACGAGGACGCGATGCGCCGCGCGGAAGACCTCGTCGCCCACGTGAGCGATTTCGCGAAGACGCACCTCGGTGCCGAGCTCGCGGCGGGCGGGCGCACCCTGAACGGCGCGGCTCCCCCCTTCCCTCGCCTCACGTACGACGAGGCGTTGGACCTCCTCGAGACGCACGGACGGGAGGTCTCGTACGGGGTCGAAATCCCGTGGGACCACGAGGAGTTCCTGTCCGCCCTCTTCCGCGAACCGTTCTTCATCAAAGACTACCCGCGCGGCTCCCGTGGCTTCTACGACCGCGAGGACCCGGACCGACCGGGGGTCCTCCGCGACTTCGACCTCATCTATCCCGAGGGATACGGCGAGGCGATCTCCGGGGCGGAGCGGGAGCACGAGTACGGGAAGGTGATCGCGCGGCTCCGCGAGACGGGTGAGAACCCGTCGAAGTACGGGTGGTACCTCGAGATGCTCCGCGAAGGAATCCCGCCCTCTTCGGGCTTCGGGATCGGGGTGGAGCGCCTCACCCGGTACGTCTGCGGGCTCCAGGCGGTCTGGGAGGCCCGCCCCTATCCGAAGGTCGCGGGAGTCGTGTCCCCGTAGGCGGTCCCTTCGATGAGCGAGCCCCTCGCGAAGCTGTTCATGAAGGTCGCGTCCGTCCGGTCCGCCGCGGCCGCGGGCCGCACCTTCCTCGAGTCATATCCCGTGGACGAGATCATCCAGAAGGCGAAGCACGGGAAGGACGCCCTGTATCCTTTTTCCGACCTCGACGAGTACGGCCGGGCGCTCCTCGGGGCCGACATCTCGCTGAGGCAGGCGACGCGGTTCAACACCCTCGACCAGCTCGTCCTCCTGCCACCCGTCTTCACCCCGAAGCGGCTCGAGAAGATGACGGAGCTTCGGCGCGAGCCCTTGTACGGGGACGTGTCCCTCGAGGCGACCGTCGGCGGCTTCCGGTCCAAGCTCCCGATCACGATGGCTTCCATGGGGTCCACGGAGGTCGCGCACGGGGCGAGCGACCACCTCGGGAAGGGTGCCGCCGAGGCGGGGATCCCGATGGGTCTGGGGGAGAACATCGCGACGGTCTGGGGCTACGCAAAGCGCACGAAGCCCACGATGCCGACCTTCAAGCAACGTCTCTCGTCGTACCTGGATGCCCTCGACGGATCTCACGGGGGCGTCGTGATTCAGCAGAGCGTCGAGGACGCGTTCGACGAGCTGTGGAACAAGGTGTACACGGACCCCGACGTCGAGCCGTTCGTCCGGAAAGGCCTCGTCGCGTTCGAGGTGAAGCTAGGCCAGGGCGCGAAGCCCGGCCTCGGCGGCGAGACGAAGGTGTCCCGGGAGATGGCGAGGTCCCTGAAAGGGAAGTACTACTTCCCCGAGGATCCCGACGCCGTGGAACGGGATCTGTACGAGCGGCACAGCGCTCCCGGCACGTACACGGAGGAGATCCTCCGCGCCCAGTTGCGCTCCCTTCGGAACAACTTCCCCCGCGTCAGGATCTGGGTGAAGAGCGGGCCGTTCCGGGACCTCCTCGCCCTTTTCCGGGTCGCGAGCCAGGAACGGATCGACGCGGTCCTCGTCGACGGCAAGGAGGGCGGAACGGGAATGAGCCCCGTCATCGCGCTGAAGGATCTCGGCCTCCCGACCCTCGCCTGCCTCAAGCGGATCCAGGACGCGCGGGTCGAGGGGCACAAGACCCCGTACGTCCTGTCGGGGCGGCTGTTCGACGGCGGGCACATCGTCAAGTCGCTCGCCCTCGGGGCGACGGCGGTGTCGTTCGGCCGCCCGTTCATCGTCGCGGCGGGCGTCGCGGGCGCAAAGGGAGTGCACAACTTCCTCGAAGCGACGGAGGTCGAGATCCGCATGCTCGCCTCGAGCCTCGGGAAGTACGCCCTCGCGGACCTTTCCCTCGAGGACGTCGGATCCCTGGACCGGCACCTTGCGGACGCCCTGAACATCCCGTTCGTGTATGCGTGACGGACGCGCGCCGGCCGCCTAGGCCCTTGCCGCCCGTCCCCAATCGTGGAGGATCTGGCGCGCTGCGTTGTGCCCCGGACCGCCCGTGATCCCGCCGCCCGGGTGCGCCGAGGAGCCGACGAGATACAGATTCTGGATCGGGGTGCGGTACTGCCCCCACCCGGGGACGGGGCGCAGGAAGGCTTGTTGATCGAGGCTCATCTCCCCCTGGTAGATGTGTCCCCCCGTGAGGCCGAACTTCTCCTCGATGTCGACGGGGGTGAGGACCTGCTCCGCGAGGATCGCCGTTCGCAGGCCCGGCATCAGCTCGTCCAGGCGGTCCACGACCCTGTCCGCGAACTTCCCCTTCTCGGTCTTCCAGTCCCCGCGCCTCAGATGATACGGCGCGAACTGAGCCAGGATCGACATGACGTGCTGACCGGACGGCGCGAGGCTCGGGTCCAGGAGGGACGGGATCGTCACGTCGAAGTACGGGTGCGCCGACGCCTTGCCGTATTTCGCGTCGTCGTACGCCCGCTCGAGATACTCGAGGGTAGGGCCGTATCGGATGCGCGGGGCGGCCACGCCATCGTCCCCCTTGAGCTTCGGCAGGCTGCTCAAGGCGAGGTTGATCTTCGCGACGGCTCCCTCCATGCGCATGTGCTGGATCCTCCGCTGCACCTCGAGCTCGAGGTCCGCCGGGGCGAGAAGGCCGAGGAGGGTCCGTTTCGCGTCCGCGGAGGAGGCGACGACCTGCGCGGCGATCGCTTCGCCGGACTCGAGCTGGACGCCCGTCGCCCGTCCATCCGTCGTCGTGATGCGTGCGACCGCGGCATCCGTGCGGATCGTGACGCCGGCCGCCCGCGCCGCGGCGGCGATGGCGTCCGTGAGGACGCCGGTCCCTCCCCGGACGATCGCCCACGCGCTGCCGTGGACCGCGGGCCAGAACCGATGCAGGACGCCGAACGACGTGCCCGGGGACCAGGGTCCCGCCCAGCGACCCAGGAGGGCGTCGACGGACAAGGTCGCTTTCAGGAGCTCCGTCTCGAACCACTCCCCGAGGGACGCCCGCAGGGCCATCTGGGGGAATCGGAGGGCCTGCCCGATCGCCCACTTTCCGAGCCGGCGTGCGCGGAGCGCGAACCGAAGATAGTAGAGCATCTCCCCCGTGCCCATCGCAAGGGCGTTCGGAGGCGTGCGCATCATGATCGGATCAAGGGTTGCCGCCAACCCGACGAGGAAGTCGTGAAACTTGATGTAGGCGTCCGCGTCCTTCGCGCTGAACTTCGCGATCTCCGCCGCGGCCTTCGCGGGGTCGTTCCACAGCCGCAGGATGCGGCCGTCCTCCCCGATCGACGTGACGACCGGATCCACCGGGATTAGCTGCAAGCCGTGTTGGTCGAGCTGTAGGTCCCGCACGACCTCGGGGCGCAGCATGCCCACGAGGGCGGCTCCCGTCGGGGCGCGGAACCCGGGGCGAATCTCCTCCGTCGTCGCGGGCCCGCCGAGGACGGACCGGCGCTCGAGGACCGCGACCCGTCGACCCGCGCGACCGAGGTACGTCGCGGCGACGAGCCCGTTGTGCCCCCCGCCGATCACGACGACGTCGTACCCGTCCGCCAAGGCTCACACCTTCCGAAGCCGCATGTCCTTCAGGATCTCGCGGGCCGCGTTCGCGCCGGGCGCGCCCATGATCCCGCCCCCCGGGTGGGCCCCGGAGCCACACAGGTACAGGGCCTTGATTGGCGTTCGGTACGCCGCCCATCCTGGCGCGGGCCGCAGGAAGAACAGCTGGTCCGGCGTCAGTTCGCCGTGGAAGATGTTCCCGCCCGTGAGTCCGAATTCGTTGTCGATGTCCCAGGGGGTGATGACCTGGCGGTGCAGGATGATCTTCCGGATGTCCGGAATGTATTCCTCGATCGTGTCGACGACCGTATCCCCGAACTCCTCCCGGCGCTCGGGCCACGTCCCCTTTCTCAGGTTGAACGGCGCGTACTGGACGAACATGGACATGATGTGCTTCCCCGCCGGAGCCATCGTTCGATCGAGCGTGGTCGGGAGGCACATGTCGATGTACGGCCGGCGGGAGAAGTCCCCGTACTTCGCGTCGTCGTACGCCTCCTCGATGTAGTCGAGGTCCGGTCCGATCGTGATGACCCCTGTCAGATGGGGCCCCGCCTGCGGGAGCGCCCGGAACCGGGGGAGCTCCTTCAGGGCTAGGTTCACCTTCCCCGAAGATCCGATCACGTTGTAGTTCTCGATCGACGTGACGAAGTCCTGCGGGAGGTCCGACCGTTCGACGAGCTTCAGGAACGTCCGCTTCGGATCCGCGCTGGAGACGACCGTGCGCGCGTAGATCTTCTCTCCGCTCGCGAGCTCCACGCCGATCGCGCGACCGTTCCGCACGAGGACGTGCCGGACGTCCGCGCTCGACCGGATCTCGACCCCGTACGACTCCGCCGCGTGGGCAATCGAATAGCTCAGCGCGCCCGTGCCGCCGCGGACGAACCCCCACGACCGGTACGATCCGTCGATCTCCCCCATGTAGTGGTGGATCAGCACGTACGCGGTCCCGGGCGACCGCGGGCCCAGGAGGGTACCGATGATGCCGCTCGACGACATGCCCGCCTTGAGCGGTTCCGACTCGAACCACTGGTCGAGGTAGTCCGCCGAGCTCATCGTCATGAGCTGGAAGAACGTGTGGAACTCCTCTTCGTCGAGAGTCTTGAAGTGTTTGTACAGTTCCCTCAGTTTCATCAGGTTCGATGGCCACAGGGAGTGCAGGTCCGGAGGCGTCATCATGAGCATAGGGGCCACGAACTTGGCCATCCGCGTCATGAGCTGCGAGAACGATGACAGGTTCTCCGCATCCGTCCGCGAGAATCGCGAGACCGCGTCGATCGCCTCTTGCGCGTCCCCGCGGTAGTAGAGGTAGTTCCCGTCTGGCAGGGGGGTGAAGCTCGCATCCTGAGGGATCACTTGGAAGCCGTGGGCGGGGAGGTTCAGCTCCCGGATGATCTCCGGGCGCATCAGGCTGCAGACGTACGACAGTTCCGTGAAATGGAACCCGGGGTACACCTCCTCCGTGACCGCGGCGCCGCCGAGGACCCGCCGTCGCTCGAGGACGAGGACTTTCTTGCCCGCCTTTCCGAGATAGGCGGCCGCCACGAGGCCATTGTGGCCCCCGCCGATGACGATGGCATCGTATCCTGTGGCTGCCACGGATGTCCGTCCTCCCGATGCGCACTCTCTCTCGCTCCGGGGCGCGGTGCGACGTGCGATGGGTTGCGCGGGTATCGGGGAGGGGGTTAAAGCGTTTCTGTCGATGTGCAGATTTTTGCGCGGTGCCTGACGCTGTCGTGGGTGACGTGTTCCGTTTCCCGAAAAGTTTATCGCGGCTCGAGCCATCGCGCGCTTCCTGGTTCATGGAGACGGTGCGGCATTCCGCGCCGCCGTCTCGGGACGAAACACATGTCGCTCCGCGAGTCGCCGTTTCATCCGCGCACGTCCGCGCTGTGCGAGAGCTGGGAATGGAGGGGATGGGCGGGATACCTCGCAGCCAGTTCGTACCAGCTGATCGGGATCATGGAGTACTACGCGATCCGCCACTCCGCGGGACTCATCGACGTCACCCCGCTGTACAAGTACGAGGTCAAGGGCAAGGACGCGACGACGCTCCTGGACCGGGTCGTGACCCGGGACGTCTCGAAGCTCTCGAAAGGGCAGATCTACTACACTCCGTGGTGCGACGACCGCGGGAGCGTCGTGGACGACGGCACTCTGTGGAATTTCGGCGGCGGCGTGTACCGGCTCACGGCGGCGGATCCGAACCTGCGATGGCTCGAAGACACCTCGTCCGGATTCGACGTGTCGATCCGGGACGTTTCCGAGGAGGTCGCGGCCCTCGCGCTCCAGGGACCGATGGCCCGCGCAATTCTCGTGGAGGGCGGAAACGGCGCGGTCGAGAAACTGAAGTACTTCCGGTTCGTCGAGACGAAGTACGACGGGATCCCGGTCACGATTTCGCGGACGGGGTACACGGGGGATCTGGGTTTCGAACTGTGGACGGACTGGGACCACGCGGAGCGCCTGTGGGATGCCCTCATGGCGGACGGCGAGGGATACGACATCCGGCCCGCGGGGATGACCGCGCTGGACATCGCCCGGATCGAGGCGGGTCTCATCCTCGCGGAGGTCGACTTCATGCCCGCCAGACGCGCGATGATCGAGTCGCAGCGGTATTCACCGTTCGAACTCGGGCTCGATTGGGCGGTGACCCTCGAGAAGGGCTCCTTCATCGGGAGGGCGGCGCTCGTGAAGGAGGCTCGTGAGGGCCCGCGACGCCGTACCGTTGGGATCCAGGTCCACTGGCCCACGGTCGTCGAGCTGTTCCGGAAGAAGGACCTCCCCCCGGAATCTCCGCAGCACCCGACGCGAGAGAAGATCCCGATCTATTCGGGCCCGCGGAACATCGGGTATGCGACGAGCACCACGTGGTCCCCGATCCTGAAACAGTACATCGGACTCGCGACTGTGCCGGCCGCGTACAGCGCGGAGGGGACCGTCGTTGACTTCGAGGTCACCGTCGAAGGGGAACGGTATCGCGCGCCGGCGACCGTCGTGAAGCGCCCCTTCTACGATCCCCCCCACAAGAAGGCATGAAGCGGAGCGGAGAGTCGGCGACGGACGCGTCGTTGCCCGCTCTGAGCGAACGGATCGTCGCGTGTCGACTCTGTCCTCGTCTCGTGGCCTTCCGGGAGTGGGCCGCGGTGGCGAAGCGCGCGTCCTTCCGGGACTGGCAGTACTGGGGCCGGCCGCTGCCGGGTTTCGGAGACCCTCGGGCCCGGGTCGTGATCGTCGGCCTGGCTCCCGCGGCACACGGCGGGAACCGCACGGGGCGGATGTTCACGGGCGACCGAAGCGGGGACTGGCTCTTCCGGTCGATGCATCGAGCGGGATTCGCGAACCAGGCGACCTCCGTCTCGAGGGACGATGGACTCGAATTGCGGGATTGCTATATCACGGCCGCGGTCCGATGCGCCCCACCGGGGAACCGCCCTACGACCGCTGAGTTCGCGCGATGCCGTCCGTATCTGGTCCGGGAGCTCGAGCTCCTCGACCGCGCAAAGGTCGTCGTCGCCCTGGGTGGCGCCGCCCATCTCGCGTTCCTTCGCGCGTGGAAGGTGCTCGGGCGTGTCGCTCCGATCCCGGCGCCGAGGTTCCGACACGGGGCCTGCGTCCGGATCCCGCCGGTGACCCTCCTTGACTCGTACCATCCGAGCCAGCGGAACACCTCGACCGGGCGGCTCACGGAGCCGATGTTCGACGCGATCTTCCGCGAGACGCGTTCGCTCCTCGATCGCCCGACGGCGTGACGGGCGCGTAATCGATTTATTCTCGATGCGAGTTGGCGCCCCTTCCATGGCTTCGTTCGATGTCGTCGTCGTGGGCGCCGGACACAACGGCCTCGTCTCGGCGGCATATCTCGCGAAGCGGGGCCTGCGCGTCCTCGTGCTCGAACGGCGCCCGATCGTCGGCGGGGCGTGCGTGACGGAGGAGATCCATCCGGGTTTTCGGGTCAGCACCCTGTCGTACACGTGTGGCCTGTTCCGTCCGGAGATCAAGGAAGACCTCGAGCTCGCCCGCCATGGCCTCGAGGAGCATGTGAACGATCCGGCGCAGTTCGTCCCATTCCCGGACGGGCGCTTCCTCCTGTACCGACAGGACATGGAGTGGAACCAGTCGCAGGTCGCGAAGTTCTCGGAGAAGGACGCCCGGGCCTTCCCCCGCTACGAAGATTTCTGGCGGGAGTTCGGGGAGCTCGTCGAGCCGACCCTGCTCGCGCCGCCCGTCGCCCTCGCAGACCTCGCGACCCTCGTGACGACCCCGGAGGCGGAGGATTTCCTGCGGCGGGTGTTCCTGATGTCCATCGCGGATATTCTCGACGACTACTTCGAGTCGGACGAGGTGAAAGCCTCCCTCGCGACGAGCGGCGTGGCAGGAACCTTTGCGGGCCCCCGTACCCCGGGGACCGCGTTCGTCCTCGGACACCACAGCCTCGGGACGATCAACGGTGTGAGGGGGGCCTGGGGGTGGGTCCGCGGCGGGATGGGTGGGATCAGCGAGGCCCTCGCCCGCGCGGCCCGGGCCTACGGTGCGACGATCCGGACCTCCTCGCCCGTGGAGCGCATCCTCGTGGAGGGCGGACGGGCGACGGGCGTCCTCCTCGGGGACGGGGAGCGGATCGACGCGCAGGTCGTCGTCAGCAATGCGGATCCGAAACGGACGTTCCTGGGCCTCGTGGACCCTGCCCGTCTCCCGGAGGATTTCCTGCGCGCGGTCTCGCGAATCAAGATGGAGTCGTCCTCGTTCAAGCTCAACCTCGCACTCCGGGAGCTTCCGGACTTCGTCGCGGTGCCCGGGACGACGCTGCAGCTGCATCACAAGGGGATCCTCAACATCGCGCCATCCATGGACTACCTCGAGCGGGCGTACGACGACGCGAAAGCGGGGCATCCGTCCCGGGAACCGTTCCTCGAGTTCGTGATCCACTCCGCGAACGATCGGAGCGTGGCCCCTCCGGGCATGCACACCCTGACGGTCTCCGCGAAATTCGCCCCGTTCCGCCCCGTAAAGGGTTCGTGGGAGGACGAATCGGAGCCCTTCGCGGATCGCATCCTCGACGTCCTCGAAGCGTACGCCCCGAACATCCGGAGCGCGGTCATCGCGAAACACACGGTGAGTCCGGCCCAGATGGAGTCCGAGTATGGGCTGACGCAGGGGGACGTCTTCCACGGGGCGATCATGCCGTACCAGATGCTCTCCTTCCGCCCCGTCGTGGGGTGGGCGAAGTATCGGACGCCGATCCGTGGTCTCTACCTTTGCGGCGCGGGGACGCATCCGGGCGGGGGCGTCCTCGGGGCCCCAGGACACAACGCCGCCGTCGCGGTCCAAGAGGATTGGGCCTCCCTTACGGCGACGTAGCCCTACCTCTGGCGCGCCTGAGCCTCGTACGGATTCTCGAACCCCGGGTCCCCGCCCTCCACGAGGTTCTTGAGGGCCACGAGGCGGTCGGACCATCGTCCGCGATCGCGCAGCGCCCGGGTGGCGTCGGAGGGCCCCGCCGCGGAGACGTACACGGCCGTACCGCTCGCCTTCTCCTCGAGCCGGAGATCCCATCGGGCATCCCGGCCGGGCGTCGTGTCCCCGAGCGCAAGCCCTCTCCCCGGCACGAGCTCGAGGACGCGCAACGGTCCGTCCGGGTCCCCGAAGGCGTACATCGCGCCGGGCTCCGGTTCCGGGGTGACGCGCCCCGAGGGGACCCCTCCCGTGGACCAACCATCGACCTGGGCGGGCGTCACGAGGGCCTCGTACACGCGGTCCGTGCTCGCCTCGACGATCGTGGCGAGAGACCACTGTCCATCGTAGAGCAGGGTGTGGTCCGGACGGACGCTTTCCCCTCGGCCTTCCCCGATCGATTTCAGGTTCCCCAGGCACACACGCCACGCGTCGAGGACTGATCCGCAGCCCGACTCGGGGACGGGAACGCCTTGATGCCGGGCCACGAGGATCGTCGCAGCGTCCCCCGCGTCCTCGAGGTCGTATGCCACCCGTGTGGGCGTTCCGTGGATCGGCCACTCGAAGGCGAAGCGCCGGAGGACCTCCCCTTCCTCGATCCGCGTCTCCCAGCCGCGCCCCTCGGGCTGGAAGATGCACGTCTCTCCGCCGAACCGGAAGGCCCCCCCGACCTTGGGGTCAATCCGCGCCCATCCGCAGAACCATCGCGCGAGGTGTTCGATCCTCAGGAGGCGCTCGAAGACTGTCGGGCGCGGGGATCGGACGCGCATCTTGAGCTCGTAGTCCCAGACCATCCGGAGGGCGCGAAGCGGTCCGGGCCTCTTGAACCTGCGGAGCGCCGCGACTTGCCTACGCTTCCTCCATCGGAGGCTCGGGTGGGCTCGATCGCCCGAACGTGTCGAGCAAGTTCCCCCTCTCCTTGGCGCCCCACAGCTGCTCCAGGAACTGCTTGATGCCGCCGAGGCGGTCGACGTCGCCGTTCCAGTTCTTCAGCACGTCCTTGTACTTCTTCTCGATGTCCTCCACGACGCCCGTCACCCGGCGTTCGAGGCGGCTCGATTCGTGGCCCCGGTAGAGGACCACGAGAAGGACGTAGGACCCTCGGGCCACGGCCACGTTGTGGTCCGCGAGCTCGATCCCCTTCACCGCCCCGACACCCATGGACTGGAACGATTGGTTCATGAAGCTCTGGATGGCGGTGAACATGGATGCGATGAGGTCCGGGTCCTTGTCCGACTTGAGCGTGCGGGATAGGTGGACGAGCGGCACCCCGCTGTTGTAGATCAGGAAGACTTCCTCGACGATACTCCGCAGGACCCGGGTCGCGAAGAACACGCCGACCACGCCGGCGACGGCAAGGAACCAGGGAAGGAGCATGAGGAGGAGGTTGGGCCCCTCAATCTCGACCTGCAACGTCGCCACGCCGGTCGCAAGGCCGTCGCTCACCGTGAGGTTCACGAAGTGCTGGCGCACCCCCTCGGGATAGGAGAAGACGAGAATGAAACCCTGGATCGTCACGTACGCGCTCGATGTCGTGACCGTCAGCTCGGATTCCACGTTGTCCACGTCCTTCAGATAGGCCCGGACGCTGAAGAAGAAGTTGCGGTCCTGCGTGTTGATTACGGGCAGCGACTCGAAATACGGCGCATCGTTCACGGGTCGGACCGTCACTTTGATCGAATCCTCTGCGTACGCGCCCCGGTCGTCCATGGCCCGGAACGTCACGACTTCCGAGCCGAACCAGTCCGGCCTCGCGGCGAAATCGACACTGTGGTTTGTGAGATCGATCGTGACCTGGACGTCCCGTTGCCCCGAGGTAAAGAAGATCGTGGTGCTGTCCGTGTCGATGAAGTACGCGTCGAGGTCGAGGTAGTCCAGGAGGACCTCGTCCTCGAAGAACGTCACGTCCGGGATCTCCGTGCCGTTCAGCTGCGGCGGGTAGTCGTCCGTCACACTCACGGACGTGGGGAAGAAGGTCGTGTCGATCCCGTCGGACACGCGGATCGTCAGGGGCAGAGTGTAGGGGGCCGTCAAGGCGCCGAGGACCTGCGGGAAGAGCATTTGCAGGACCGTGCCTTGGACCGTGATGTTGCCTGGGATGGACGTCGTGATCGTAAGTTGGGTTATGTCGTTGTCCGGATCGCTGATGTGCGGAGCGAGATTGAACACGTAGGGGACGTCGTATCGGACGACGTACGGAGGCATCCATTCGATCACGGGCGGGTCGTTCAATGGGATGACTGTGACGAGGATCGTGTCCTCGATGATTGCGCCGGTCGGGTCTCGGGCTTGGAATGTGACGGATTCGACGCCCCACCATTCCCCAAGGGTCTGCATGTCCACCTGGTGGTTGCGAGGCTGCGGAACCCCCTCGCTGATCGTGACAGTGACGTGCGCCGCCCCCCAGGTGAAGTACAGGGCGTCGTTATCCGGGTCGTAGAAGTAGTCGTCCAGGTCGAATACGTTCACGAGGCTCTGGCCCTCGGTCAGGGTCACGTCCGGCAAGGGAACCCGCAGCTCCGGAGGTGTGTCTGTCGTCAGGCGAATCGCGATCGATTCCGAACTCGATAACGGAATCGGGGTCCCGTCGTCGGTGACCGTCAGGACGACAAAGTCCCACGCGTCCGGGTAGTTCGTCGGGTACGAGAACGTCACTCGGAATCCCGAGATGGACGTGTGGATCGCGTCGTCGGTCCGGAGGGCGAGTCCGCTGCGCGGGGTGTCGATGTCCTTGATGTACGGGTCGAAGTCAAACGTGTACGGGCTGCCGTACTTCACGTAGAGGGTCGTCGGCGGACCGGCCCAATACGGTCGGTCGTTCACCGGGGTGATGTTGACCCACATCCGCTGGGTGGCGTAGTTCCCTCCGTCGTCGAAGAGGAACAACGTGACAGCGTCGTTGCCCCACGCATCCGGCCTGGGCTGGAAGAAGAACCGGTGGTTTCCGGTGATGTTCCCGCCGCTGAAGTCGTACAGGCTCGCGTTCACGTCGACCAGGTCCCACTTGAGACGGCTCGCCGGCGTGTTGGGATCCTGGGCGAACGCCTGCAGGTCCAACGTCCACAGGGGGGCGTCCTCGTTCGCCATTTGGTCCGGGACACGCGGCGAGATCGACGGAGCCGTGTTGTCCGTGTAAACGACGGATAGGGACGCCCGGAACAGCGGATCGCCTTCTCGGCTGACGAACGAGTTGATTGCGGGCGTGGCCTCGTTCCGGACACGGACCAGGAATCCCACGTTCGGTTGCGTGCCGTCCGTCCAACTCTGCACGATGGACGTGGCATTCCACGTGAGCCACTGCCCTGAACCGCCTACCGTCGCGGATCCGCCGACCGAGGCGTCATAGTCGGAGCCGGGGGTCGCCCAGATGTTCGTCCCGTCTCGTGTGCGCCAAGTCACACCGGAGCCGGCGAGGTTCTCGAATATCCCGAGGGAGGTTTGGAGGAGCGGCGCGCCGTCCGGCGAGTTCCCATCGAGGAACCGCCCGGTCCGGTTGTGGTTGTAACCCCACGTCCGGACGTCGTGGCCGAAACTGGGGAACGTAATCGCGTACGTGGCCGAGCGAGAGGCGTAGACGACCTCCACGTTGCCATCGCCATCGAGATCGGCGACGATTGGCGTCGCGCTGACCAGGGCTCCGTCCGGCGTGGACGTCCAGATGACCGTCGCGGTCGTCCCGCCGTCCTTGATGATGTAAAGGCTGCCATCGAAGCTGCCTGCGAGAATCTCCTCGACGCCATCCAAGTCAACGTCCGCTGCGGCGGGAGCGCCCCACACATCGTTGCCCGTCGGGATCGTCCATCGCTCGGACCCGTCCGCATTGAGGGCTCGGATGTTCCCTCGTTTCGTCATCGAAAAGACTGTCTCGAAGGCCCCGTCGTCCTCGAAGTCGACGAGGATCTGGCCTCCGTACATGTCGGAGTTCGTCCCGTGCAACCATATTTGGGTCCCGTCGGCGCGATACGCGAACTGCGCAGCGTTCGCGGCCGCATCGGAGGCGACGATGTCCAGGTGCGGCTCTGCGTCGAAGTGGCCCAGACTCGGCGAGACGCGGATCGCCGGCCCGGTCGGGGTGAATCTCGAGACGAACGTTCCGTCTGGCTGCAGGACCACGATATCGCCCTGCGGCGTTCTGTAAGCCGTGAAGACGATTTCCGGCTCCGGGCCGCCCCAGACGTCGCCGATCGCGGCTCCAATTCCCCAGAAGGTCCCGCCCAACGCGTACGGCCATCCCGGAAGGACTTGCCCGTCGGAGCCGTTCAGGGCGTACAGGTTCCCATCCGCCGAGCCGAAGTAGATTTCACTGATGCCGTCTCCGTTCAGGTCCGCGATCGCGCCCGGGCCAGGGATTGAGCCGCTCGGCACGGGGCTCTGCCATTCGAAGGTCCCGTTCCGTGCGTCGATCGCGACAACGTTGTAGCTCGGCCCTTCGGTGGCGAACACGACCTCATACGTACCGTCCCCGTCCACGTCGACGACCGACGCAAACCGTTCGAGCGGCCCGCCGGCAGGGTAGTTCCACACTTCACTGCCGTCGACGCGAATCGCATAGATCGTCCCGGCGGAAGAGCTGACGACGACCTCGAGGCGCCCGTCCCCGTCGAGGTCCACCGCGGTGAGGGGTGTGTACCGGACGCCGAGGGGCCGGGTCCAGAGAACGGCTTGGCCCGTCACCTGTCGGTAGGCCGGCACGATCGGAAGGAGGCTCCCGAAGTAGAGGTCGTACGTACGGGTCTGTCGTGCCCCTACGGTCGCTCCGAAGACGATGTGGAGTTGGATCACACTTCCGTTCCCGTCGTATTGGGGCCCGTAGACCTGACTCGGGATTTCGAGGCCTTGATCATCGTAGACACGGAAGTCCCCGCGGACCAAGGTCGACACTTGCACGGGGACATCGTAGACCAGGTCGATCGGCTCGCGAACCCGAGCCACTCCGGCGGCCTCTGTCACCGTTATTGGCTGGCGATAGGCGAATCCGCTCCCGGCCCCCTCCATCCAATTGGCGCGCACTCGGTGCACATCGATGGTCTGGCCCGCGACGCCTTGGGACGCATAGGCTCGCAACGTTGCGTTGACGATTGCCGCAGTAGCCGGGATTCCTGTCACGTTGAAGTACAGGAGTCCGCGAAAGACGCTCCCGTTTGCCGGATCGGCCCCGACGGCGACCCAGGCGGATCCGCCGATATTCCGGTCCGGGTTGCGGAAGTCGATGAATGCGTCCGCGGCGACTCCGAAAGTCGCCGAGATGGGCGCTGCCGGCGAGACGCCTGTGTCGGAACTCGCGAGCGCAACGAACGGCGTCCCCGTTGGAGTGGGCCACAGTCCCGCGCCGATGGCGAGGCTAAAGAGTACGATGGCTGTGACTAGTCGGCCCCGTATGTGCATGCTTCCGTTCCGGCGCTCGCTCTGTATGGAGCAGAGTCGACGCGTCGTCGGTTCGTCCGGAAGCTAAAATCCCTTCGGGGGCGGTTATCGGGCGTGATACACTTCTCGTTCGCGAGCCGACGGTCCTCCTTCCTCGCTCCGTCGGTTCGCCCGCGCAGCCTTCCGTGCTTGGTCTTCTGAGAATCATCCGGTGAGAATCACCGGGACAAATGATAGCCGGCGAAGACCCTTCTTGTACATCCACCGCACCTATCATCGATTGCCATGCAGACCCTCAACCGTGTGGGCACGTGGATCCTAACACACCCGCAGCTCGTGACCGCGATCGCCGTGACGGCATTCGTCGTGGCGATGTTCGTCGTGATGCCGGCGCTCGGCGTCGCGCCGAGGGGCAGCAGCGGCGGCGGCGGAAAGCCCTGCAAGTAGCGTAGGTCCCTTCTTCCGCGTAGGCGATCCAGGAGCGAGGCGCGCGGCCGCGGGCCGCGTCGGCGGTGTCCCGAGGCCATAAGTCTTCTCTAACGTTCATCCGCGAACGAACGGTTCCTCGATTCCCTAGCCTACGGTTTCCTTCACCCGAGCCCGCCGCCGACGTCTGTCAACGTACGATGAGGCCGCGTAGGCGCCGGCGCACGAACCGACGATCGCGATTAGGGCGATCTCCAGAGAACGCCAGCTGTTCGCAGGCGCTCCCAGGTCCGGATCCGTCGAGCCCCAAGCCGCGCAGCACCGCAGCGGCTCGGGGAAAAGGGTGAGCGGAACCAACCCGAACCAGGGGATCTCGCCTCGGGCAACCCCGACGACCTCCGAAAGCGGCACAATCCACTTGTCGAACCCGGTCGGCTCCGGGTAGAGGTTGTTGTCCCCAAGAGTCAGGATGCCGGCGCCGCTCACGCGCAACCGGATCTCCCACATTCGGAAGTCGATCTCTCGGTCCTGCCGCCACCCCGCGTCGCGAAGCACGAACCGAACCAGACCCAACGGCTCGTCCGTCGGGATGCCCGTCGCGTTCCCGGTCGCGTTCCAAGCATCCCACTCCGAGTTGTCGAGGAGTCGAAGCTCGGGCACGTCGTAGCATGTCAGGCACGCCGTGATGTTCCACACGACGGACGTCAGGGCGCGGTGGAGGACCAGCCCCTGGTTGACCACGACGTCCAGGTCCCGGAGGATTACCACGTCGCCGAAATCCCCGTACGTCGCGTACCCTGTCGCCCGGCCCTCCACGTACGTCACAAGCTCGTCGGGGGACGAGATCGCCTGAATCAGCACGACGTCGCCCACGTCCATCACCCCGAAGGCGCTTGCGTTGTCGTCGTGCTGCATGCTCGCGCTACCGACTGCGATGAAGGCTGGCCACGTCCCAGCGTAGAGGAGGATTCCCGAGAAGACGATCCCTGGGAGCAGGAACGCGAGACCCAAGGTTTTGCCGAGTCGGCGCCACTGGGCCCGCCGAAGGTGTGCCGGCATGTCTGCGGCGGCCACGGTCTACCGTTCTTGGAGGGCGTCTATTCATAGTTCACGGACTGGGAATCAACTTCGCAACGGCTCTAACCGCGCCCCTCCTCGAGTCGACTCGGACTGTAACCCGCGTCACGGGGCCTCCTGTCGGGTTCGCCCGCGCGTTTTCTCCACAGACCGTCGCCCCTTCCGGCCCCCGTGGCGGAACCGCTTCTCCTTGGGCCGCTTGTCCTTGGGGGGCCGCTCTTTTCGCTTCACAGTTGAGGCTCTCCGTCCCCCAGATCCGTCGACGAGTTCGCAGATGAGCCTGACGGGCTTCTCATGCGACGCAGCACCGTGGACTCTCCCAGTACTCGAGGCCGAGCCGCACAAGGGTCTCGTCGGTCGACGTGATCCCGTATGTGGAGTCGCCAGAGAACCCAGAGACCGTGAGGACCTGCTGACCGTCCACGACGAGGACGATGCACGAGCAGACGATCTCGCGGACCTCCGCGCGCTTCGCGAGGTCCTTCGGGAGCGCGACGTCAGGTACGGCGAGCTTGACCCGTACGCGGCGGCCCAGGGCATTCGCCAGGTCGGCGGACAGGGTGCGGACGAGGTCCTCGTCCGAGGCCAGGAGAACGACGTCTCGCCGCGCAGAGCCGATCAAGGCGCGTGCCCTCGCGACGACATTCGTCGCGCCCTTGACGATGTACGCGATCTCCGCCGAGGGGGATTTCGTCGCGGCTCGCAGCGGCTCGATGAGGGACACGAGGCGGGTGATCGATTCCCGGTCTCGGTCGCGTCTCGTCTCGACGATTCCAGACAGGCGGGCGTCGATCTCCGGGGCGGGCACGGTCCGGTACGTCTTCGGCTTGCCGTCCTGGACCTCGGCGAGCCCCTTCTCCACGAGTTCGTCGAGGGCATAGTAGATTTTCGAATCCGGAATCCCGGTCGCCCGGACAAGGTCCCCGGCCGTCGCCGACCCTGCACGGGTCAGCGCACAGAACGCGTCGGAGGCGTACCCGCCGATCCCGAATCCTCGAAGGCTCCCGCGGATCTCCTCGAGGCTCGCATCGGACGCCTCCGCGAGAAGAAGGTTCGCACGGGTCCGGACTTCCGTCATCTGCGAAGGACAGAGGAGGGAAGATATTTGAATGTGTCTACTACATAATGGTAGTAGATAAAACGGAGGTGACCTCGTGATTCCGACCTTGCTGGCGACCTTCCGGCTGCAGGAGCTGCTCCACGCCTCCCGTTGCGGCGGCGCTCCGTGCTGCGGGGATTATTGCTCGGCCTGTTGCGGCCTCGGACGCTGACCCGTCCGACCGTACCCTTATCTCGCCTGCCGACCTTCCCGGTCCGGGAGGGCGGCATGTCTTTCTTCACGCCAAGGGTAGGGCGACATCTCCTCGGGATCGCCGCGGTCCTCGCGGCGGTCCTCGTCGGGATTCCCGTCTCGGGGATCACGTACGGGACGATCGACACAACGCACACGAACGTCGGCTCGATCCTGTTCTACAGCCTCCGGGCGCAGGCGTGGTTCCAGTTCTGTTCTGGGACGCTGATCTCGGAGCGCGTGTTCCTGACCGCGGGGCACTGCACGATCGGCCTCGAGCGGAACAGCATCCCGCTGTCGCGGCTCCGGGTGAGCTTCGGCGTGAACCTGTGGGCCCAGGGCGCGAAGTGGCTCGAGGTCGCGGCATACCGGACGCATCCGGACTACAACTGGGGGCCGCAGTCGGACCCCCACGACGTCGGGGTGGTGATCCTGAAGAAGCCCTTGAGGGGTCTCGCGCCGGCGGTCCTCGCGCCCGTCGGATACCTCGATGGACTCGCCGCTGCCGGAGAGATCCAGGACACGACGTTCATCAATGTCGGCTACGGTTCGAACGAGAGCTTCGACACGGACGGGTACCGGAAGATCTCCTTCTCGTCCTTCCTGTCCCTGCACGAGGCGTGGCTGTACATGTCCCAGAACATCCACGCGGGGAGCGCGGGCACCTGCTTCGGGGACTCCGGCGGACCGACGTTCCACGAGACGGACGGCGGGGAGGTCATTGTCGCGGTCACGTCCTGGGGCGACGCGCAGTGCGTCGCGACGAACATCAACTATCGCGTCGACACGGCGAGTTCCCAGGGCTTCCTGCACGGAATGATCGCCACGTATGGGTGAGTGAGGCGCGCCTCCGATGACCGAGCCGGCGCGGGGCGCCACCGTCCGGGTGATCCGCCCCCAGGACCGCAATCGAGGGACCGCGCAGACCTCCGGTCTCGACCGGGAGACCGCAATCGACGCAAAGACGGTCGGGGCACGGACCCTCTGGGTCGGCTTCGTGACGATGGCGCCGGGAGCCTCCTCCGGAGCTCACCACCACGGGGACTCGGAGACCGCGATCTATGTCGTCCGGGGCCTGGCAAGGATGCGGTATGGGGACCGTCTGGAGTGGAGCCTGGAGGCCCATGCCGGCGACTTCATCTTCATCCCGCCGCGGGCGACGCACCAGGAGGCGAACCTCCACGCGGACGAGCCCGCGGAGATGATCGTCGTGCGGGACCGGCAGGAGAACATCGTCGTCCCTGTGGACGTCGGGGAAGGGGTCTAGGCCCCGTACGCGAGGGTGCCTATCTCCGCGAGGTCCGCGAGCGCGTTTGCTTTCACGATGCTCGCAGAGACCGTGTACAGCACGTCCCCGATGACGAGGGACCGGCGAATCTGACGCGTGACGTCCCATCCGGCGTACGGGTCAATCGGGCCCTCCACGTGCGTGACCCGCCCGACAAGCTCGAAGCCCGATTCGACGGACACCCGCAGGGTGTACGCGCCGATCCAGACGATTTCCCCGTAGGCCCAGGGCGGCACGTCGCCGCCGTAGTCCGCCGGATCGATGATCGCGAGACTCACCGGGAGGACGAGGACGCCGCTCGGACGCGCGAAGAGGAAGGCCTTGTGGTCGCGCAACGCCTCCGAGTCGGTCCCCCGGTCCCCGATGCCGAACCGGTCGAGCTCCGCCGGCCGAGCGACGTCCCCGACATCGAACAGGGAAAGCTTGACTCCCTGGTACCAGGAGAAGTTCCCGGTCGCGTCGGGGGTCGCGTCCTTTCCGACTCCGAGGAGGCGCGTCGCGTCGAAGGGGTGCAGGTAGTCCGAGTAGCCCGGCATCTCGAGGTAGCCGAGGACCCTCGGGTCCGTCGGGACGGACAGGTCGATCACGAAGAGGGGGTCGATCTTCTCGAACGTGACAAGGTACGCGCGGTCCCCGAGGAATCTCGCGGCGTAGATGCTCTCCCGGGGCGCCAAGCCCACGAGGCTTCCGACGGTCCGCATGCCTTCGTCCAGGACGTACACGTTGTTCGTCTGAACGAAGCCTTCGGAGCCGCTCTCGAGGGACGTCGTCGCGACGCGCAGGAACCCGGCGTACTCGTCCAGGGAGAATTGGTTGAGGAGGGAGCCGGCGACCTCCCCCGAGGCGACCGCCTCCATCGCCGCTCCCTCGATTCGGATCTTGTGGATCGTCGTCCAGGTTTCGCTGGACTGAGGCGCCAGAAAGATCACGTTCGTCTGGGCCCACTTGAAGTACGTCAGGAAGAGGGCCGCGTGGGACATGTACAGGGTCGACGTGTAACCCGTGACCACGGACAGGACGTTCGACTCGTCCGCGCGCAGGTTCGCGGCGAGGACGTTCGTGAAGGAGCCCGGGTTCAGGGACTCCGGGTCGTACCGGATCGAGGTCGGAGGAAGGGCCTCACAGGCGTCCGCGTCGCATGTTTCGGGAAGCAGGTAGACGTCGTCGACCTTCACCACGTACTCGTTCGCGACGACGTACACGTAGGGGGCGATCATGCGCGCGGCGACGAGGTATCCGGACACCGCATACGAGGTCGCGAGGATCGGGGCGTCGACTGCGGTGAGGTCGTATACGCCGACGTACGTCATCGAGCGCGGCGGGTCCCCGAGGAGTCTGCCGTCCTGGGTCCACACGACCCAGCCGCCTTCGACGACCGAGACCACCACGCCGAGTCGAGTCCCGTCGACGAAGAGCCCTTCGACCCGCGGGTCGCCAGACGCGTTCGCTCCCGCGGCGATCGCGGACGTGTTGATGCGCGCGACGACAGACATCTGATCCGCGGGGTGTGCGCGCGCGACGACGACCTCGGATCCCGTCGCGAGGTACAGGTACGTCCCGTCCGTCTTCACGGTGTCGAGTTCGTCGACCCCCTCGACCTGGACGTTCGTGCCCGTATACTCCGGCGCATCGCTCGCCGGAGCACCGCCTGGACCGGTCAGGAGCCCCCCGGTCCCGAATTCGCCCCGGAGGAACGGGTCGGACGCCCGGCCGTCGAGGAAGCGGGCGAGTTCTTCGTAGCTCGAGAACGTCGAAAGACCCCGGACCCCGCTCAGGCTGACGGTCCAGACGATCGCAAGGCTCCCGAGGACGATCGCACACGCGACGAGCAGGACGCGGAGGCGGGGATCCCGAAGCATCTGGCACGGCAATCCGCCGGCGGGTACTTCAACTGCCCCCCTTTGTTCCGGGAAAACCTAACGATTTCAGGGGGCAGCGGGGATTAGGGACCCGCGGTCCCGGAGTTGACCGGGTCGGCCCGCACGGGCGCTGCGCGCGGGAGCGACCACACGACCCCGGTCCCGAGGTCGAGTCGCAACAGCATGTCGCGTGCCGCTAGCTCGTCGAGGCGGATCTCCGCTTCGTCGTCGGGCACGCCCAGGATCGCGGCGATTTCGCGGGTCGCGCACGTCCCGTAACGGTCTAGGATTCCCTGTACGACCCGTTCGTCCGCGCCGAGCTTCCTCGGACGGAGTCCGGCGTCGAGGTCCTCGAGCCGGGCGTCGAACACGTCCCAGGGGACCCAGCCCTCGATCCTCACGGTCGCGTCGCCTCGATGGCACAGGAGCGTCGGGAACCCGGTGATCCCGTTCGCGCGGCATTCGTCCAGGTCCCGCCGGAACGCACGGTCCGCCGTGCCGTCTTCGAGGGCGCGTCGGAGAGCCTCCGGGTCCAGCTCGACGTCCGGGGCGAGATCGAGTTGGATGCCCCGGCGGTGGATTGGGCGTCCCTCGAGGAGCGCCGCTTCCCGGAGCCGGCGTAGGTACCGCCGCCCCTTCGCGGGGTCCTGGAGCTCCGCGGCCTTCACCGCGATGCAAGCAGGCCACGTGGATTCGAAGTCTTCCATCCCGTCGAGCATCGCGTCGGGATTCATCGGCATGCGGTGCTGCCCTGCGACGGCGGTCATGAAGGCCCGGACGGACTCCTTCCAGCGGCCGCCGGACATCCTCGTCCAGTATTCGCGCAGGGGACCGAAGTCCTCGAAGAGGCCGCCCATCCGCACCTCGACGTCGACCGTCTCCGGGTAGAGGACCTCCAACCGCCGTATCGTCGGTTCAAGGCCCCAGCACCAGATGCTGATCGGGTCCGTGTACTCGATCACGCGCACCCTGGCCTCCGTCGGCAGGCGGATCGACGGGTCATCGATGAGCGTCTCCGTGGACTTCACGCGCCTCTCCGGCCCACCCAATCTCGGCGGTCCCATTAACGTCTTTGCGCCGACCCCTCCCGGGAGGTCGTCCCCCAGGGCGGCTGTCCGCCTGGAACGCGTCGTGGCGGACGGAACCTCTATCCGCGGATCGGACCCCGGGCGCGCCGGTAGCGCTCGTTGAACTCGTATGCGAAGCGGTCCTGCGGCGGGTACACGCCGTGCCGGTACGCGCGTGACCGGACGCCCTTCTGCGCGTTCTCGCACACGCCGACGTCCTGCCGGTCGACGAGGTCGTGGAACTCGATGATGTCCCTCGCGTCGAAGTCGGGCTGCGCCATGGCGTCGGGGTCGAAGAGCCACTCACGCACGGCGAGGGTCCGCTCCGGTCCGAGGGGCCAAAGAACCTCTGTGCGGACGACGTCGGGCAGGAGGTCCACGAGCACGTTCGGGAAGATCGCCATGCCGTGGTACAAGGACCGGTCCTCCTCCGGCAGCCAGGGAAAGGGCGGGACGTTCGACCGACCGGTGCGCGTCCATGTCGTCGCGCCTTTGCGCAGTCGGTTCCCGTGGCCGCCGTCCGCATCGAAGATGATGCCTTTCTTGAACGTCGGCACGAGGTCAACGAGCTCCGGGTGGACAGTCGGGCAGTGCAGGCATTCGCAGTAGTTCTCGACGAGGATCTTCCAGTTCGCTTCGACGACACTCTCGACGCGGTGCCCGACACGTAGCGTGCCGAGGCGGTAGCGCGCGAAGTCCGTCGCGTCGGAGCCGAGCTGCTCGCGGAGCGGAGCCGGTTCCGGCGAGAGGTTCACGAAGACGAAGCCGTCCCACGTGTCCACGGCGACGGGGTGGAGCGGGTATTCCGAACGATCGAGGCCGTCCGCCTCCGAGACGTTCGGCGTGCCGACGAGGCTGCCCTCGAGGGTGTACGTCCAGGCGTGGTAGGGGCATTGGATCACGCCGGGGAGGTGCCCCGCGGGCTTGCTGCTAAGGCGACTCCCTCGGTGCCGGCACACGTTGTAGAAGGCCCGGATCGCATTGGAGCGATCCCGCACGATAAGGACGCTCTCGCCGACGACGTCGCGCACGACGTAGTCCCCAGGATTCGGGATCGCCTCCTCTCGGCCGATGCACAGCCAGTGCCGGAAGAATATCCGCTCGCGGTCGACCTCGAAGACCTCAGGCGCGTAGTAGTCCTCCGCAGGGAGGGTCGCCCTGAGGCCGGTGGCGTTGGGAGTGAGCCCGGTCCCTCGCATGTCGACGTCGATTGCCATCCGATGCCGGACGGTCTCCTTTCATAAACGGATTGTGGCGGGAAAGTCTCGGCGTCCACGCGTGCGTACTGCCGATTTGACGCAATCTATTCCGATTAGGCCACTCGCGGCATGCGAAACGAGTTATGCCTCGGCGGCTCCATCACGGCTCCGTGACAGAGAAGAAGCGGGATTGGTATTGCGAGGACGTGCTCTCCGGGAGGCTTGAGGTCCGCAAGGTCTACGAGGACGAGCGGGTCCTCGCGTTCCACCATCCTAGACCCGTAGCAGAGGTCCACGTCGTCGTGATTCCGAAGGACCACGTGCCGTCGATCCTCGACCCGAAGGCCATCGACGGCCGTCTCCTCGAATCGATGATCCGCGCCGTGCAGGCAGCCGCGCGGTCCCTCGGCCTCGACACCCGGGGATTCTACGTCCGCGCGAACGCCGCGGCGCCCGGCGTCACGCCGCACATGCACTGGCACGTGATGGGACCCGGCGTCCCCTAGGCAGGCTTCGCCATCGTTGCCTTCCGCGACGAGTACCAGATGTATCCTGCGGCGACGAGGAGGACGATCCCGATCACGTTGTGGACGATGTGGGCCTCGGCCTTCCCGAGGCCGACCGCCTCGTGGTTCCCTGGCAGCGGATCCATGTGGAAGACCAGGAAGTACAGGCCGACGATCACCAGGATCGCGAACAGCGCCCACCGAGAGCTCGACATCGCCATGGCGCGGCGAGGCCACGGCTCCACCTTAACGGTATTCCCGAATCACACGCTCACGACGCGTGGGACTGCGTCTCGAGTGCCGCGAGGACCTCGTGGGCGACCCGCTCGCCGGTCTCGAGCGCCCCGTGGACCGTCGCGTACTCCCCCTTCGTGTGCGTCGCCTCCCCCGCGAAGAACAGCACGCCCCCAAGGGGCTCCGCGAGCGCGCGCCGCATCCCGATGCCGCCCCCGACCGCCTGGAACGTGTAGGCCCCCTTCGAGTACGGGTCCGACACCCAGTCGATTACCCGCGCCTCTCGGAGCTTCGCGCGGAGTCCGGGGTCGGAGACCATCGCGCTGAGCGTGCGCACGACCTCGTCGACGACTTCGCGTTCCGGACGCCCGGAGAAGCCGCGCGCCTTCCGCCCCGCGATGAAACCCTCGACGAGCACGGGTCCGTCCGTCCGGTCCCCGAGCGGGAGGAAGTAGAAGCCCCCGTCCTCGTCCGCGACGAACCGATACTGTCCGAGAGCACTCGCGCGTGCGGACGGATCGAACACCAGGAGGATCTTCACGACCTCGCCGTAGCCGATCGCCTCGATTGCACGGAGCTTCGCCTCGGGGAGCGGCGGCTCGAAGACGACATCGCCGGCCTTGAGCACGCCGACAGGTAGCGTGACGACCGCCGCGGGAGCTTCGAAGAACTCCACGCCGTCCTCTCCCGTCGCCTGGACCCTGACGCGATGCGAGGACCACTCAATCCGCTCGACGCGCGTCTTGAGGTGGATCGACTCTTGGACCGGTTCCGCGAGGCCGTCCGCGATCCGGCCGAGCCCCTCGAGGAGCTGGAAGTTCCTCCATGGCACGCCAGACGCCTCCGCCTCCGTCTCCTCCGCGAGGCCTCGCACGCTGAGCTGCTCCGCGTCCGTCGCGTTAACGCCCCCGTACATGAGGGCGGTGAAACTCCTCGCGAGCGGCGACACGCGCCTCGTCT
>DATEUA010000067.1:0-7893 GCA_035283405.1 Thermoplasmata archaeon | reverse complement strand
ATTCCACCTTCGTCGCGTCGAAGTATTACCCTGTTATATCCCTTGTGCATATCGCTATTCCTAACGGACTTAGGGCCCCGATCGTCCGCGATTCAGGGTGCGCGGAGCCGAGGGTTTTAGCAACGGTTGAAATTTCACGCTATCGCATCACTATTTTTAAGTAGGATGCGTCGACATGGCCTGGCGGTTTGCGGAGGCTCCTCCTCGCGGAGAAGTTCAGCGCCGCCCTCCGCTTAGCCAAAGTCCTGTCAGAAGGGAAGGCTAAGAAGGTCCGGGCAAACGGCGTGAGCCAATTCGAATTCTCTTCGGACGGCACGGAGGTGGTCGTCTTCCCGCTCAGCGGCCACGTCGTGGAGATGGACTATCCCGAGGAATACCAGGACTGGAAGCGGGTAGACTTCAAAGAGCTCATCGACCTGGAACCGGTTCGCCATGAATCCCATCCGGAGATGCACGACGCGCTGCGCCAGCTCGCGCCGTCCCTGGACGAGGTCGTGCTCGCGACCGATTTCGATCGGGAGGGAGAGCTCATCGGGATCGAGGCCCTCGAGACCCTCCGCGCGGTGCATCCGGATCTCCCTGCGAAGCGGGCTCGGTTCAGCGCGATGACCTCCGGGGAGATCCGGCGCGCGTTCGAGTCCCTGACGGAGCCGGATTGGAACCTCGCCCGGGCGGCCGCCTCGCGCCAGAAGATCGACCTCGCGTGGGGCGCGGTCCTCACGCGGTTCCTGACCCTTCGCGCCGGTCTGGACGGCCGGCTGCTCTCCGTGGGCCGGGTGCAGACGCCCACCCTTGGACTCGTAGCTGCGCGTGAACGCGACCGCGAGGATTTCGTCGCCCGACCTTTCTGGAACGTCGTTGCGTCGGTGGGGGACCCGCCGGTCATGGTGACCGCGGACGGCGGCCCGTTCTGGGATCGCCGAGGCGCGGAGGCGGTGATCGCCCTCGCGAGCCTCGACGCATCGGCGGTCGTCGAATCGGCGACAACCCGGGAGGAGCGGGATCCACCGCCGCCCCCGTTCAATACGACGGGTTTCCTCGTCGAGGTGTCACGGGCGAAAATCTCCGCGCCTCGAGGAATGGCCCTCGCGCAACGGCTCTACGAGCGCGGGGAGATCAGCTACCCTCGGACGGACAATACCGTGTATCCGGGATCGTTGGACGTTCGTGGGATCCTCGAGCGGCTCCGAGAGTCTCGGTACAAGGAGCACGCGGAGACGCTCCTCGCGCTGCCTGCGTTGCATCCCGCTCGCGGGCCGGTCCATACGACGGACCATCCACCGATCCATCCGACCTCGCTTCCCGCGAAAGTCCACAAAGGCCCGGAAGGGATCGTGTATGACATCGTCGTGCGACGTTTCCTGGCGACGCTCTTCGCGCCCGAGATTCGGCGCGTGACGGAGGTGAGCCTGCGTATCGGGGACGCGGGCTTCCACGCAGAGCTCGAGAGCGTCGTGGATCCCGGGTGGAGGGTCGTGTACCCGGACGATCGGCCGTTGTCGGGAGCCGATCCGACCTCGATCCATGTCGGCGACACCCTGCGGGTCCTATCGATCCGCATCGAAGAGGACAAGACCCGATCCCCGCCCTTGCACAGCCAGGCGTCCCTCTTGATTGGGATGGAACGCCTCGGGCTTGGAACGAAATCGACCCGGCATGAGATCCTCGACATCCTGTACCGGCGCCGGTACATCGAAGGCCGAGGGCTCCGGACGACCGCCGCAGGCCGGGCCTTGATCGACGCCCTCGGGCTGTACGCGCCGGACTTCGTCGGGCCCGAGATGACCCGGCGGCTCGAGGCGCGAATGGACGCGATCGCGGAGGGCCGCGCGACGATTGAGGAAACGGTCAACGAGGCCCGGAGCGCCCTTCACCACGTCCTCGAGGAGCTCCTCGCGCATGAAGCGTCCCTCGCGAGGTGGCTTCAAGGGGCGGACGCCCTCGAGAAGGACTGCGGTCCGTGCGAGGCGTGCGGCGAAGGCCGGCTCGTCATCCGACGGACGCGTACGGGGTGGTCCTTCCTCGGATGCTCCACGTATCCGAAGTGCCGCAACCGGGTACGTCTGAACGGCTCCGCGGGGCGGACCCCCTGGGAGATCCCGCGGGAGGCGCAGACTGCGACGGCATAGCGCGGCAGGCCGTTCGAAGTCCTGTCTTGCTCGCGAGAACCGCGAATGGTCGGGGACGTTCACATCCCGGCGGGCTTCATCATCTTCATGGCGTCGTTATGGGACATCTGCATCTGGTGGGTGTCCATCCCGTGCATCTGGAGCACCTTCACCATTTCATTGTCGCTGTGGCTGCGCACCATGAATCCGCATTCGCATTCCGCCATCTTCATTGGCATCTTCATGTGTGAGGTCACGGACACTCCTCCTCGACCCGTTCCCGTGCAGGTCCCGCCCGTATCGCGCCCCGGGGTTAAAAAGGGTATGCCAATACGTAGCAGACCCGTGCCGTCCGGGGGAACGACCGCCCCGGAAGAGTTGAAGACCCGCATCCGCATGCGCGCCATCGATGCCCTTCGTGCGGGACGTGATGACCCGGGACGTCCTCGTGATTGATCCGGACCGGTCTGTCGAGGATGCCGCGAAACGGATGGCCGCTCGAAAGATTGGCGCCCTCGTCGTCGTGAGGTTCGGCCGTCCGATCGGTCTGATCACGGACCGAGACATCCTCTGGAAGGTCACTGCGAAAGGGAAGAACCCTCGGAAGGTCCTCGTGGAGGACGTCATGACGGCACCCGCGGTCACCGTGAGCCCCCTGTCGACGCTCCGGGCCGCCGCCCGCCTCATGCTCGAGAAGGACACACGTTGGCTCGTCGTCACCCGTCTTGACGAGGTCGAGGGGTTCATGACCGCAAGCGACCTGACGGAAGGATTCCTCGAGGCGTACGCCCGCGCGCAGCGCAGAGGCCTCCCTCCGACGTGATGCGGGGCGGCCTCAGGATCCCAAGATGAGGGGCAGCACCCACAGGACGACGAGGGCCCGCGCGGTCCCTCCGACGACGTTCGCGGCGACGAAGGACCAGCGCCGGATAGCGTGTCCTTCCTCGTTGAGCAACGCATAGAAATAATTCACCGCGGTGTCGCTCATGAACGGGATCGCAAGGAGGACCAGGAGGCCGGGCCAGCCCGTCTTGCGGACGAAGAGTTCGAGGACCTTCAGGATTCGCCCTCCGATGGAGTGCCGCCCGATCCATCGCTCGATCCACGGGTTCACCTTGTGGCCGACGATGAACACGACGATCGCTCCGACTCCCTTGCCGAGGCCGAGCACGGCCGCGCTCACGAGGGGATCCACGCCTGGATTCAGGAGCAGGAAGAACTCGACGGGAATCGGGAGGGCGACCGCGGCCGCGATCGAATAGAGGAACAGGAGGACGAGGAACGTCAAGGGATCCGCCATTCCCAGGTCGAACAGGAACGGCGCGAGCTCGATGCCTCCGATGTCGGACCCTCGCCCGCGAGGGGCTCTCGGGGGCCATAAAGCCTTCTCGGGAAGACCGGATGGGGCCGGAGGATTGCCGCGGCTGCGGCCTCATGGCCCCTTCAAGTCGACTAATTCCGGCGATTTTATCCCTCTGGCCGCCTGTTCGCAGGCCCATGTTGAACCTGAGTTCGATTGCTGTCGTCGTCTCCGACGCAAAGACGTCCGCGCGCTGGTACCAAGACAAACTCGGCCTCGAGGTCCGGAGCCGAGAAGGGCACTGGATCACCGTCTCTTCGAAGGGTTCCTCCGTCGTCCTTCACCTCTGTGAAGGGAATGCGCTCGAGTCGGGGAACTCTGGAATCTGCTTCATGAGCAAGGACGTCGCGAAGGATCAGAAGGCCCTCGAGGCGAAGGGGGTTCGGTTCACCCAGCCGACCACGAAGGAAGCGTGGGGGACCTCCGCCAGCTTTGCGGACCCGGACGGAAACGAGTACTGGATCTACGAAGAGTAATCGCCGGACAAGGTTCATGCCGCGGTGCCGGCTACGTCTCGCGCGATGGCCACGGCCCCTCACGTCCCTCGCTTAGGCCTCCAGACCCGCCTCGCGGCGGCGATCGGGCTCGCCTCCGCCGCGTCGATCACGGAGGCCGTCGGCAGTTGGTTCTCCGGGTCCCTCGCGCTCCTGAGCGACGCGGGCCACGTCGGAACCGACGCGATCGCTCTCGCGCTCAGTCTTTGGGCCCTCCGGTTGTCCGGGCGACCCCACACGCCGCGAATGTCGTTCGGATATCACCGCATGGAGGTGCTCGCGGCCCTCATCAACGCGGTCCTCCTCCTCGTCCTCGCGGCGTTCATTCTGTGGCGAGCCTACGATCGCTACATGACCCAGGCGCCCGTGACGGGGGGTGTGATGCTCGCGGTCGGGCTCGCCGGCCTTGCCGCAAACCTGACGATGGTCGTGCTTCTCCGGGACTGGTCTCGAAGGAACATCAATGCACGTGGTGCGTTCCTGCACGCGTACGGAGACACGCTCGGGTCCGCAGGCGTCGTCTCGGCCGCCGTTGCGATCCAGATCACGGCGATTTCCGTGCTGGACGTCGCGGTCGCCGTGTTCATCGTCTCCCTCATCCTGATCAGCGCGGTCCGGCTGCTGCGCGAAGGGGGTCGCATTGTCCTAGAGGCCTCCCCCGCCCACGTCCGTCCGGAAGACGTCGCCCGGGCGATCGCGGGCGTGCCGGGCGTCCGCGGCGTCCATGAACTGCACATCTGGACCCTGACATCGGGCCTGTATGCGCTCACCGGACACGTTGTCGTGTCGGGCGATACGACAGTTCAGGAAACCTCCGGCCTCGTGGATGCGATTGAGGCCCGGCTCCGCGACCGCTTCGGCATCGCCCATGCGACCCTCCAGGTGGACAGCCTCCACGACGAGGTGATCCCGCCCGCGGACCTCGCTCAGGATCCGCGGCGACCCGCGCCCTAGCAAAGCCTTTACCGAGCGCCTCCCTTCGGACGAGTCGCATCGGATGACCGAGCGCGCGGAAGTCGTCATCGCAGGCGGGGGAGTCATCGGCACGAGCATCGCGTTCCACCTCGCGAAACTCGGTCTGACGGATGTGATCCTCCTCGAGCGGGTGCACCTTGCGTCCGGGTCGACGGGGCGAAGCGTGGGGAACATCGAGACGGCCTACGCGACGGACGTGAACGTGGTGCTCGCGAAGCTAGGATACGAGGAACTGAGCCGATTCCCCGAGGCCACAGGGGCGACCGCAGAGTTCCACCCAAGGCGGTACCTCGAGACGGTCCGGGACGTGCGCCATCGGGAACTTCTGGAGCGGAAGGACCGCGTCCTGCGGGCCCATGGGCTCCATCCGAGGATCCTCGAGCCCCGGGAGATTCTGGAGATCTTCCCCGAGATGCGCACCGACGACGTGGCCGGAGCCCTGCTCGTCGAGGAGGCCGGGTTCTGCGATCCCACGTCCGTCGCGAGGGGCTACGCCGCCGCGGCGAAGCGGTTGGGGGTGAGGGTTCAGACCGGGAGGCCCGTCGAGCGGGTCCTCACGGCACGCGGGGAGGTGTCGGGGGTCCGCACTCCGTCGGGAGACGTCCGGAGCGCCGTCGTCGTGAACGCGGCGGGTCCCTGGTGTAACGACCTGAACCGACCGCTGGGCTTCGAACTTCCCGTCCGGCGGTGGCAGCGTCAGGTGTTCGTGACCACGCCGCATCCGGAGATTCCCGCGGACCGGCCGATGTATTCGGATCTCACGGCCCGTTTCTACTTCCGGCAGGAGCTCGATGGGGGATTCGTCCTCGGCCTCGTGGAGGATGTCGCCGCGGACGACCTGGCGAATCCCGAGACGGATTGGACGTTCAAGATCCGTGCGGTCGAGGCGGCCGTGCATCGCGTGCCGAAGCTCGTGGACACCAGCGTTGCGAACGGATGGTCCGGCGTCGTCACCTTCACTCCGGATCAGCTCCCGGTCCTCGGTCCCGTCGACTCCCCGAAAGGATACTACCTGGCGAACGGGATGTCCGGGTATGGGGTGATGATCAGCCCCGCGGTCGGAATCGCCCTCGCGGAGACGATCGTGCACGGGTCCTCGCGGGCCGTGGACCTCTTTCCCCTGCGCTACGACCGGTTCGGCGACCCGCGCGGGGGATATCCCGCCGGCCTCTGGCCCGTGTCCGGCTGATCGAGAGCCCGCCGGCCGCATCCTATTTATCGACCGGATGCCTACGAGGTCTGCGAGGGGGAATTTGTCCGACTACGAGTCGCTCGCGAAGAGCGTGATCCGGCGGTCCTTGTCCGTCCGGCCGAAAGAGAATGTGATCGTCGAGACGTGGAACCACGGGCTTCCCATCGCCGCCGAGTTCGTCCACCAGTTGCGGGCTGTCGGCGCACGTCCGATGCTCCTGTTCGAGGACGAAGAGACGTACTGGAGATCCGTCGCCTCCCTGTCCCCGTCGAAGCTGGGCCAGGTTGGGAGCCACGAATGGAAGGCGATGGAGGGGGCCGACGCATACATCTTCGTCCCAGGGCCCGCGGACATCTCGAAGATCCGGGAGCTCGGGATTGATCGCTACGACGCGGCGACCGCGTACAACGACGAATGGTACCGACGTGCGAAGCGCGGCCGGATCCGCGGCGCGCGAATCGGTCTGGGGTACGTGACGGCGCCCCGTGCGTCATCCTACGGCTTCGATCTGGATGCGTGGCGTCGGATGATGATCGAGGCGAGTGCCGTCGATCCGCGGGAGATCGTTCGCCGCGGTCGCCGGATCGCGGCCGCCCTGTCGGGCAAGGGACGCGTCGAAATCACCGCGCCGAACGGGACGAGGTTCAGCTGCGATCTCGTTGGCCGGGATCCGCATCTGGAGGACGGCGTCGTGACAAAGGACGACCTGGACCGCGGGGACAACATGGCGAACATCCCCGCCGGGGAAGCGTACGTCGTGCCGGACGAGAAGAGCGGTGAGGGGACGATCCGGTTCGATCGGCCGGTCGCCTCCCTGGGCCGCTGGATCCGAGGCATCTCCCTCGGGTTCGACGGGGGTCGGCTCACGAAGTGGAGTGCGACGGAGAACGAGGACCTCATCCGGTCCCAGTGGTCCAAGGCGAAGGGCGATCGGGACCGGCTCGGGTACCTGGACTTCGGTCTGAATCCGAGCGCGCGCACCGGCTTCCTGCAGGACTATATCGTCGCGGGGAACGTATACGTCGCCGTGGGCTCGAACGACGAAGTCGGCGGGAGGAACAAGACGAGCTTCTTCCTCGGCTCCACGATTTCCGGTGCGACGGTCACCGTCGACGGACGGACGGTCCTCCGGAACGGCTCCCTCGCTCCCTGATCCGGTCGGAACCGAGGTCGGGCGAGGGACCCTTTTCCCTCTTTCGAGTCCGACGGGCTCAGCTTTATGGCCCGCCGCCGTCGTGGCAGGGCCTACCCTTAATGGTCGCGGAACCGGAGGAGTCCCGCATCGAGGCAGAGCCCCTTGACCTCCGCGACAACGACCGCGTCGTCCTCGAGCTCCTCCGGAGCGAGCCGTCGGCCGCCGTCGGGTTCCAGGGACTCCGCCGCCGCTTGCGAATCCACCCGGAGCGGTTGTCCCGGGCCCTGCACCGCCTCGCGGAGGACGACCTCGTCGTGCGGACGGAACTCGGCTATCGGATCAGTCCGCGGGGGCTGGCGATCCTCAGTCCGGACGCGTTCCCGCGGGACGCCCCCGGGGTTCCTGTGCTGCAGGCCTATCTCCCGGGGGATGTCGATCTCCGTTCGCTCACGCTCGCTCTGAAGGGATCGTGGATTGGGCCGCTCCGCTGGTACGCGTTCACGGAGGGCCCCGGCGAGATGGAGATTTCCTGGGTGACGGAGGACGACGGAATCCAGCTCGACGCGCGGCTTCGACCCGGCGAGCTCACGATCATGGCGGTCGCTTCAGCCCCTGAGCGCCTCGACGAG
>DATEUA010000066.1:0-14255 GCA_035283405.1 Thermoplasmata archaeon | reverse complement strand
GGTGCACTAGCTCCATCACCGTCCGCTCGCCGGGGAGCAGTTCCTCCAGGATGCGGCGGCGGGTGGGGTCAGAGAGCACCGCGAAGAGCTCGTCCACGGATGCGCATATGGACGACCGCATATATGGAGTTGCGTATGTTTGGGAAAGGACCCAGCCTGCGGCGACTCGTCGCTTGGCGGGGTTATAGCGGAAGCCCTGCGCGGCAGATGCAGGCGCTCCCTGAACGCGGTAATGGCTCGGCGTGACTATTTTGCAGCAGCGGCGCTCTCATGGCCTTCCGGCTTCTTGCCTAACTCGTAGGAGGGCCCGGCCATCACGCGAACTGTTACAGCCCTCCGGCCCCGGCTTCACCACCCGAGATGTTACAGAACCGCTCCGAGGCGCCGTCCGGGTTCGGGCCAACCCCCCAACACGACCTGACGGGTCGCGCTGCGAGAGCGACGGGTACGAACGCAGCCGCGCTTGGCCGGATCACCGCCCCCCCTCCCGTTCGTGGGGCGCGCCACGCTCCTCCATGCGGGAACGTACTTCGTCCTCGGGACCCTGTTCTTCACACTCCTGGGCTGCGACCGACTGTACGTGGCACCGGACGTCGCCGCGATCATCCGGCCTACGTCGGACCTGGGGACTGTTTCTCGGCCTTGCCGTGTTCGCTCCGTCCGGTGCGGTCCCGGGATCCATTGAGGGCCTCGTGTACACGAAGCTGCCCCTGTGGTTCCGCGCGATCTCGCTCCCTGAGATCCTGCTGCAGACGCAGGCGTTCTCCTGGCTTCTCGTGCGCTGGGACCGACGGACCGCGGCCCGCGCGCCGCGGCCGAGCCCTGCCGCGTGATCGGGTTGGTGAGCGAGCTCACTCGAGCCGCCCGCTCACACTCCGTCCGCCGACCTGCGCGAAGTCCATCCCCTTGTACAGGTGGATCGCCGAATCATTGCCGACGGTCGTGAAGAGCGCGAGGCGCGGCATCTCGAGCTCCGCGAGCCGGTTGAGGGTCGCCTGCAGAAGGGCCCGGCCGAGGCCACGGCCTCGACGATCGTGCGCGACGCCGAGCTCCGCGACGAGTGGGCCCTCCATCCAATCCGTCGTCAGGATCGCTCCGACGATCCGATCCCCCTCGAGCGATACGAACGAGGCATCGGGCATGTACCGTCCCTCGTCCCCCTTGAAAATCCCCGCGATGTAGCCGCGCCAGTCCGCCTCGGACCCCACGTGGATCCCGAACGTCTGCTCGATGTGCCCCTCGTATACGTCCATGAAAAAGCGCGTGAGCCCGGGAACCTCGGGCTCTTCCGGGGGCCGGAGCCGGAACGCCGGATCCACGGGGCCCTTCGAGACGGGCGCCTCCATCCGAATCCGGGCGAACCAGGGACGGAATCCGAGGGCCACGAAGGCCGGCTCGTACTGTTCCTCGAACCCCGCGGTGATAGCGACCTGTCCCTGCGCGCGGAGGCGGTCGACCGCCTTGATGATCGCCGCGGACGCGAGGTCCGAGTGAGCGGAATCCATCGAGAATCCGGTCAGGTTCGCGCCCGGGGATTCCGCGGTCCCGGGAAGGATCCGGATCGTCCCGACGATTGCGGGGCCTTGCCGGAACGCGTAGTAGGTGCGCTGCTCCTCCGGAGACAGTCGGAGGTACCGGTCCATGTGGACCGACACGGATCGACTGGGCAGGTCCGTGCGCCCCGCGATGAAGACCCGCCAGTAGGCCTCCGCCTCTGTCGTCTGGAGGGGCGACAGGACCAGGTCGGGCACGCCGCGCGGAACGCATCGCGTCCCTTGAAGGTTCTCGTCCGCGGAGCCTTTATGGGCCGCCGTCCCTTTGCGACGCGCACATGGACTTCGGTCTCACGGAGACCCAGGAACTCACCCGCAAGACGGTGCGCGAGTTCGTCGAGCGGGAGGTCGTGCCGGACTCGGCCAAGTACGACGAGAGCCAGGAGTTCCCGCACCCGTGGGCGAAGCGGATGGGGGAGCTCGGGCTCCTCGGGATCTACGTCCCGGAGGCGTACGGAGGCGGGGGGCTCGACGCGGTCTCGTACGCGATCGCGATCGAGGAGCTGTCCCGAGGGGATGCCAGCGCAGGCGTGATCGCGGCGGTGTGCAACGGTCTCGTGTGCGAGCCCCTCCTCCGATGGGGGACGGACACCCAGAAGGAGGCATACCTCGGACCCGTCGCGCGCGGGGAGTGGCTCGGGGCCTATGCCCTCACGGAACCGGGAAGCGGATCCGACGCGGCGGCGATGCGGACGACCGCCCGCGTGGACGGCGACGCCTGGGTCCTGAACGGGACGAAGGCCTTTGCGACGAACGCGTCCGTGTCGAAGGTCGTCATCACGTACGCGCGTACGGGCGAGCGGAAGCACGACATTAGCGCGTTCGTCGTGCCCACGGATGCGAAGGGCTTCAAGCTCCTCAAGAAGGAGAACAAGATGGGCATCCGCGCGAGCGATACGATGCTCCTGGGCTTCGACGACATGCGCATCCCGAAGGAGAACCTCCTCGGGGAGCTGCACAAGGGGTTCACAATCGCGATGGCCACCCTCGACGGCGGCCGGATCGGGATCGCGGCCCAGGCCCTCGGGATCGCGCAGAGGGCCCTCGAGGAATCCCTGAGATTCGCGAAGGAGCGCGAGGCGTTCGGTCAGAAGATCTCGGAGTTCCAGGCGATCCAATGGAAGCTCGCGGACATGGCGACGGAGATCGACGCGGCCCGCCTCCTCACGTACCGCGCGGCAGCGTTGAAAGACAAAGACGAGCGTCACACGTACGAGTCGAGCGTCGCGAAGCTGTTCGCCTCGGAGGCCGCGCATCGGGCGGTCGACCACGCGGTCCAGATACACGGGGGGTACGGTTTCATCAAGGACTACGTCGTCGAGAAGCTGTACCGCGACCAGCGGGTCACGGAGATCTACGAGGGGACGTCGGAAATCCAGCGGCTCGTGATCGCCCGGGCGCTCCTCGGGAAGTAGCGGCGGGCCTCAGGCGTTCTGCCGGTGGATCCGGTACTCCGTCTCGCAGGGCGGCGACGCGCTCACGTACGCGACGCCATGCGTCAGGTCGAAGACCGAGCCGAACAGGGTCTTCGTTCGGTCCTCCGGGGCGTCGTTCGGGTTCACGTGGCGGCATATCGCGTCGGGCCTCCCGAGATGGTCTCGCTGGATCTCCATGATCGTCTCGGGCGTCACGCGGCCGAGCGCCGGCTTCAGGAGACGTCGCGCGCGGTTGTACCGCATGATCGAGCAGAACTTCCGGTGCGGGTTCGTCTCGAAGCCCCACATCTTCGGTGCGAGGTAGTGGTTCGAGTGGACGAGCCAGCCGTCCTCGCCGTATACCGCCTCGAACGCGGTCGCCGACCCCTCCATCGAATACAGCTCGCCGTCCTTCGAGCAGACGATGTTGTTGAAGCTCGATCCGCGACCCTCCGGCGTGGACCAGGCGAGGGCATCCATGAGGTTCGTCGCCTCCAGGATCCGCCGCGGCGGGTACATCTTCGGGATGCCGACCCGCGTGTCGTTCGGGCTCAAAGCGTTCCCCGTCATGCTGATGCCGGCGTCGTTGAACCCGGCCGTCGGGAAGAGGCCCTGGTACGACATCGCGAAGAAGGCCGGCTTGCCGTCGACGGCCACGCGGACCGGCACGACGAGGCCGTCGTATTCGGGCGTGTAGTCCTCGTTGTGGGCGACGAGCACGGAGGCATCCGCGGTGTGCTCCGGCCCGACCGCGAGATCCGTGCAGCCCTTGAGACCTGACGCCGGGCTGTACCCGGACCACTGGGCCATCAGGAGGTCGAACCGCACGCCGCTCCCGTCCGCGTAGCCGCGCATCTCTTCGACGAAATCGGGGTACCACCGTTCGACGCGAGGGAGAATCCTACGGCCGTACCGCTTTGCGCCGTCCATCGTCGCGGCCCTCTCCCAGGACAGCTCCATCTTGAAGATCTCAACGGCGCGATGGGCCTCCTTCGCGAAACGATCGCCGAGCCGCTCGCCGACGGCGCGCGGGGAGCCTTGGACCCGGAAGATGCCCAGGGGACGATACCTCGGCAGCTCGAGCCGGAGCGCCATCGGCCTCTGAATGGCGTCGCGCCTCTTGAGGCTTACCCGCTCATTTCCTCGAATGAAGAATCGCGGTGCGCTCGGACCGGTGCGGCTCTGCCCGAGCGGGGCCGAAGACGTAAGGCACGATCGCGGCTCTCGCGACCGACGTGAGGACGGTCAGGTTCACTCCGCGAGGACCCTAAGCATTCGTTCGCGCAGTTCGGTCAACAAGCCGCGCAGCGTCCGCGCCTGCCCCGGGGTAACGTTTCGCATGTTTGCGAAGAGAAGCTGGCCCGTTCGGCGGAAATCCCGCAGGAGGGCTGCCTTGTCCGGCCCGATGGCGGCCTCGAATTCGCGATACCGCCGCTCCATCTGCGCGCGCCGGCTCCGCAGGTAGGACTTCCCCTTCGAGGTAATCCGATACACCTTGCGCCGCTCGCCGCCTTCCATCCGAGCGTACCGGAGGCGCCGGAGGGCGCGCAGGGCGGGGTAGACCGCGCCGGGACTGGGCCGGTAGAAGCCATGGAAGCGGTCCTCGATGGACTTCATGATCTCGTAGCCGTGCTTCGGCTTCTCCGCCAGGATGAAGAGGACGAGCCCCTTGACATCCCCCTTCGGGAAGAACGGGAGAGGGCCCCGTAAATCCGAATGCTTGGTCATGAGGACAGTTCCCGACGTCGGAACACCAAGATTGCAAGGACCGACGCCACGACGAAATACGCCGCGAAGACGAGGAGGGAGGTCGCGACCTCCGGGACGAAGGAGAGGACAACGCCGCCGCCGGGGCCCGGAAAGCCGCCCGGAGACGGAGAGAGGACGTTCCCGATGATCCCGGAGGCTGCGGACGGGAGGAACCAGGGATCGATGCTCGCGAGGCCGAGGACCACTTGAACGATGTTGAAGATCAGGGTGAACAGGAAGAACGTGAGCACGGTGGCGGCCACGGTGCTCTTGAAGGACGCGGAGAACAAGTACGCCAGGCCGACGACCGCGCACATGTACGCAAGGCTGTAGAGGTACGAGAGCCCAATCTCCCACGTGATCGCTCCCGTGATTGCGAGGGCCGCCAACGTCGCGGCCGCGTAATAGAGCGAGACGATGACCGCGGAGGTGAACAAGCTCGCCACGAGCTTGCCCACGACGAGGACCTCGCGGCGTACTGGATTCGGGAAGAGGAAGTAACCCGTCCGCTTCTCGTGCTCCGAGACGAGCGAGTCCGCGGCGAACAGCACGCCGCCCAAAATCACGAGGAGTCCGGAGAAGACCGCAAACGTGGATACGAACTCGTTGGGTTCGGATGCGTACGAGAGCCCGAGGGCGGGTGGCAGACCGATGAGGAGGCCGACAATGAGCCCGAGGAGGATGAGCATGCCGAGCAGCCTGCGGCCTCGAAGGTACTTGCGAACCTCGTAGCTCGCCACGATGAGGGCCTGGGAGAGGGCGGTCGTCGTCAGAGGTGGTCGGACTCCTGGATGTGGTCTAGGTACAGCTGTTCGAGGGGGGATCCGAGGGGCCGATAGGATGTCACCCGGAAACCTCGTTGGACCATGGTTTCCAGGATGTGGGCCTGGGCCTCCTCGCCGCCGGAGATTCGGAGGTCCACCGCTCCATCGCCGGCACGGGCCAGCTCGCGGACGCCTGGGACCGCCGATAGCGAGGCAAGGTCTTCCTCCGTCGGCGGGTGGAGAAAGGTCGCCTGGAACGCGGATGATTCGGCCCCGCGAGCCAGTTCTCGCACGGATTCATGGATGAGCAACTCGCCGTGATTCAGGAGGGCGACCTCGTCACAGACCTCCTGAACCTCCCCGAGGAGATGGGAGCTCATGAAGATCGTCCGGCCCTTCGCCTTCAGGGCCTTGATCATTTCCCGAATCTCAGCCATGCCACGCGGATCGAGGCCGGAGGTGGGTTCGTCGAGGATGAGCAAGTCGGGATCGTGGAGCAGGGCCTGCGCGATCGCAAGGCGCTGCTTCATCCCCTTTGAGAATTCCTGTATCCGATGTGCCGACCAGTCATTGAGTCTCACCTCCTTGAGGACTTCCTCGCTACGCCCCTCGATGCTCCTCCGGGTCATTCCACGGAGGCGACCGGCGTACGCGAGAGTCTCGAGAGGCGTGAGGTATCCGTAGAACTCCGGTGTCTCGATCACGGCTCCGACCCGAGTGAGCGCGCGCGTCGGTTCTCGTTGGATGTCGAGGCCGAACAGCGTGGCCTTCCCGCGCGAAGGTCGTAGGAGACGGGTCATGATCTTGATCGTCGTAGATTTTCCCGCGCCGTTGGGACCCAGGAAACCCAAGGTCGTTCCGTCGTCCACGACGAGGCTCAAGGACTTGAGCGCGGTGAAGCGACCGTAGTCCTTCCCGAGGCCTGCGAGCCGGACCGGGGCGCCTCGCGACGGCGGGTTCGCCTGGACTTGCGACCCCATGGCAAGTTCGATATATCGCGTTATATTTCAACGTTCCGGAGGGATTCTCGCCCGTTCGGATTGGCGCGCCCGGGACCGGACACCCGCCAACGGCTTTATCTGCCGTGACGGTCTCCCGCGACACGTGACGGCCGTGACGCGGGTCCTGTACATGGAGGAGCGAAAGGGCCAGGAGCCCGACCCGTGCTACCTCCGCGAGTTCGACGCACGAAGCGAGCGCCCACCCGAGAGTCCAATAAACCACGGCCGCTCAAGGGAATTCGAGAACGTAACAAGGAGGTTTGCGTGGCGTGGCGCTCTTCCCTGAGTCCGTCGACCTCGCGGCCCTGGCTCTCCGCGTCTTCTTGGGAGCCATCTTCATCATCCACGGCTTCCCCAAGCTGTTCCGCGCGGAGGCGAGGACGCAGACGATCGGCTTCATGAAAAGTGTCGGCATCCCTCCCGCACTGACGCTCGCGGCAAGCCTGCTCGAATTCTTCGGAGGCCTTGGCCTCCTCGTCGGGCTCCTCACCGAAGTCGCGGCCCTTCTAATCGCCATCGAGATGGTCGGCACCACGATTCTCTCGCGGGCGAAGATGGGCAAGAAGCTCGTCCTGGGGTACGAGCTCGACCTGGCCTACCTCGTCGGAGCCGTGGCCGTCGTCCTGGTGGGACCCGGCGCCTGGTCCCTGGATCGCGGCCTGGGAATCGCGGTTCATCCGCTCTGGCTTGCCGTCGTGGCAGGCCTCGCGATCGCCTTCGCCGCGATCGTCGTCCGATTGCGGGTCGGGATCGCGAAGCCCACGCTGCAGGGCGGGTCTCGGAGCGGGCCCTGACCCGGTTCGGTCACGCGCCCTGAGCCGCCCCCGTCCCGCGCGGAACGGTTATACGCCGCCTGCGCCTCTTCCGACCGGATGGTGGCGACGCGCGTCTTGTACATGGAGGAGCGGAGGGGGCAGGAGCCGGATCCGTGCTACCTCCGCGAGTTCGACGCGCGCGTCGTCGAGCGCGGTCCGGACTACGTCGTCCTGGACGCGACCGCCTTCTACGCGGAGGGCGGCGGACAGCCCAGCGACAGTGGCGCGCTGACCTGGCCTGGTGGGGCCTCGACGGTCCTGCGCGTGATGAAGGAGAAGGGCGTGATCAGGCACGTGGTCGACCGCATGCCCACGGCCGACAGCGTTCACGGCACGATCGACTGGGCACGGCGCTACAAGCACATGCGGATGCACACATCCCAGCACCTCATGTCCGGCCTCGTGTACCGGATCTTCGGCGCCCGGACCGTCGGGAATCAAATCCACGCGGACCACAGCCGCGTGGACTTCCAGCCCGCGAACTTCGCGCCCGACGACCTCGCGCGGATCGAGGCGGAGTGCAACAAGGTCATCGAGGCCGCCCAGGCCGTACAGATCTTCGAGGAGGACCGCGTCGTCGTCCACAACAAGATCGAGGACCGCTCCCTCCTCGGACTCATCCCCGAATCGATCCGGCGCCTCCGGGTGATCCAGGTAGGCACCGCAGACTACTGCCCATGCGGGGGAACGCACCTCAAGAACACGTCGGAGATCGGGCGGATCCACGTCCTCGAAAAGCGATCGAAGGGCAAGGAGACGGACCGCGTCGTCTACGAGCTGCTTGACGCCTAGGTCGATTTTTCCGGCCGACCGCTCGCCGGCGCACGCTTTCGCGCCTCCGCGACCGGGTCGCGCGCGAACGCCATGAAGACGCCCGAGACGCCGACCCAACCCGCCGCGACGAGGAACGGAACGATGGAAACGCGGCCCGCTTCCAGAGTGAGCTGCGTGACGGCCGCCAGGACGACGGGGCCCAGGAGGAAGCCCAGGTCCGTCAGGGTCCGATAAAGGCCCATCGAGGTCCCCATGATCTCCGGGGGCGTGAGGTCCGTCGTCCACGCCGCAAGGGGTCCGTGGAGTCCGAGGGCGAGCCCATAGAGGAACATAACGGGGATTGCACTCGAGAGGTCCGTCGTCAGGAAGAGGAGCGGGGAGATTGCGCCCGTCAGGAGGAGGGAGACCACGAACGGAAACTTGCGGCCCACCCGGTCCGCGAGCCATCCGCTCGGGTACAGGGTGAGGAGGCTCGCGAATGCGTTCGTCGTGACGAGTACGCCCGTGAGGGTGATCGAGAGGGTCGGGTCGGCCCCCCAATTCAGGTGGATGTAGAGAGGGAGGACCGTCGTGATGAGCCCCGCGCGGACGAAGAACGTGCCCATCGTTCCGATCGTCACAAGGACGTAGGACCGGTCCCTCAGGAGCAGCCGAACGGCCGCCAGGTCGATCCGCGCGGACGCGCCCTCGATCCGCGTCGATTCCATGCCGAACGTGACCAGGAGCACCCCTACGAGGGCGAACAGGGAGTACGCCGCGAAGGGGGCCGTGAGGCCGAACCGAAGCACGACGAACCCGCCGATGACGGGCCCGAGGATCTGCCCCATGAGGAGGCCGTTGACGTAGAGCCCCATGTAGCGGCCTCGGCGCTCCGACGGGACGCGCTTCGCCAGCGCCGCGAGGGACGAGGTCACGTAGAAGGCGCTACCGACCCCCTCGGCGAGCCTCACGGCTAGCAGGACGCCGTAATGGAAGAAAAACACGGGCAGGATGGAGCTTGCCGCGATGATTCCTAGCCCGATTTGCATCATCCGGCGGTTTCCGAACCGGTCCCCGAAGGCCCCGGAGGGGAGGTCGAGGACCACGCGCGCGACGGGCAGCGCCCCGACGAGGACCCCCGCAAGGAAGGCGGACTGACTGAGCTCGTATCCGTATTGCGGGAGGGCCGGGACGATGATCGAGATGCCGATCATCACGAGGAACACGGTGCCGGACAGGACGGCGACCGTCCGGCGTAGGGAGTCCATGCGACGGCGCCCGACGGGACCGTGCCCGATAAAGATTGGCGGCGCCTCGTCACAGATCGACCGCGCGCGTGCCGTCCCAGATCTTGCGCGCCCCTTTGTCCGGAGCGGGAATCAGGAGGTCCCGCTTCGATTTCGTCGGGATGATGAAGTACTCCTCTGTCGTCGCCGCTTCCGAGATTAGGACGAGCTTCACCTTCCCACCTTCCATCGGCGCTCCCGTCTCCGGATGAAGATAACGGTACCGCACGTACCGGCCGCGGTCGACGAGGGCGCGGACCTCGACCTCTCCCTTCTTCGTGCGCGTGAGGACCTCTTCCGGGTAGGGCATCCTTGCCAACTCTGCCGGGAATCGGCGAGGTTCTCAAAAGCCTCGCCCCACAGACGACCGCCCCGTGGGCGGCCTATTCGATGCTTTGATTCTCAGCACCGAGAGGTTCGGATAGAGCGGTTATCCCCGCAGAACCCGGTCGCCCGCGGGCCATGAACCAAACATACGAGACGAGCGGCAAGACCGCGGTCGCGGCCCTCGCGGCGAAGCAGCCCTACGAACTGCTGCTTCTCCTGGGGAGCACGCTTGCGGTCCTCCTGTCGATCGTCTTATTTGGCATCCAGTGGTCGCAAGGAATCCAGGACAACCAGATGTCCGCGGCGACGACGAACGTCGTCCTGAACGTCGTCCTCGGCGCAGCGCTCTGGGTGTCCGCGACAATCACGCGGAAGAACCTGATGAACGGCGCGATCGTCGCCGGAGTCGTGAGCCTCGTGCTCATCGTCTTCGGCGGACAGGTCGGTCAAATCGGCGGACTCATCGGGCTCCTCGGCGCGATCCTCGCGGCGGCCACCCCGTACCTGCCGTGGTCCCAGCGGCGCTAGGCCCCCGGCAGCTTCGCCATTTTCGAAGGCCGAGCGGAGCCTTTCGATCTCCCGAGACCGGGGGACGCGCGTCTACGTGAGGTCGCCCGTCCGCAGAGGGGATCGGGGCCCTCCCTCCCGCCGCTCGAAGAGGACCGTCCCGTCGTGGACGATCCTCGTAATCTTGTAGAAGGGAATTGTCGCGGTTGTCGTCGAGAAGTACCTGCGGCCCAGATCGACGATTTCACCTCCGTGCAATACGCGGCTCCCCTCGGGATGAGCCCGGTCACGGACCCAGATCTCCGCCCTCGACAAATCGCTCCCGCGCTCCCACTTGAGCCGGTTCAGGACCTCGCGGGCGGTCGGGGCCATCGAGGCCGCATCGGACGGGCGGGTCTTCGTCCTTTCCGCGACCCCACAAAGCCCTTATCGACCCAGGTGCTTCCGTGCGGGCGATGGAGTACCCGCCCTCCGTGCGCACGCTGCTCGACCGGGTCCACGCGGCCGAGGGGGACGCCGTCGTCGTGTCTGCGAAGAGCGCGCGCTACGCGGGCGTCGTGATGCCCCACCACGGGTTCAGCGGCGAGGACATCCTGACGATCAAACTGGACAACGGATACAACATCGGCATCCCCGCGGGAGACATCAAGTCGATCGAGCTCACGGCGAAGCACACCGCCGGAAAGGTGGAGCGACGCCTGCCCCTGTCGCAGGCCGGGAGGCCGACCGTCGCGGTCCTCGGCACCGGGGGCACGATCGCCTCCTACGTGGACTACCGCACGGGCGCGGTCCATCCCGCCGTCACGGCCGAGGAACTCGTCTTCAGCGTGCCGGAGCTCCTCGACGTCTGCAACGTCCGTGCGCGGGTGCTCTACCGGATTTACAGCGAGAACCTCCGACCGGAGAACTGGCAGCACCTCGCCCGGGAGGCCGCGAAGGAACTCAACGGCGGCGCCGCCGGGGTGATCATCCCCCACGGAACGGACACGCTGCACTTCACGACCGCCGCCCTCTGCTTCATGCTCCGGGACCTGACCGGCCCCGTCGTCGCCGTGGGGGCGCAGCGGTCGAGCGACCGGCCTTCGTCGGACGCCGCGTCGAACCTCCTCGCCGCCGCCCACGTCGCCACCGCGAACCTGGGCGAGGTCCTCCTCGTGATGCACGGGGACACGTCCGACGGGCACGCCGCGATCCATCGAGGGACGAAAGTCCGAAAGATGCACGCCTCGCGGAGGGACGCGTTCCGTTCCATGAACGAGGTGCCCCTGGGGCGCGTGACCGCGGACGGGGCGGTCGAGATCTCCGGGGCGGTGCTGCCCCGGTCCAAGGGACCCGTCACGGTCGACGACAGGCTGGACCCGAGCGTCGCCCTCGTCCAGTTCCATCCGGGTCAGACGCCGGCCCACTTGGAGGGGGTCCTGGCGGACGTCCACGGCGCGGTCATCGCGGGCACGGGATTGGGCCACGTGGCCCACGATCTGATCCCGGTCCTCGGGAAGGCGGCTCGGAAGGGCGTGGCGATCGTCATGACGACGCAGACCCTCCAGGGTCGGGTCAACCTGAACGTGTACGACACGGGCCGTGACCTCCTGAAGGCCGGAGTCCTGAGCGGAGAGGACATGCTGCCCGAGACCGCATGCGTGAAGCTCATGTGGGTCCTCGGCCACACGCGCGACCCGGCCGAGGTGGCGAAGGCGATGGGAACGAACGTCGCGCGGGAGCTGAACCCGACGATCGGCCTGGACGCCTTCGCCGAGTAGCCGCGCATCGCCGCGTTAAGCTTATCCCCGCCCCGGAATTAGTCGGACCGCGCCATGATCATCGACAAAGTCGGGGAGGTCGGGGTCGTCCTGACGGACGCGAACGAGCCGGTCCTCTCGGGCGGGGACCAAATCATCGGGTTCCGGCAGCTCGAGTACGAGATCTACCGGGGCGCGTTCCCTGCGAAGCGGGGCCTCATCGATTCCCGGAAGGGGTGGGTGTGGCAGACCCGGCGGCGGCTCCTGCTCCTCGACGACGCGTGGCTCACCCTGCCGGACGGGAAGAAGGGCAAGCATTACCACGAGGTCCGCAACGAGGAAGCACTCGAGGTGATCCACAAGAAGGGACGGGTCGTCCTGCCAGCCGTGAGCGAAGAGTACGGGAAGGTCACGTTCGAGTTCCGGCCGTTCGGCGCCGCCGCGCGACTCCTCGCCTGGCTGAAGAAGGAGAAGGAGCACCGGCAGATGCGCGAGGAAGGCACCCTGAAATCCCCGTACGACGAGAAGGCCCGTCAGCGGACCTAGGGCGGGGCGCACAAGGGATATACGGCCGCGCGCGTTCGACTCCGGGGAACCACGATGGGTGCCCAAGACGAGTACGCGCGCCTCTGGGACATGCTCGCGAAGATGCACCGCGAGACGCACGGGGAGGGACACGCCCCGCCGAAGGGGGACTTCAACTGCTGCGGGGAGTGGGGCGTGCTGATGGCGCTCCGGGCCGCGTCGACCGTGAAGCCAGACTACCCGTCGTACCTCCTCGCCCGGATCGCGGCGATGCCCGAGCTCGACGAGGAGTTCTATGTGAAGAGCCTCCTCGGAACGGACGGGGAACCGATCCCGAGCGACCCCGAGCCGCTCCGGGAGTACCGCGCGTCCCGGCGATACCACATCCTCTGGACGGAGCTGAAGCAGGCCGCCGCGCGGATTGAAGCGCTCGAAGCGGACCTGGAGAAGGCGAAGGCCGCGCAGGCCCCGCCCGCGGAATCCTGAGGACCGGCAAAGGATTCTTCCGGCGACGCCGGTTTATCCGCGGCACATGGACTACAAGGCCCTCGGGCTGAGGGTCGGCCTGGAGATCCACCAGCAGCTCGCGACCCACAAGCTCTTCTGCGAGGACTCCTCGAGGCTCGTCGACGCTCCCGGGGGCCTGAGGTTCCGACGTCTCCTTCGCCCCACGCAGAGCGAGCTGGGCGAGGTCGACGCAGCGGCGATCGAGGAGGCGAAGCGACGCCTCACCTTCGTGTACGAGGCCACGGACAACACGTGCCTCGTCGAGGCGGACGAGGAGCCGCCCCACCGGCCGAACTCCGAGGCGCTGGACATCGCCCTCGAGATCGCACTCCTCCTCCGCGCGGCCCCCGTGCGCGAGGTGGACTTCATGCGGAAGATCGTGATCGACGGATCGAACACGTCGGGGTTCCAGCGGTCCGCCCTCGTGGCGATGGGGGGCCGCATCACGGTCGACGGGAAGGATATCGGCGTGCCGACGATCCTGTTGGAGGAGGACGCGGCCCGGAAGATCGGGGAGGCGGAGGGGGAGGTCGTGTACCGGCTCGACCGCCTCGGGATCCCGCTCGTCGAGGTCGCCACGACGCCCGACATCGAGACCCCCGAGGAGGCCCGCATAGTCGCCCTGGCGATCGGCTCCCTCCTGCGGGCGACGCGCAAGGTCTTGCGGGGGATCGGGACGATCCGCGAGGACGTGAACGTGTCGATCCGGGGCGGGGCGCGAATCGAGATCAAGGGTGTCCAGGACCTCCGGCTCATCGCGACGTTCGTCGAGAAGGAGGTGGAGCGACAGGTCATGCTCATCGAGGCCGCGGCGGAGCTGCAGCGGCGCGCGGGGGTGTCCGTCTCGGAGGAGATCCGGGACGTGACCTCCCACGTCGCGACCTCCGAGTCGAAGGTCGTCCGGGCCGCGTTGACGAAGGGCGGCAAGGTCGTCGCCTGGGCCCTGCCCGGGTTCGCGGGACTCCTGAAAGGGAAGCTCGGACCCGAGCTCGCGGCGAGGGCACGGATTGCCGGGGTCGGCGGGATCTTCCATTCCGACGAGCTGCCGGCGTACGGGATTGGAGCGGGCGAGGTGGACGCGATCCGCCGGAGCCTCCGTCTGCGTACCGAGGATGCGTTCGTCCTCGTGGCCGAGGAGGAAGGCCGCGCCCGGGCGGCGATCGAGGAGATGCGCCCGCGGGCGGAGGCCGCGATCCGGGGGGTGCCCGCGGAGACCCGCGAACCGCGACCCGACGGGACGACTGCGTACGCACGGCCGCTCCCGGGGCGCGCCCGGATGTACCCGGAGACGGACGTCCCGCCCGTCCGGGTCGA
>DATEUA010000065.1:0-10689 GCA_035283405.1 Thermoplasmata archaeon | reverse complement strand
CGTGGCTCTCGGCCGCGCGCACGCATCCGGAGTTCCAGCGAAAGGGAGTCGCACGAGCTCTCATCCGCGCCGTCGAGAGCCTTGCCCAGAGAAGCGGTCGCACGGCCCTTCGCCTCTGGACGGAGGTCACGAACGAGGCGGGCATCGCGACGTTCCAGGCGACGGGTTTCCGCGAGGTCGCGCGCTTCGGACGCCGGACGGCCCGCGCGACCGCGACGGAACCGCCCAAACTCGAGCCCTTCTTGGCCAACGAGGACTTGTGGTCTTCCGTGGACGCCTCGCCGATTCTGAAGGTCTCGAACAGCTACGTCGGCCTGGACTACGGGTTCGTCCGGATGGACCGTGAGATGGTGCATCGTCTTGCAAACCTCGGGCGGATCGTCGGCTGGGCGGGGAACGGGATGATCCTCGCACCACGCGTGGACCTCCCTGCCGCGGGCGTCCTCGAGATCGAACCCTTGTTCGGCGACGTGGGTGCGATCCTCCAGGCCGCACAAGCCATCGCGTGGGTGAACGAGAAGGAGGTCGTGGAGACGTTCCTCCCGGACGACCCGACCGTCCTCGCGACAGCACGCTCCCTCGGCTACGCGCCCGGGACGTGGGGCCGCGAGGCGATCCTGTGCGAGAAGTCGCTCGCGCCCTCGAGCGTCGTTCGACGGAAGCGGAAGACGTACGCGGAGATCCACGCGGGGAAGCGCACGGGGTACCGGGCCCTCGCCGTCCTCGCCCGCAGCAGGCAAGGCCGCACGGGTCCGCACGAAGACCGCTGGAATCCCTGAGGTCCCTAGGGCGCCTGCGGCACGGGGGGCGCGGCGGGCGCCTCCTGCGTCCTCTCCGCCCACGCGACGAGGCCGGCGCACACGACCGCCGCCGAAAGGACGATCAGGGGGAGCAGGACGACGAGGAACGCCTCCTCCGCATCCGGGAGGACGCCCGACTCGATCGCGAACAGGATGAGGACGATATCCGTGAGCCCGCGGCCCGTCGTCGCGAGGACGACCCGGCGCTCCCGGCGGCTTAGCCGGTACGCCCATCCGAGGTAGAACGAGGTCGGGACCCGCGTGAGGACGAAGCCGGCGGTCAGGAGGAGCGCGCCCGAGAGGGCGGCGACGGAGAAGGTCTCGGGGCGGATCGTGAGCCCGAGGTAGACGAAGAAAAACGTCCGCAGGACGAACGTCACCTCGCTCTGGAACGCGCGCAGGCCGTCTCCCATGGGCTCATTGAGCCTCGACGCCTTCGACCGGCCGTACGAGATCACGAGCCCCACGACGAAGGCGGCGATCGCCCCGTTGCCTCCCTGAATCCCCTCCGCGACCGCGTAGACGATGACCGCGAGGGCTAGGGTCGCGATGTACTGGAACTTGAAGGCCAGCAGGCCGGAAAGCCCGACGCGCCACGCGACCCCTACGACGAGAGCGATCCCCGCGGCGACGGCGACCTGGCCGAGGTAGGGAATGAGCAGCTCGAGAGGCGGTGCGGCGCCCGGGAAGCGGATGACGAACAGCACGACGACCGCTGCGACGACGTTCCCGAGGACGCCTTCCAGGACGATCGCGCCGAGCGCTCGCGTTCCGAGATTCAGCCGAGGGGCGAAGCTCAGGACGATCGCTGCGCTCGGCCCGCTGAAGGCCGCCGCGAAGACGAGGCCTGTAGCCTCGCTGAGGCCCAGGAACCGCGTCGCGATGAACCACGTCAGGAGCATCGTGAGGGCCATCGCGCCGAGGATGTGCACCGTCACGGGCCCGGGCCGCCGCCGTCCCTCTCGGCTGAGGTTCAGCGCGAGCCCGCCCTCGAACAGGATGAGGGCGAGGGTCAGGTGCGTGAACACGGGCAGGATCGGCTCGAGGTTCGTGATCGCGGTGGGGCCGAACGGCGAGAGGGGAACCTGCCCGAGGACCATGCCCAGGAGGAGGAGCATGAAGAAGTCCGGGACTCGGTAGCGCTCGAACACGAGGGAGGCTGCGAAGCCGACGAGGAGGAGGGTCCCGCCGACGAGGAGCGACACCCAAGGCTCGGCCACGGAGCGGGAAGGCCCACGGCCTACTAAAGCATCGTTTCCCGCCGACGCCAGGCGGGTCGAAGGAGGGCGTCGCCGCGGGTCACCGGATCCGCTCGAGCTGGAACGACCCGATCATGATAGCCTTGTTCGTGAACTTGTACGGAACCCAGTCACGGGTCTGGACCTCTCCGAGGCCTGCGACCTGGAGCATCGTCTTCTGCTTGTCCGACTTGAAATGCAAGGACCCATCGACCATGTGCTCCATCGCCTCGAGGGTCTGGTCATTGTGCATCCCCCGCTCGAGGGCGATCGCGCCGACCGCCTTCGTCTGCCGGAGCCGGTTCACGAGTTTCTGGAAGAACGTCATCGCGTCCCGTTCGTCGGCCTGGGTGATCGAGGAGCTCAGGGTGAGGAACGCGAGCCGGAAGTACGGATACTTCCCTTTGAATTCCTCGTCGAGCCGGTCCACGATCCCGAGGATGTTCTCGAAGTCCGTGGGCCCGTTCACCCGCCACACGCTCTTCTCCTGCACGGGCTTGCCGCCGGGCACGTTCGACGTGCAATCGATCCAGCGCACGAGACCCAGCTGCTCGTACTCGACGAACGTCGGCAGGACGGGGGCCATGTCCCTCGCCACGTCGACGGGAAGCTTCGTCGTCGTGATCACGATCGCGGGCACCCCTTTCTTGAGCCCTTCCGCGACGAAGTTCAGGATCGCGACCTCCTTCCCGACGAACGCGGGGCCGACGAACAGGACGTTCGAATTGAAGGGGATGCCTCCGTACAGCAGGTCGTCCAGGCGGGGCGTGCCCGTCTTGACCTTGTCCGCTTGGGTCTCCACCTTGACCGCCTCCTCGGCGGCTTCCTCGGAGACCGGGCCTTTCAGGTGCGCCTTCACGGCCCCCTCCCGCATCTCGAATTCCTTCTCCTTCTGGTACGACCGGCGCTTGAACTCCTCCTCGCGTTCCTTGAGCCGCCGCTCCCACGCCTCGAGCTGGCCCTCCCGGTCCATGTCCCGCATGCCGGGCGTCGACGCGGAGGCCCGGGCCTCCCGGACCTTCTTCTCGAGTTCGAGCTCCTTCAGCTGGAGATCCGACTCCGCGGCCTCGATCTCCTTGTTCTTCTCGAGCAGGAGCCGGTTCTCCGAATTGAGCCGCTTGATCTCCGCCTGAAGGTTCGTCTGCATCTCGTTGAGCTTTCTCTCGCGCGACCCCAGGGTCGCCTCCTTCCGGTTCACCTCCTCCTGGTTCGAGCCCGCGACCGCCTCCTTCATCTTCGCGTCCTTGAGGAGCTCGGAGTACTTCTTCATCTTCGCGTCGATGCCCGACTGGGCCTCCTGGACCGCGGCGGCGTGGCGCTCAATCTCTCCGGCACGCTCCTTCAAGGCCGCTTCCTGGTCCGAGATCTGCTGCTCCCGGGACACGAACTCCGACTCCCGGTCCCCGAACGACTTCTTCTGCTCCTGGAACCTGCGCTCGATCTGGGTCGAGTTGTCGTACCGCTCGCGGACCTGGCCCTCCATCGTCCGGACCTCAACCTCGAGCTTCCCGAGCTCCTTCTCCTTCGCGAGGAGCTTCGATTCCCAGTCCTTCAGCTCCCGGATCCGCTCCGTCTCCGCCTTCGAGTGGGTCGCTTCGACCTGCTCCGTCTTCAGCCGGACCGCGGACTCCTTCAGCTGGACCTCCTTCTCGTGCTTCAGGAGGGACGTCCGCCGGTCCTCCAGGGACTTCTCCGAGCCCTTGAGCCGCTCTTCGCGGTCCGCGGCGGCCCTCTCTCGGTGCTCCGCGTCCCGGAGCTTCGACGCGATCTCGATCGATTCGCGCTTCACTTCCTTCTCGCGGTCCGCGAGGGTCGCCGTACGCGCGGTGAGGGTCTGCGCGGTCTTCGCGGTCGCCGCCTTCGCCGCCGCGGCGTCGGCCTCACGGAGCTTCAGCTCCTCGACGTGCGTCTCGATCCCCGCCCGGGCGGCTGCGACCTTCCTGTCCAGCTCCCGGATCTCCTTCGTCCCCTTCTCGATCATGACCTCGCGCTGCGCGACGTCCGACAGCTTCGTCTTCAGCTCGTTCCCCTGGTCGTCGAGCTCCTGCTGTAGCGCCTCGAGGTGCGCCTCCCGGCCGCGCAGAGCCCGCTCCTTGTAGTCGAGCGCCTCGCGTTTCTTCTGCAGCTCCTGCTGGAGAATCCCCACCTTCGTGTTGTCTGCCTTCAGGATCTCCCGCTGGTAGACGCTCGTCGAGGAAGCGATGATATGCAGGAGGGACCCGGCCATCTCTGTGGACAGTGCCCCCGCGAGGAACACGATCATGTAAAGCTGCTGTCCTCCCGGCGCAGTCGGGGAGACGCCCGTGAGGACGGCGAGGAACACGAGGGCGGGCAGGAGGAGCGAGAGCGCGATGCTCCCCGCCTTGCGAGCCCCGAGCCCCTGCCACGTCATCGCCATCGAGATGACCGCGAGGGATGGGCCCGCGATCGCGAACGGATAGATCCAGAGGGACCAGGGGATCGGGACCCAGCCGAGGATCATGAGGACGATCACGGCGGACACGAAGAAGAACAGGGCCATCCCCGTGACCGACGTGACGAAGTGCCTCGACCGGAAGTGTCCCCGGTACGGGTCCCGCTTGAGCCGGATCGCGTCCCAGGAGGCGACCGCCCCCACGGAGGCGGGGAGAAGCCAGAGGACGAAGTCCGGGTATCCCGGACGCGCCATGACGGCGGCGAACGTGGGAAGGTTGTACAACAGGAACACGTTCGCGACGAACGCCACGGCGGCCGCAATCCCGTATCCGTGCGCGTGCCGTCCGAAGGCGAGCTGGAGGAGCCCCGTCTCCGCGACGTCCGGCGAGCCGGGGCGTCGCGGCTTCGAGTAGACGGGGCGGACGGGGGCCGTCCGGGAGTTGTTGGACTGGCGCGAGGATGCCTTGCGGGCCATGCGGTTCCCTGTCCGCGTCTCGCGAGGAGGGAGTTCGAACGCGACGAACCTGGTGAGCTTACTTAAAGGCCGCGTCGAAGATACCATTCCTGATACTTGTTTGGCCCTGGAGCCGAACGTCGGGCTCGTGGAAAGCGGCAACAATTAAGTGCGACAGGTCCTTCGCGTCCCTCGGTCGTGCCATGCCCTCGGAAGGGGATCCCGCACCGGACTTTGCGCTGCCCTCGGATGACGGACGCACGATCGCGCTGAAGGATCTCCGCGGGAAAAAGGTCGTTCTGTATTTCTATCCGAAAGACGACACGCCGGGATGCACGAAGGAGGCCTGCAGCTTCCGAGACAACCTCGCGCGCGTCACGTCGAAGGGAGCCGTCGTCCTCGGCGTGAGTCGGGACACCCTGTCGAGCCACGGGAAGTTCCGGGACAAGTATCACCTCAACTTCCCGCTCCTCGCCGACGTCGACGGACGGGTCACGGAAGCGTACGGAGTGTGGAAGGAAAAGTCGAACTACGGCCGGACGTACTGGGGGATCGAACGGACGACGTTCCTCCTCGACGAGAAGGGGGTTATCGCGCGGGTGTGGCCGAAGGTGAAGGTCGAGGGACACACGGACGAGGTCCTCGCGGCCCTGTAGCGAGGCGGACCGGATGATCCCTCCGAACGTGGGCGCGCCGAAGACGGTCACCGTAACGTACCCGGGCGCGGAAGAGAAGGTCCGGAAGCAGTTCGTGTATCTCGTGCATCTCCCGGAGGCCGAGATGGCGCAGAAGAAGATCGTCTCGGGGAACCGCCTGATGATCCGCTTCAAGGACGAGGTCGTCGGGGAAGGCCAGGCGATCCTCGTCGAGGCGACGGCCCTGGACAAGCTCAGCCCGTACGACGCGATGCAGGGCGGCTACGAGAGCGTCGAGGCGATGAGGAAGCACATCGCGGCGACCGTCCTCGCGGGCGCTCGGAAGCCGAAGGACGCGACGTTCTGGAAGGTCTTGTACCGGTGGCTTTGAACAGGTCCGCGAACCCCCCGCAAGGGATTATACGGAGATTGGGTCATCGGGAGGACGAGCCCGAGCGGTGAGGGAATGAAAGCGGTAAAGCCCGTCGTGATCAAGATTGCGGAGACGCGCGTCGACCCGAAGGCGTTGGAGGAGACGATGCGACACCTCGGCGTCTCAGACGCGTCCCTCGAACGGTTCGTGGCGACCCGGGGCACCGGAGGACAGACTCTCATTGAGTTCGCGGGACGAATCTGCTACGAATCGTACGAGCCGCGGCTCAATCCAAACGTCACGAGAATTCGTGAAGACCCTGCGGAGTACTTCAAAAATATCCTGACAAAAGGGGACGGGTCCGTCAGCGAACACGGCCAAATCTCGTTTGCCATCTTGAACATCAGTCGTGTGTGCTCTCACGAAATCGTGCGACATCGTGTCGGGACCGCAATCAGTCAAGAATCCCTTCGTTATGTCCGTCCGCGCGAAATCGGATTTTGGATCCCCGACGAACTCTCCGCGGACCAACAGGCATCGATGCAAGAGGCCGTTCGTCAGGCCGAGGCCGCCTACCGAAAACTCGAAGGGAACGTGCCCTGGGACGAACTGTCGATGGATGCAAAGAAACGTCTCACGTCGGCGTTCCGCCGAATCCTTCCAGATGGGATGGCAACGCACATGATCTGGACCGCGAATCACCGAACCCTGCGGTGGGTCATCGAAATGCGGACGGATGCGTCCGCGGAGGTGGAGATCCGCATGGTCTTTGACCAGATCGCTCGGATCTGCACGAGGGATTATCCGGAGCTGTACCAGGACTTCGTGTACAAAGAGCTGCCCGACGGAACGCGGTCCTGGCACCCGACGCTCCGATCGAAGGTGTAAGCGAGCCGCTCACTCGATTGGGACGACCTCGTACTGCGTCATCTCCGGCGGCTGCTTCGTGAGCCGCAGCAGGGAGAACGACAGACTCCCTAGGTTCGGATCGGAGCGCAGCCTTCCTTCGAAGCGCTGAAGCGCCGCCTCGTCGCGAAACGCCGCGATCAACACGAACTCCGTGGCCGGATGCTGTCCCCGTCCAAGCCACACCGACTCGCATCCTTCCGCCGTGCGAAGGACCGCCGCATGGCGCTCGAGGATCTCCAGCCCCTCCATCTCGTTCCCTTCCTTGAACCGGTATCGACTGAACCGAAGGAACACGGAGGGCGAACCGCCTACATCCCGAAAAGGCTACGCGTCGCCTCGGGGGGCATCGGCAACTTTATCTCTCGCCGCCTCCGTCGCACGCGGGATGTTCAGTCGCAAGAACATCGGCGAGAAGCCTCAGACCTGCGAGAAATGCGGGGCCGAGAAGGTCTACTTCGTCCAGCACTCCCACGGCAACTATCCGATCCTCGACTACGTGTGCCCGAACTGCGACCTCGGAGGAGAAAGGGGCGTGCCGGACTGGTATATGTCCCCGACGGGCAAGGACGATTCCTCCGGGTGAGGGGTGCGGAGGAAACCCCGTGGGGCCGGAGGTCGTGATCGAGGCGTTCCGCGTGAGCGGGTACGTCCGCGGGCCGTGCGCGAAATGCGGAAAAGAGGAGCGGGGGCTCGTGATGTTCGACGACTACCAGCTTGGCTGGGAGTGCCTCGCCTGCGGGGAGATCGGTCGGGCGGACCGCGTGGAGTGGGTCGACGGCACGGAATCGGATCCGACCGCGGATCTGCTGAAGGGCGACTAGTCAGACGAGACCGCACGCGAGGCAGATCCCCTGAGCGTGGCATGCGTCGCAGGGGCTCTCGATGCGCAGGAAGCGCTTCACCCCTCGGCCGCCGCAGTGCGGGCAGAAACCCGTGTCGCTGCACCGCTCGCACGGCGTTTCTGTCCGCCGGATCTCGAGAAGGACCTGTCGGTTCTCCGGCTGCGCCGCGAGGACGCCTCGGAGGATCTCGAGGGCGACGGCCCGGCTCCCCACCCGGTCCCGGCGGAACAGGAGGGCGGCCTTCATCATGTGCGCCTTCGGGTGCGCGGGTTCCACGAGGAGCGCTCGATCGAGCACCTCGAGAGCTTCGTCGAAGGCCTTCCCGACGTCCGGCGAGTCCGTGAATTCCTCGTCGAACCCGATGTCCCTCCGGACGATGTCTCGACGACGCGCCTCGCGCGCCGCGGCGGAGAGCCGTATGCCCCTCGCGACGAGCAGAGCCGCGTACAGGTCCCTTGCGTCCGCGTCCTCGCGGTCGCTCTCATAGGCGCGTCCCGCAAGATCCAGCGCGTGCGCCGCGTCGCCACGTTCCGCCGCGGCCCTCGCTTCGAGGTAGAGTTCGTGCGGCACGGGCCTCAGCGCGGACAGATGCGCCCGGCCCTTAAGCGTGCGCTCCCACGTTCTCGAGGATCCGGCGAAGAGACGGCGCGAGGCTCCCGTACGGAGGGTCGCGATACCGGCCGAGGGGTCGCAGCGCCTCCCCGAACAGAGACGAATGAAGGACCGCGTTCCCGATCGCCCCCGTGGCCGCGAGGACCTGCGCGTCCTTCGGTCGGGATGCGTCCCACGTCGCGTGAAGGTTGTACGTGAGGTTTGCCGCTCTCTGAAGGTCGTGGGCTGGGAGGACCCCGCGGGCCTCGAGGATGTCCGCGAGGCTCTCCTGGAAGGACAGGAAGTCCGACTTTCCGCTTTCGAACGCCTCGACGATCTCGAAGCGACCCGCGGCGGAGGCGAGGTGGATCGAGTTCGAGACGACGACCTCGCTCGCGCGACGCGTCGCCTCTTTCGGGTCCCTCCGCTCACGGGCCTTCGCGCCCGCGACGCCGCTCACGATGTAGAGAAAGGAGAACAGGTCGGAACCCGTCGCGCGCGGATCGAACGACCGGACGAGGGGTCTCACGGCCCGCGCGATTGCGCCTCGCGCCTTGAGCTGCGCGTCGAGCCGGGACGCCCCGTCCGACAGACGGCGCAGGAGGGTGGCCTGATCGTGCTTCGCGCCCGCCCACAGGAAGTCGTGGAGGTCGGAGACCGAATCCGAGAGGCTCCGGTCGATCGTCGCGAAGGACGCCATGGCCCGGCGAACCCGCGTCGCCCGATAAACCTGCGGGCGCGGCCGAGTCCGGCGAACGTTGAAGCCCCTCAGCGGGTTTCGCGCGTCCGTGGACGCTGTGGATCCGTTCGATCGGGTCGCGTTCCTCGGCCTCGCGCGGCGCGCCCGGCGGGATCCGTACCGCCTCTCCCTGTTCGCGAAGCTCCTCGCTCCGGACGAACGCCCCTTCGCGCTCCTGCCGGTCGTGGGAGGCGATCTCCTCGTGACGGACCGGCGGCTCCTCGAGTTGCGGCCCCACCTCGACGTCCACGGTGCGTGGAACGTGAAGGAATTCCTCGGGTACGAGGTCCGGCGAGAATTCCTCCGAGGGGACGTGAAGGGCATGACCCGGGTCACGAAGCCGGTCGAAGGCCGGACCCTCGAGGACACTCTGGTCCTGCACCTCCCTGACCGCGAGACGCGGATCGTCGTGTCGCGGGGACCCACACTTGTCTTGTCGGACGACGATGTCCGGATCCTACGAGAGGCCTTCCTTCCCCATCAGGCGAAGTAGCCGCCGAGGGCGTCGAGCCGTCGCAGGAGCTCCCGCGCGGGCTCGTACTCCGGATTCGTTTCGAGGGCCGCCTTCAGATGCTTCCGCGCCTTTTCCCGGAGGCCCTGCTGGAGGTACACGCGGGCGAGGTTCGCGTGTGCGTAGAAATAGCAGCAGTACCGGGGAGCGACGAGGGCCTGCTCGAGCCAGGCGATGGACTCACCGAGGCGCCCCAGCTCGATCAGGTACGCGCCGATGTCGTTGTACGGGTTGCCGAACGTCGGGTCCGTCCCGATCGCGCGGCGGCACGCCTCGATCGCGTCCTCGTAGCGGCCCATGAAGCTGCACGTCCACCCGAGGAACGTATGCGCCTCCGCGCTCGGCGCGAGGGCGAGGGACCGCGCGTACGCGTCCTCCGCCCGGTCGAGGTCCCCCGCGCTCTGCAGGATGTACGCAGCCTGGAACGCACGCCGGGCCGCGAGCTTCCTCGGCTCGGCCTCCGGGTCGAAGGACTCGAGGTCCAGGGGGCCGTCCGCGAACGTCTCCTCCGCGACGTCCAGGAAATGCTGGTCGTAGTGCCCGACCACCTTCCCCTCCCAGGCGTGGACGAGGAGGTCCTCGACCGCGAAGAGGCGCGCGTAGTCAATCGCGCCGGTCGCGTTCGCGGGCCTCGGTCCCGCATGCGAGGGTCCCGGCGCCTGGCCGACGGTCATCCGGAGCACGTCCGGGCCCTGGCGCACGATCTTCACGTACGCGAGGTCGTCCACGCCGCGGCCGCGGGCAATCAGGAAGCCGAGGTCCGTCAGGTGCGACGCGAGGTCCTTCGGCCTCGGCACGGCCGGGTCCAGGACGAGGATCCGGTCGAACGGGCCCTCCTCGGTCGAGGGCACGACCCGCACGGCGTCGAAGCCTGCGGCGCGCAATCGGTCCGCGGTCCCCTTCCGCCGGGCGTCGTCCGGTTCCACGACGACGACGTGCTCTTGGCCCGCGATCGAGGCGAGGATCGCGGCCGCGTAGCCGCCCCGCGCACCCTCGACGAGGATCGATGTGTCTCCCGCCGGCTCGAGGAGCTCGAGGGCCGCGACGAGGTATCGTGCGGACGGCATCGTCGGGCCGCGCAGCGTGCAGGAGGTCGGCAGCGGCTGATCCGCGTACGCGAGGGAGGCGAACTCCGTCGGGAGGAAGTCCTCCTGGTCGACGGCCCGGACCGCGCTCACGAGG
>DATEUA010000064.1:0-14313 GCA_035283405.1 Thermoplasmata archaeon | reverse complement strand
ACCTCCGCGACGTGCGCGACGACCGACCCTCCGGGGCGCTCCGCGATCGCGTATCCGCGCCGGAGGGTCGCGAAAGGGCTGAGGACGTCCAAACGACGGGCGAGGGCCTCGATCCGGTCCCGGTGTCGCGCCATCTCGCGTCTCGCGATGCCATCGAGCGCGCCTCGCGCCTTGTCGAGCCGTCCCCGGTTCACATCAAGTTCGCGGTGAAGGCCTCGGGGGGAGACCCGCTCCCCCAAGGCCGTCGTCCTGGACTGTGCGTCGGCGAGGATGTCCTGAACCTCCCGGACGAGGGTTCGTCCCGCCGCGTTCACGCGCACGATGAGTTCAATCGCGTCAGGGGAGAGAAGCTCGGCGGCCGCGCTCGGGGTCGGCGCTCGGAGGTCCGCCACGAAGTCAACGATCGTCACGTCCGTCTCGTGGCCGACCGCACTCACGACGGGCACGCGGCACGAGGCGACCGCTCGGGCAAGGCCCTCGTCGTTGAAGCACCACAGGTCCTCTAGGGAGCCTCCCCCGCGAGCGACGACCACGACATCCACGCGGTCCTCGACGAAGGCCAACGCGCGTCGCAGGCTCGCGGGGGCCCCGGGTCCCTGGACGAGGGCGGGCGCGATGACGACATGAGCCAAAGGATATCTGCGTCGGAGGATCGTAACGATGTCGTACACCACGGCTCCGACTTCCGAGGTCACCACGCCGATGCGGCGCGGGAACGGGGGCAGGGGGCGCTTGCGGACCGGGTCGAAGAGGCCCTCCGCCGCGAGCTTCTTGCGCGTCTTCTGATACGCGGCCCAGAACGCGCCCACGCCCGCGGGCGTCGCGGCGCGGACGAGGAACTGCACGGTCCCGCGGCGGGGGAACACGTCCACCTCACCCGTGGCGAGCACGTCCATGCCGTCCTCGAGTTCGAACCCGAGGTTCTCCGCGTCCGAGTGAAAGAGGACGGACGAGACCTGGGCCGTCGCATCCTTCAACGTGAAGAAGACGTGGCCCGCGGGAGCGGACTGGAGGCCACTCACCTCCCCCCGGACGAGGACCCGAGCGAGAAGAGGATTCGTCCGGACGGTATCGCGGATCACCCGCGCGAGTTGCGAGACGGTGAGGGCCTGGGACGGAGCGGCACGGGACTCGCAGGGGACCGCGATCGTATCCGTAGGGTCTTCCCCGCGGGCCGACGAGACTGAACGTATATCAACCGAGGGCGGGGAGGGGTGGCTGAAAGTGTCGGTCCCCTGCGAAAGGATCAAAAAGAGAGCAAATCCCGCGCTCGCAGGAGCGCGTGGAGCTTCATGCCGATTGACGCGAGATTCGCGGCGCCGCCTTCTTCGCGGTCCACGACCGCGACGACGTCTTCCATCGCGGCACCGTGAGCCCGTAACCGCTCGACCGCGACGCGGAGAGTCCCGCCCGTCGTCACGACGTCCTCGACGAGCAGCACGCGATCCCCTGGGGCGAGGTCTCCCTCGAAGTCCTTCTTCGTCCCATGGCCCTTCGCCTCCCGACGCACCATCAGGTACGGTTTGCCGCTCGCCAGGCTGACGGCCGCCGCGAGAGGTACGGCCCCGAGTTCGACCCCCGCGATCCGGTCGACGGCGCGCGTGAAGGGGGCCATCGCCGCCGCCATCGTCTGCAGCAATTCAGGCCGGGTGATCGCGCGCTTGATGTCGATGTAATACGACGACGTCTTCCCGGACGCCAGGGTGAAGGTCCCGAACTGGAGCGCGCCGCACGCCTTGAGGGCCGCCACGAAGGCGGGCCGGTCGAGCTCACCAGGGCTCACGCTTCTTCCCCATCCGGTAGCCGACGATGTTCACCGCGCGATGCAGGACGGGCGTAATGAAGATGATGGCGAGAAGGCCGAGGAGTCCGTCTCCCTCGAAGAACCGTCGCATCGACCAAGCCGGAACGAAGGCAACCGCGGCGAGCGCGCCGAAGACGAAGTCGTACTGATCCAGCCCCGACACCTTCGCGCCGCGCGGCTTGTGAAGCCGACGCTTGACGTACGCGCCCCATAGGTCCCCCAGGAGCGCCCCCAGGGCAAGCACGCCGGACACGCCGACCGCCACGAGGGGCGTGCCGAACGACCAGGAGGAGTCCGGGGCGACTCCGTCCGCGATCGTGGACACGAGAAGCCCGACGGCCGCACCCGACGCGGTCCCGCCGACGAGGCCCCGCCACGTCTTCCCGTCCCCGAAGACGCGCTCCCCGTCCCGGAGGGTGCGGCCGAAGTCGATCGGAGTGCCGCCGCCGAAGACGACCGCCATCGGGTTCGCGACGTATGCGGGGAGGAAAAACCAGAGGGCCTGGGGGATCGCCTCGAGGGCCACGCGGCCCCAACCGCCGGGGTCCTGATATAGGTTGACGCGTGCGGACGACGCGTTGCGTCGCGTCCTGCTATCGAGCGTGATAACCTCCGCGTCACCGTATTATAGCGTAACCCGGGTGAAACGATCCGTCGACCATGGATCGTGTGAAGACCTACGTGGAAGGCTTCGATGCGGTTCTCGGCGGGGGGATCCCCCGGGGCTCCATCGTCCTCATCGCCGGGACGCCGGGCACGATGAAGACGACGATGGCCTTCTCGATCCTCTACGAGAACGTGAAGGCAGGCTCGAAGGCCTTGTACATCTCCTTGGAAGAGAGCCAAGAGGACCTGCGAATCGCGATGACGGCCCTCGGGCTGACGGACCTGGACGACATCGAGCTGTACATCCTGGACATCGGCCGGATCCGGCTCGAACACAAGGACGAGGAGCTCTCGAAGAACTGGATCGAGATCCTCGAGAAGTACATCGACCAGCGCGTGCGGATGAACGGGTTCGACCTCGTGGCGATCGACAGCCTCGAGGCGTTATACAGCCTGAGCAAGCTGGACCACCCGCGGCGGGACCTGTTCCACTTCTTCGGATTCCTGAAGTCCCTCGAGGCGACGACGTTCCTCATCTCCGAGGTCCCGTCGGGCAACGGCGGAAGGATCGGACGGTATGACGAGGAGTTCCTCGCGGACGGGATCCTCTACCTGCGCCAGTTCGAGAAAGGAGAGACGGACGTGCAGCTCCGGTTGCGCTGCGTGAAGATGCGCCGGACCCGGCATGAGCAGGGGTACTTCGCGCTCCTGCGCGAAAAGGATCGGTTCCAGATCGCCCGCGCGATCTCAGAGTGACGTCTTGCGAAGGAGTTTCAGGAGGGCCTCCGCGTACTTCGCCCCGAGCTTCTCGTTCGCGAACGTCTTCGCGGCCGCGGCCTTGTTCTCCTCGATCGCCTCGACCGTCTTGCCGAGGACGGACACGACGTCCTTCCCGGGAGCCCTCCGGAAGAGGGCCGCAATGCACGTCGCGTCCCCGTTCATCAGGACGAGCCGGCCGACGGGGAGATGGATCACGTACGTGCCCTTCGTCTGTCGGGAGGCCTCCTGCCGGATCAGAGAGGCGACGTCCGTCTGATCGAGGTAGGACGTTTCCCCGCTGCGGGCGAGGACGTTCCCGCCCCGTTTCAGGATCACGAGGGCGAGGGCGTTCGACTCCTTCCCCGCGGAAGCGAGCTCGGACCAGAAGGCGGCCTGGAGGGACAGAGACCTCAGTCGACGTCGGAGCGCTGCGATCGCGGCGCGGTCCGGATTCCTCGCGAGCTCCCGGAGCTCGACCTCCATCGACTTCGCCTCGCCCGGGGTGAGGAGGTGCCGGAACGTCTGGAACTCCTGGCCGAGGGCGTCGATCTCCGTGTTCGATCGCGGACGGGCCGCATCAGGCATGGGAGCCTCCGCGCCCTCCCCTCGGGGGACCAACGTCGGGTGCTCCTTCTCGACCATCTCGACGGCGTCCGCGAGCTCCATGTCCGGGTGGCGCAGCATCGCCTCCATCACGACGCCGTCTTGGCCCTCGAGTTGCCAGAGCAACAGCTTGCGGGCCGCATCGTCACGCTTCGCCATCCCATCCCTAATCGCGCCCGAACGGGGTCGGGCTACAAAAGGATTCCCCAGGGAAACCCGGGCTCCGTCGAGGTGAATATCCTCGACGATAACGGAGACGCCATTCCTTTATAATGTGGGTTCCGTCGTCGGGATACATGCAGGTCGAGGTGCCCCTCGTCCACACGTACGTGGACGGGCTCGACAAGGCCCTCGGCGGCGGGATTCCCGAGGGCAGCACGGTCCTCGTCGCCGGCACCCCGGGCACGATGAAGACGTCCCTCATCCTGTGGATGATGCTCGAGAACGCGAAGACGCACGGGACGAAGGGGCTCTATGTGAGCCTCGAACAAGACGCGACGAGCCTCCGTACCGGCGCGGGACGGATGGGGATGAACGACCTCCACGATTCGAAGGTCTACCTGCTCGACATGGTCGAGCTGCGGAAGGCCCTGTTCCGGGCGGAAGCGTCGAAGGACTGGATGACGATCCTTATGGAGATCATCCGAGAGGCTGTCTCCGCGTCGGGCTATCGGATGCTCGCCCTGGACAGCCTAGAGGCCCTGTACGCGCTGTCGGACATGAAGACTCCGCGACGCGAGATGTTTCACTTCCTCGCGAACGTGAAGGATCTCGGACTCACGACGTTCATAATCGCGGAGACGCCCTTCGGGGCGTCGCGCCTCACCCAGTGGGGGGAGGACTTCCTCGTCGACGGGATTTTGCACCTGCGCCAGGTCGAGGTCGGCGACACGGAGGTCCAGCTGCGCCTGCGCACGATCAAGATGCGCTGGATGAACCACGACCACAGCGCGGTCGCTCTGAACCACGACGGCGAGAAGTTCTTCGTCGGGCACGTGATCTCGCGCAAGAAGTGAGCCTGCGGGCTCGGGACGATCCAGCGTCGCACGTCATTGCGGATGGACGGGGGGAGCCTGTCCGCCGGGAGGGGGAGGCCCCATGCCCGGTGGGCCTCCAGGAGCCACCCCGAAGAGCGGGGGTCCAGCGCCCGGAAGGGCCGGAATCTCCCCTCGATTGATTCGGGACCAGGCGATGTAGTTGGCCGCCGCGTAGATTGCGGATGGAATCACGGCCAAGAGCCCGAGGGTGGCGGCCTGATTCTGGAGGTTTACCACCGCCACGGGATCCACCACGCCCCCGGCGGCGATCAATGCGACCAGGTCGTCCAGGACCGGGATGACAAAGACGAAGACCGCGATCTCGACCGCGAGGTTCGCGCCATAGCCCGCGAAGAGCAGCACCCGACCGATTTGGTTCTGCAGCGAGTACGTGAGAAGGATGGACGAAACGCTAGAGACCGCCGTAATGACGAGTGTTCCGACGAGAACCGTAATGACTAGGGACCGGACCGTCGCCGCGACCTCGGCCGGGGTGGTGGCGGAAATCGATAAGAGCGCGAGATAGAACCAGAGGCCGATGACGAAGCCCCCGACTATCCCCCCGATGAACAGGGCGAGAGAGACAATCACGTGGCGGGAGTGCGCGGGGCCGAAGGCCCTTCGGCCTAGGATCACGAGTATCGCACCGATGAGGAGGAGGAGGTATCCGACAACCTGGATCAACGGGATTGAGGTCACCGGGATCCAGGCCATGAGCGTCCCGACGAGCAAGATCAAGATCCCCGTCTTCGTGCGGTCGATCTGTTTCCGACGCTCCATCTCCCAGGGAGGCGGGCCATAGACGTAGGCAGGCACCGGAACCGCGCCGGGATAAGGAGCGGCGGGCGACATGGGAGCCGCGGGCAGCGCAGAACCGCAGTTCGTGCAAAACTGGAATCCCGCCTGGTTGGAGAATCCGCACCTCGGACAGACGGCTCCCGACGCCATGACCCTCCACCTGGACGTCGAGATGGTCCCCGGCAGGATATAGTTCGCGGCCCACGGAAGGGAAGGCTATTTCGCCATGCACGGCCTCGTCACCTATCGTGACGTCCCCGGGAGGTGTGGACCGCTGGGTTGCCTTCGAGCTGGGCCGGCTCAACGCGGGCCTGGTGACCGAGAAGAAATCGCTCGCCGCGCTCCTCGCGGAAGACTCCCCCGCGTGCCGGACCCGGGAAGGTGGGACCCACCCGTTCGACCGGGATGTGTTGACCCGCGTCCGGGGCGCCCTCGATTCGGAGGAGGCGGAGACCTTGCGCCTGCCGATCACCCTGTTCGTGAGCGGAGACGTCGACGATAGCGCTTCACTGCGCGACGGGCCCGCGGCAAAGGTCTTGCGCACCCTCGAAAGCTTCGGGGCAGCGTTCCCGTTCCGGGACGGGCGCATGTACCTGCCGCATTCCCTCGCGCTGGACCTCGTCCGACGATACGGTGGCGTGCTGCAGATCGCATTCGGCTGAGCCTATGGCTCGGGGGCCGGTTTCTCCTTTCGCGCGGCCCAGAAATCCTCCGGGACGTCGTCGTAGACGGAGGAGGTCTTCTCGGCTTCCTCCTTGGCCTTCTGCGCCTCGACGAGCTCGGCAATTCGCTCCTTGCGGAACATCCAGTAGTGGATCCGCCACTCCCGGCCGTCGTAGAGGGTCGTCTCCTCCCGCTCGGTCGTGAGGATGCCGGAATCCTCGAGCATGTAGAACGCGTCACGGTCCTCGGGCTCGAGGACGTTGTCGATGATCCGTTCCGAGTAGCCGAAGAAGTTCAGGACGTGCGTGGCCATCGCCCGGGCCTCCTCCTCCTTCATGCCCGTGCGGTCGATCGAGTTCTTGATTGCGCGGGTGAGGTCGTCCACGGTGAGCGTGTTCGCCGGACCCCGCTCCGACTTCGTCTTGATCGCCACGGGTCGCCTCGGAGGTTCCTATTGCTGGGACCGTCTATTTAATGGTTCGCGGCCGCCGCGCTCGACTGATTATCAACCTTCCCGTTTTCGCGCGCGCCAAAAAGTTAACGACGCAGCAGACCGTATTCCGTTCCCGATGGTGCAAGGAGACGAAGGGCCCGCGGCCGGCGAGGCCGACGTAGGGGCCGGGGGCCTCCCGGGCGAGGTGGAGGAACAGCTCCGGTCCCTCCGGGACGAGATGCGCCGGCTCCAGGAACAGGTGCGCGCGCTCGCGTCCGGCCAGAAACACGCGAATGCCCTCGTGTCCACCCATGTGGCCGGCCTTGACGCCGCCCTCGGTGGCGGGATCCCGCGCGGACACATCGTCGTCCTGGCGGGTCCGACGGGCGCGATGAAGACGTCCCTCTCTCTGCACATGCTCGTCCGGAACCGAGCGGCGGGGCTGCGCGGGGTGTACGTGACCGTCGAGGAGGGGCGCGAGTCGATCGTCGAGACGATGCGACGTCTCGGGCTCGGGGACTCCGAGGACTTCGTCGTGGACATCGGCCGGCTCCGGCTCGAACACGCAGGGGCGGAAGACCTCCGCGACTGGATCCAGGTGCTGAGGGATTTCCTCGTCCGCCGTCGCGAACGGGACCCGATCGGCTTCGTGGTGATCGACTCCCTGAACGCGCTGACGGACCTCGCTCGGCTCAGCCATCCCCGGGGCGATCTGTTCCATTTCATCGAGTTCCTCCGCTCCCTTGGGCTCACGACTCTGCTTGTCCTGGAGACGGACGGCGTCGAGCCAGCGGACGCGGGGGTCGAGAAGATCGCGGACGGAGTCCTCGAGCTCCGGTTCAGCGGAGCGGGCGCGGGCCGCGTGGAGCTCCTGCTCCGGTGTGCGAAGATGCGGCACGCGAACCATTCGCGCGACTACTTCGTCCTCTCGTACGCGGACAAGACGTTCGCCGTTCGCCCGTACGCTAGCGAGGCCCGCCGGTGGGGCCGCCGGGCGTAGGGGCCCTCAGAAGTTGCCCTTGATCTTGGCCCGGTCGATCTTGATCCCGGAGGGGGTCGCCAGGAGCATGTTCTTCCCCACGACGGCGACGTCGCCCCCGCAATCGCGAACGGCCCCCTTGAGCTCCGCGGTGATCCGCTTCAACGCGAGGTCGTCGCTCGAGAGACTCGTGTAGTCGATCAGGAGGATGTTCCCGTTGTACACGTGCGTCGCGAGATCCGTGATGTCCTCGAAGCGGTAGATCTCTGCGACCTTCACCAGGTGTTCCACCGGCTCTCCCAGGGAGCCGCCCTGGCCCTCGAACTCCAGTTCGCCCAGGTCGATGTATGCGTCCGCCTCGGCGGCGGAGCCGGCTTCCGCGTGTCGCCTGAATGGTTTCTTGATGAACGCCATCCCATATCCCTTCTGCGCGGTGCACATTCTGGACCACGAATTTAAAGATATCGCGGCCGAAGATTCTCCCGGGAGTGGGTCGGCGACGGAGGCCCGAGCATCATCGGTTCAGCTTTATAATAGCTATGTTCCTTCGTCGCACGCGATGGCGGGTCCACCCTCCCTCAAAAACGTTTAAGAAGGAGCCTCCTCTGTCCGCCTTCGCCATGGCCTTCGACGTGATCATCGTCGGCGGGGGGCCTGCGGGCCTCACCGCGGGGATCTACGCACGGACGCGCGCCCTGAGCACACTCATCCTCGAGGCCCAGGCGGTCGGGGGGCAGCTCACCTGGCTCTACCCGACGAAATCCGTCTACGACTACCCGAGCTACATCGCAACGGAGGGGGGCGAACTCGGGGACCTGTTCACCCTCCATGCCCGCGAGAGCGGTTCCGGAATCGTCCAAGAGGAGGTCGTCGACATCGAACGCATGAAATCCGGCTTCCGGGTCTTGACGAGGCCGGGAGGATCTTACGATGCTCGCGCGGTCATCCTCGCGATGGGGATGGGGCTCTTCGAGCCGAAGCGGCTCGACATCCCGGGGGAGCTGGAGCTGGAGGGGCGCGGGGTCGACTACCGCGTCCGTGACCGCCACGAGTTCAAGGACCAGAGGGTCCTCGTCGTCGGGGGAGGAGACAGCGCCCTCGAGATCGCGTTGGAGCTCGTGGCGACCGCGAAGCACGTGATTCTCGTTCACCGGCGCGGCGAGTTCCGCGCGATGGAGAAGAACGTCGAGGCGGTCCTCAAGTCCCCGATCGAGGTGATGTACAACGCGGAGGTCACGAGCCTCGAGGGGGGCGAGCGGGTGCGCCAGGCTGTCGTCTATGACAACCGGACCCTCCAGAAGACCGTCTTCGACGTGGACTCCGTGATCGTGAACATCGGCTTCGCGCCGAAGATCACGCCCCTCCCGAGGTGGGGCATCGAGCTCGAAGGAGAGCGGCTCATCAAAGTGAAGGCGGACATGTCCACCTCCGCGCCGGGCATCTTCGCATGCGGGGACATCGTCTCCTATCCGGGCAAGGACAAGCGGATCGTCACGGGGTGCGGCGAGGCCGTGACCGCCGTGATGTCCGCGTACAAGCACATCAAGCAGCCATATTGGGCCTGAGAGCCGGCCTACGCCTCTTCCTCGCCGAGGTTCCAGAGGGCGTCTCCGACGTGGTGAATCGTGTCGGCGGCCTTCCCTCTCTCCTCCCGGGCCATCGTCGCGCCGTCCATGAGGGCCTTCCCCACCGCGAGGGGCCGGCGGTTCTTCTCGTCTCGAATCCACACGATGTCTCCGGGCTGAATCCGGGGGTCCGCGTCGACGATCCCCGGCGCCATCACGTCCGCGCCGTTGTACAGATAGGGAACGGCCCCCATGTCGACCGTCACGAACCGGTCTCGCGCGGGATGCGCGAGGAGCCCCCGAACGGTCGGTGCGACTCGGTCCTCTAGGAGGATCGCGATCGGATCCGGACCGAGGAACAGCAGCCGAAGGTCTCCCGCCTCCGCCTCGTCCACGGGAGTGTCCCCTGGCGCGATGTCCATCCCGAAGTCCCGCGCGAGCATGCCGAGCCAATGGGCGACGTCCTTGCGGCGCAGGCGGGTCCGACGTCGCACGCGAAGGGACACACCCGCGGAGGATGCCGCGCCGGAAGATAACCCTTGTCGGGGACAGATTACTATCGAGTCGTCTCGATAATTATTCGTTCGATTCGCCGCGGAGCCGCCGCGCGCGTTCCGAGCCCGGGTTCAGGTCGAGGGCCCGCTCGATCATCCGACGCGCCCGATCGTCCCGCCCGAGTCGCTGCCACGCGACGGCGGCGTCGCACCAGTACACGTCATCCCGAGGACTCAGGCCGATCGCCGCCTCGAGAGCCCGGATTGCCTCCCGGGCGCGCCCTGCCTCGAGGAGGATTTTCGCCCGACGATGGAAGGCGACATCCTTCGCAGAATCCGACCGTCGAGCCGCCTCGTCGCATGCGTCGACGGCGTCGTCGACGCGACCCAAGGAGGCGAGCAGGTCCGCACGGAGATGCCATCCGTCGGAATCCACGATCCCGTCGAGCCGGGCGAGCGCCTCCTCGCTCCGGCCGAGGTCCGCGAGGGTGCGCGCGAGCTCGAGCGACCCGTCGACGGAAGCGCCGAGCCCCACCGCTCGCTCGAGGAGGGGGAGGGCTTCGTCCGCCCGTCCGAGGCGTCGGCGTGCGATCCCGGCGGCGAGCCAGGCGGCCGCATGGCCCGGGTAGCCTTCGCAGGCTCGGGACGAGGCCGCGGACGCCTCCAGGATGTGTCCGAGCTCCAGGTGAAGCGTCGATAGATGGACGAGGGCGTCCGGTCCCCGGGCCTTCCCCGAGGCGGCCTCGTACGCCTGCAAGGCCTCCTCGTCCCGATGGAGGTCCTCAAGGAGCTTTCCCTTCAGGAGCCAGATTTCCGAGTTGTCCGGTTCGATCTCGAGGGCGCCATCGAAGCATCGGAGGGCTTCCTCGAAGCAGCGGCCCGCCTCCAAGGGGTTGCCGATCTCCTCGAGGACCTTGCCCCGGAAGACCCAGGCCTCGTCGTACGCCGGATTCAGGATCAGGGCGTTGTTGAGCGCGTCCCGCGCGTCCTCGAGCCGATCGAGGTGGTGGAGGACCTCGGCCTTCGCCATCCACGCGTGGTCGTAGTTCGGATTCAGCTCGAGGCTCTGATTGACCAGCTCGAGGCCCTCCTCAGGCCGCCCGAGCCGATCGAGTGCGTGGCCTTTCGCATAGAGGGCATAGTCGAAGTCCGGCCTGATCCCGAGGGACCTGTCGTGATACGGCACGGATTCTACGTGCTTGCCCATCTTGTTCAGCGCATTGCCGATGTTGTTCCATGCGATCTCGTACGTCGGGTTGACGTCGATGGCCTTCTCGAAGTAGGGAATCGACTCCTCGTACCGGCCGAGGTTGTACAGCGCGTTCCCCAAGTTGTTCCAGAGGACCTCGTCGCTTTGGTCGAGTGCGGTCGCGCGCTCGTACGCGGACACGGCCTCCTCGAGCCGGTTGATCCCATGGAGGGTGTAACCCTTGTTGTACCACGCCTGCTTGTACCGTGGGTTGAGCTCGAGGGCGCGCTCGTAGCAGCGCAAGGCCTCGTCGTGGATTCCGAGCATGAAGAATGTGAATCCCTTGTTGTTCCAGGCCTCCTCGTTGAGGGGGTTCCGGCCGAGCGCCTTGTCGTACGCGTCGACCGCTTCCTCGTAGCGCTCGAGGGAGTACAGGGATCCTGCGAGGCCGAGCCACGCCGCCTCGTCGTCCGGCTTGAGCGCGACCGCGGACTTGAACGCCTCCACCGCCTCGCTCGACTTGTTCAGCTCCTCGCAAAGGTGGCCCTTGCGCGACCAGGCCTCCGCGTTCGACGCGTCCGTTTTGTTCAGCTGCTCGTAGATCGCGAGGGCGGCCTTCGTCCGTCCGAGACGCGCCAGGGCAAGGGCCTTGTCCGTCATCGCCTCGGGGTAGCCGGGGCGGATCTCGATCGCGCGGTCGTACGACTCCACGGCCCGCTCGAACTGCCCCAGGTACGCAAGGGCGTTGCCAAGGTTGTACCACGCGATCTCGTAGTCCGGCTTCTGCTTGAGGCACGCTTCGTACGCGTCCACTGCCTCCTCGTGCCGGCCGAGGCTGTCCAATGCGACGCCCTTGTTGTTCCATACGACGTGGTCCTCGTACCCCATCTCGATCGCGCGGTCGTAGTGAGGCAGCGCGTCCGCATAGCGACGCGTGTCGCAGAGGGTGTTCCCCGCAAGGAACTCCGCTTCGCCCCGGGCGAGGTCCTTTGACGCCGCGAGGGCCATCAGGACGGAGGAAGCCACGACGGGCATCGGGCCGCGTCCATCCTGGGGGCCCGTCATAAAGGTTCCGCGGTCGGCGTCATCCGTGAGACCAAGTAAGAGGGAGGTCCGCACCTTTAAGTACGGAGGTCCCGATGGAGCGGCTCCGGGGCGGCTCTTTGACGACCGTCGACATGGAGAGTTTCTCCAAATCCAAGATCATGGAGCTCCCGCGGAACGTTGTCGTCGGACACGACGCGGTGCAGCAGGTCGGCGAGGTGTGCCACAGCCTCAAGCTCGGGCGTCGCGCGCTGCTCGTCGCGGACAAGGTGACGATGGACATCGCGGGCGACGCGGTCGCCGCGCAGCTCGGGTCGAGGAAGATCAAGGTCCAGTCCTTCCTGATCCCGGACGCGACGTGGGAGGAGGTCCGCTCCGCCGAGGAACGGATCCGGAAGAACGACCTGGACTTCGCGGTCGGTGTGGGCGGCGGCAGATCCATCGATGTGGCGAAGTGCGCGTCCTTCAACACCGGGATCCCGTTCGTGAGCGTGCCGACGGCGGCGAGCCACGACGGGGTCGTGTCGTCCCGCGCGTCGATCACGAAGGGCGGGGAGAAGGTGAGCCTCGCAGCCCACACCCCGATCGCGGTGATCATGGACACGGGAATCATCGCAGAGTCCCCGTTCCGCCTTCTCGCCGCAGGCTGCGGGGACATCATCTCGAATCTCACGGCCGTCAAGGACTGGGCCCTCGCGCGCAACCTGAGGAACGAGTACTACTCCTCGTACGCGGCGTCCCTGAGCGAGCTCGCGGCACGCCTCGTGATCGAGAACGCGCCGAACATCAAGCCCCGCCTCGAGGAGAGCGCGTGGTTCGTGTGCAAGGCCCTTGTCTCGTCCGGCGTCGCGATGTCCATTGCGGGTTCCTCGCGCCCGGCGTCCGGGAGCGAGCACAAGTTTTCTCACGCCCTCGACCGGGTCGCGAAGAAGCCCGCCCTGCACGGGGAGCAGTGCGGGGTCGGGACGATCATGATGATGTACCTGCACAGCGGGCACTGGCAGGAGGTCCGGGACGCGCTCCTGGCCATCGGGGCCCCCACCACGGCTCGGGCCCTCGGGGTGACGGACGACGAGATCGTCCAGGCGCTGTGCCACGCACACGAAATCACCAAGGAGCGCTACACGGTCCTCGGGGACGCGGGCCTCACGACGGAGGCCGCGGAGCGACTCGCGAAAATCACGAAAGTCACCTGACCATCAGCGGCGTCATAAGACGGTAAACAGAGCGCCTAGGAGGATAAGGACGCTTCCGACTCCGACGGCGACGAGCGCCTGAGATCGTGTGACGTGAAGGCCCGGACTCTTGGTCAAGTCCCACAGGGATCGAGTTCCCGAAGACACGAGCATGTCTTGGCTATTGGTTGCAATCCCCCCGTGCGGTGTGGGTCCGAGCAGCGCCAGGGATGTCCCCACGAGGATGAGAGCTCCCGTTACGGCGAGCCAGAGACCAAGGGCCCCGAAGTCGACCGTGACGAAGGAGCTCGACGCCCCGATCCACGCAACTTCACCGCGAACACCGCAGCAACGCCCAGGGCAATCTGGCCCACGGTCCTCCGCACAAGCCAGCGTAGGACGAAGAGCGGTTTGAACATGTCGCGGGGATGCCCAGGAAGAGACGGCAAGGACGGTCATCCGTCTTCATCGTCGAGGACGCCAAACCGGTCGAGTCCGTGGAGAATGCGTTTCACGATGGGGTCGGTCTCGATCACCAGACCGTACTTCCGGAAATGGACTTGGAGGGCATGCAACCCATGGGACAGTAGCCGTGAAGCCTCTCCGAGTCGCAGCCAAGGGCTGGGTCCGAGGCGGTCGACCCGGATGGCCTCGGAGAAGTCGATGAACCACGGATCGCCGTCGTGCACGAGGATGTTGTAGGCGCTCAGGTCTCCGGGCACGACACCCGCTCGCACGAGCGCCTCGACGCCCTCGAGGGTTCGTCCGAGAAAGGCCCCCGAATCCTCGAGGCGCACGTCCTGAAGACGAGGAGCCGGGCTGTCGCCTCCGAGGTATCGCATCGAGAACATGTTCTCCGCGCGTTGCGCCGGCGTGGGCACGCGGGCTCCCCCTTTCCACGCCTGACGGAGCAGTTCGAACTCCCGAGCGGCGGCCCAGGACATCACGTCCACCTTGACGGGTCGCCCGCCGCGGCGGGAGGTCCGGTACAGTCGATACACCTTGATCGCAAGCGGCCCGCCGTTGTATCGCGCCAGGTAGACGTCGGCCTCCTTGCCTGCGCTGATGAGTCCGTCGACCTCCGTCGCGAGTCCGGAGGCGAGGATCGCGTCCGTCGTGGACCGGTAGCCCGCCTCGTGGAGGTCGAGCGTCCCGGAGTTGATG
>DATEUA010000063.1:0-36613 GCA_035283405.1 Thermoplasmata archaeon | reverse complement strand
CGCCCAGCTCCTCGTGTCGGGGCTCCAGTTCTTCTTCTTCATCTTCTCGGCGCAGTTCTTCCCGTTCTCGGTCCTGCCGGCCCCCGTGCGGGACTACGTGAGCCGCTGGCTCCCCGTGAGCTACGCGGTCGACCTGTTCCGCACGACGCTCCTCGGAATCGAGCCGGAGCTGCTGCCGAACGACGTCGCGCTGGAATACCTGATTGTCATCGGGTTTGCAATCCTCTCGCCGATCCTCGGCTACCTCGGCTACCGGGCGATCGAGGACCGCGCGCGCAAGGCTGGCTCCCTCGGCGAGTACTGAAGGAAAAGGGAGCGACGAGCTCCGACCACCGGCCGGGCCGCGGCGCCTCGGTGACCTCCCCCTCCTTACGAGGCCGACCCGCGTTCGTGCACGACCCGCCGCGCATGCTTACCAAGGATGCGGCGGGTCTCGAGCGGACGAAACGGCTCGTCCCAACCCGTGAGATAGCCTATCACGGTCCTTCAAATAGATCACGTCGCGCGCGTTGATGTACGCGCCCCCGGACCGACCGTTTGTGTGCATCCCGAACTCCGGCCGCACATCGCTTTCCCACCAGGGAACCTCTTGAGGTTCAGATTACGGAAAAGGAGCCGAAGGACTTACTAAGTAGTTTCGCGGGTCAGCCACGACATGGGCAATCTCGCTGCGCGTTGGCTCGTTCAGGCAGGCCGCGCGGCCTTCCTCCTCGGACTCGCTCTGTCACCCTTGTCTCTGATCTTCTTCACCCGTTGCGTGGGATTTACGTATCGAGGCGGTGGCTGCGGTCTGATCTTCGATTGGCCAACGCTCCTCCCCGGCGTCCTATTGACAGGAGCCGGAGCTTATTCAATCGTCTTGGGTCTTTTCCGCCGGCCTAGGCGTCCATCCCGCTTCTGGCAAGCCAACGTTTATGTGCAGTCCGCAGTTGATTTGCGTCCGCCTGTGAGAGAATGGCAGAAGGTTGGTCCGGTCCGCTCGAGAAACTCGACCCGTTCCGGTGGGTCATCCCCCGGTCCTACAAGCCCGCGATGCGGACGGACGGGATCATCTTCATCGATGAGACCATGGTGCCGCAGCTTCGAGGGGACCAAGCCGCGGAACAGGTGGCCAACGTCGCGACGATGCCGGGAATCGTGGGACGGTCCATGGCGATGCCGGACATCCACTGGGGCTACGGTTTCCCGATCGGCGGCGTGGCCGCCTTCGACGTCGATTCCGGCGTGATTTCACCGGGCGGGATCGGGTTCGACATAAACTGCGGCGTCCGGCTCCTGCGCACGGACCTGATGGAGCGAGATGTGCGGCCGAAGATCAAGGAGCTCGTCGACACGTGCTTCGTGAACGTCCCGAGCGGCGTCGGAGAAGACGGGATCGTGAAAGTCTCGCGCCAGGAGCTCGACCGACTGATGACGGAGGGCGTCGCGTGGTCCGTCGCGAAAGGCTACGCGTGGCCTCACGATCCCGACCACATCGAGGCCCGAGGGTGTCTTCCGGACGCGGACCCGGGGAAGGTGAGCGAGAAGGCGAAGGCCCGGGGGAAGAACCAGGTCGGGAGCCTCGGAGCTGGGAACCATTTCGTTGAAATCCAGAAGGTCGACCGAATCTACGACGCACGCGCGGCGGTGGCCCTCGGAATCGACACCCCTGGGCAAGTGTGCATCATGATCCACACCGGGTCGAGAGGCTTCGGACATCAGATCGCGACGGACTACATCGAGACGTGTGAGACCGTCGTGAAGCGGGAAGGGTATGTCCTCCCGGACCGGCAGCTGGCGTGCGCGCCTGTGGGCACGAAGGAAGGGCAGGACTACTGGGCTGCGATGTGCGCGGGCGCGAACTTCGCGTGGAACAACCGTCAGCTCATCACGCACGGGACGCGGAACGCCTTTTCGAAAGTCTTCGGCCGATCCGCGGAAGACCTCGGGATGGACATCGTGTACGACGTGTGCCACAACATTGGGAAGTTCGAGGAGCACGTGATCGAAGGGAAGCGACAGAGCGTCCTCGTGCACCGCAAGGGCGCTACACGGGCGTTCCCTCCGGGCCACGCGGAGACACCTGCGAAGTACAAAGAAATCGGGCAGCCCGTCCTGATCCCCGGGGACATGGGCACGTACTCGTTCGTCCTGGTGGGCCTGCCGAGCGCGATGGACCGTTCGTTCGGCTCGAGCTGCCACGGCGCCGGTCGCCAGATGTCTCGGGCCGCTGCCACGCGTAAGTACCGCGCGAGCGACGTCGTAAAGAGCCTGAGCGACCGGGGGATCTACCTGCACGCCGCCTCCAAGGCGGGCATCGTCGAGGAGGCCCCCGGCGCATACAAGAACGTCGAGGACGTCGTGCGCGTCGCGGAGGGGGCCGGCCTCACGAAGATCGTCGCCCGCATGGTCCCGCTTGGCGTGGTGAAAGGGTGAGACTCACCCTCAAACCCTTCGGCGCGATCGATGGCGGCGTCCTCGAATACCTCAAGGCGGAGCTCCGGGATTTCGGGGAGGTCGACGTCGCGCCCGAGGGAGCCGTCCCGGAGACCGCGTTCGATACGGCCCGAGACCAGTATCGCGCTTCCGCGTTCCTCGGCGCGTGCCGTGAGGAGCCGGGGGATCGTGTCCTCGCCGTGACCGCCGTCGACATGTTCGAGCATGGGCACAACTTCGTCTTCGGGCTTGCGGACATCCGTGGACGCCATGCGGTCATCTCCCTGGCTCGCCTCGACGGCGACGGCCGCGACCAGCTCCGCCGTCGCGCCTTGACGGAAGCGGTACACGAGCTCGGCCACACGTTCGGGCTCGAACACGATCGCGACCCGAAATGTGTGATGCACTTCTCGAGCCGCCTCGGCGACACGGACCGGAAGGGTGCGCGGTACTGCGCGAAGTGCGCGGCCCGCCTCGCGGTCACGTTGAGGCGCCGAGGAACGTGAATTCGATCGACACCTCGTACGTCTCGCCGTGGCGACGCGGCAACTCCCGCTCGAGGAACGCGAGCCCTCCGTCGAACTCCTCACGCGGAATGAGGTCGAGGGTCGAGATGTACTTCCGCCGCACGCGCTCGAGCTGGACGGCCACGGGGAGCGTCCGTCGCAAGACCCGCCGCTCGAGGACGAGACGCGACAACCCAGCGTGGCCGAGGGCCTCGACGATTCCTTCGATCGCGGGGAATCGCGCGCGGTCGATTCGCAGGAGGCTCGGGAACGCCTCCTCCAAGATGCCGAGGCTTCGATCGCGGAGATCCGCCGTCGCGATCGCGATCCGTCGCGAGACGCGCGCGACCTCCCGCAGGACGTCTGGATAGTCCGGAATCTGGTGGAGCACCATGACGGCCACCGTCGCGTCGAACGAGCCGTTCCGGAACGGGAGGCGGTGCGCGTCCCCGCGGACCGAGTCGAAGCCGCCCTTCTCGCGCGCGCGAGCCAGCATGTCCGGCGAACGGTCAAGGGCGACGACCCGCGCGAACTCCGCGAGGAGCCTCGCGTACCGGCCCGTGCCCGCCCCGAGGTCGAGGATCCGCTCGCCCGCGGTGAGCCGGCCGACGTCCCGGAGGGCAGGGAGCCAGAAGGTCCGATCCGTCGCCTCGTCGACCCGCACGGCGTCATAGTCTGCCGCGAGACGCGTGTAGTCGACGGACACGGAAACCGCCAAGAGCGGGGCGACATATGAGGATACCGAGGACCGAGGATGGCGATCGCGGAATTCAGCATCACACCGATCGGGATGGGTGCGAGCGTCGGCGAACATGTGGCGCGGGCCGTCGACCTGGTCGACCGGAGCGGCCTAGCGTACCGCGTGAATCCGATGGGCACCGTCGTCGAGGGACCGCTCGACGACGTCGTCGCAGTGATCGTCCGATGCCACAAGGCCGTCGCCGCGGACTGCGAGCGCGTCTCGACGATCATCAAGATCGACGACCGGAAAGGCGCCCGGGCCCAGATCGACACGAAAGTCGAAGGGATCGAGCGACGACTCGGCCGACGGCTCAGGACCTGAGCGGGGCCTTCCAGAGCAGCAGGCCGAAAGCCGACGTCGCTGCGACGGCGAACGCGAACCAGAACGTCCCGGTGCCCTCCGGCGTGACGACGGTCCATAGGAGGCCCGCGGCGACTCCGGAGGCAATCTTCACGAGTCCTACGCTCGCATGGTACGCCCCGAGGATCGTCGCCTTGAGGTCCGGCGGCGCGAGGTCCGCGACGAGGGCACGTTCCGTGCCCTGCGTCATCCCGTAGCTCAGGCCGTACAGGACGAACGCGGGGACGAGGACGGCCGCGGCGGGCAGGAGGGGCGCGTTCGCCAGCAGGAGGGCCATCCCTGCGAACAGGACGTACCCGAGGAGGATCACGGGCTTGCGGCCGACCTTGTCCGACAGTGCCCCCGCCGGGAAGGCGGCGGCCGCGTAGACGACGTTGAACAGGATGTACAGGCCGATCGCGAGGTCGATCCCGCCCGCTTTGCTGCCCGCGAAGAGGAGGAGGAACACGTACGAGAACTCCCCGAGGGAGAACGCGGTCGCGATCGCGACGAACGACACGAGAGGGCGAGGCGCGCCGTGGAACGTCAGGCGGAGCGGGCGTATCGGGGCGGGGGCACGGGGCGTCTCGCGGACGAGGAAGACGAGCGCGACCGCGACGGCAGCCGGGATTGCCGCGAGCACCATGATGAACCGGTACGCGTCGCCTGGAGCCATCGTCGCGCCGACCGTCGCGAGGAGCCCCAGCGCGATGAGCGGGCCGACGATCGCCCCGGTCGTGTCCATGCTCCGGTGAAAGCCGAACGCCTTCCCTCGGACCTCCGGAGGCGCCGACTCCGCGAGGAGAGCGTCGCGCGGCGCGTCGCGAATCCCCTTCCCCGCCCGCTCGAGGACGCGCAACGCGAGGAACTGGGGCCATGCGGTCGCGACGGCGAACAGGGCCTTCATCGCGGTCGAGAGGCCGTAGCCCGTTGCGACGAGCCTGCGGCGCCGGCCGGAGGCGTCGGACCACCGCCCAGACAGGATCTTGAGGAACGAGACGACGCCCTCGCCGAGGCCCTCGACGAGCCCGAGGACGACGAAATCCGCGCTCAGGACGATCGTAAGAAAGAACGGCAGAATCGGTAGGATCATCTCGCTGCTCACGTCCGTCAGCAGGGAGACGATCGCGAGGAGGACGACGTTCGCGGTGAGTCCGTAGCCGAGGGCGCGGCGGACCAAAGGGACGCCTCAGGGATGGTAGAAGAACGCCACGCCTACGATCGCATAGACCATGATGAGGAGGACCCCCTCGTACCAGTTGCTCCGCCCGTCGGACGCGACCGCGGCGAGGACCGCCGTCGCGAGGGCGATCGAGACGAGCTCGAAGATCTCGAAGTCGAGGGTCATCAGCGTCGATGTCAGGAGGGACGCGAAAATCAGGACTGGCGCGACGAACAAGGCGATCTGCGTCGTCGACGTCGTCGCGATCGCGACGCTGAGTTCCATCTTGTTCCGGAACGCCATGATCACCGCGCTCCCGTGCTCCGCCGCATTCCCGATGATCGCGACGATGATCACGCCGACGAAGAGGTTCGTGAACCCGAGGGCCGCCTGGGCGTCCCCGATTGAACCGACAAGCAGCTCGGACTCGAGCGCGACGAAACCCGTCGCGGCAATCAGGACGAGGAGCGACGTGCGGATGGACCAGCGCGGCTTCTCCGCGGCCTCCGTGACCGGGTTGAAAATATCCCGGTGTGTACGCAGGGAGAACAGGAGGCCCAAGACGTACGCGGCGAGTAGGATCCCCGCAATCCCGAGGCTCATGCTCCGGAGGAGGGGCGCGGACACCGGCTGACCGGTCGTGTCTTGGGAGAGGATGTACAGGTCGGGCATCACGAGTCCAATCACCGCGAGGAGGAGCATCGACGTCTGGATGCCTGACGCCTCCCGCGAGAACGTCTGGGTCCGGTGACGCAGGCCTCCGACGAACATGCTAAGACCCAGGACGAGGAGGATGTTTCCGATGATCGAGCCCGTGAGGGACGCCTTGACGACATCGTAGAGGCCGCTGAACAGCGCGAAGAGGGCGATAATCAGCTCGGTCGCGTTCCCGAACGTCGCGTTCAGGAGGCCGCCGACGCCGGGTCCGGCGTGCTTCCCGAGCTCCTCCGTCGCGAGGCCCATGAACCAGGCGAGCGGGATGATCCCGAGCGCTGCAGCGCCGAAGACAGGGACTCCTCTTACGCCGATGAGTTCGAGGGCCCAGCTCGTGGGGACGAAGAGCGCGAGGACGAAGGCCCACACGTATGGACGGAGGGCCCGCAGGTCCATCGAGGCCCGCAACCTCTCGTCCAGTATTAACGTGCCGTCGGGGCGCGGGCAACTTTAATACACGTGTCCGGGATGCGCGCCGCGCACATGCTGTCGGCACTCGAGATGCGCATCCTCGACCGGAACGCGGAGCACTTCGGGGTGTCGATCCTCGAACTCATGGAGAACGCCGGTAAGACCGTCGCCGACGTCGCGCGGAAGGAGTTCGGCGCGGGCGGGAAGCGCGTCCTCGTCGTGTGCGGCACGGGGAACAACGGTGGGGACGGGTTCGTCGCGGCTCGCGTCCTCTCGAAGGATGCGCGGGTGGAGGTCCTTCTCGCGCGGCCGCCGGGCCAGATCGCGACAAAGGAAGCGAAAGCGAACTTCGACCGCCTCGCGGATCTGCCAGTCCTCGAGGGCCTCGACGCGAGCGAGCCCGCGATGGCCCGCGCGGACCTGATCATCGACGCGCTCCTCGGGATCGGGGTCGAGGGAGATCTCCGAGAGCCGTATGCGACCCTGATTCGTGACATGAACGCCTCGGGAAAGCCCGTGTTGAGCGTCGATGTCCCGAGCGGGTTTGGGACGGCGACGATCGTCCGGCCCACCGCGACCGTCGCCCTCCACGGCAGGAAGGAAGGCATGACGCCGGACAACGCCGGGGCGATCCACGAGGTCGACATCGGAATCCCGCCCCGCGTCGTCCAGAGCATCGGGCCGGGCGAGTTCCTCCTGTACCCCGAACCACGGGAGGACAGCCACAAGGGACAGAACGGCCGCCTCCTGATCGTCTCCGGCGGGCCGTACACGGGGGCCCCCGCCCTCGTCGCGATGGGAGCCCTAGGGATTGGCGCGGACCTCGCGCACATCGCGGTGCCTGCCGTCGCCGCCCAGGTCGTCGCCTCGTACTCTCCGACATTCATCGTCCACCCGCTCGGAGGGACCCACCTCCTCGTCGAGGACGTGAAGCGGGTCGTCGAGCTCGCCACGAGGGCGGACGCGATCGCGATCGGTCCGGGACTCGGTCCCGCGGAGGACACACTCCAGGCGATCCGGGACATCGTCCGGAGCGTCGCGCTCCCGATCGTCATCGATGCGGAGGGACTCCGAGCGGTCGCTGCGGAACCCGCCGTGCTGCGAGGCCGGCACACCGTCCTGACCCCCCACTCGAGGGAGTTCCGCACCCTGACGGGGCGGGAGCTTCCTCCGACGGCGGAAGCCCGCGCGGAGCGTGTGCGGAACGCGGCGGAGACCCTCGGCGCGACGATTCTCCTCAAGGGCCGCGTGGACGTCGTGACGGACGGCGTGCGGGTGAAGTTCAATTACACGGGGAACCCGGGCATGACGGTGGGTGGGACAGGGGACGTCCTGTGCGGCATCGTGGGCGGGCTCCTCTCGAAAGGCGTATCCCCGTTCGACGCGGCGCGCCTCGCCGCGTTCACCAACGGATGTGCCGGGGATGTTGCGTTCAAGGTGAAAAGCTACGGCCTGACCGCGGTGGACGTCGCGGAGAACGTCGCGCGCGTCCTCGCGGAATTCGTCCCATAGCCTCGAGGACGGTCGCACGAAGGCGCCAGGACCTTACGGGCCCGCCGGGCTATTCTGGTCGCGAGGCGGTCGGATGATTGCGCGCATTTGGCACGGACGCGTCCCGGAATCGAAGGCGGAGGCGTACGTCGAGTTCCTGAAGACGACGGGTCTGCCGGACTACGCGAACACCCCGGGGAACCTGGGCGTCTACGTCCTCCGCAGGACGCAGGCGGACCACGCGGATTTCCTCCTGATCTCCCTCTGGGAATCCTGGGAGTCGATTCGACGGTTCGCGGGCCCGGACGTCTCCAAGGCGGTCTACTATTCGGAGGACCGTGAGTTCCTCCTCGCCCTGGAGCCTACCGTCGCCCACTACGACGTCGTCTCGAGTCCGTCCACAGAACCGCGGAAGGGTTAAGGAAGGCCGCGCGGTGCGGACCCCGTGGACCTGGAACCGATCGTGGACCATCCCGCCCTCCTGGCGGACGACCTCCTCGTCGTCGCAGACCTGCACATCGGCCTGGAGGAGGAGCTGCGCGAAAAAGGCGTCCGAATCCCGAGCCGTGCAGGAGCGATGGCGGAGCGGCTCGTGGACCTCGCGGATCGACGCGGCGCGGAGCGCCTCGCAATCCTGGGGGACGTGAAGCACCTCATCCCGAGAATGGCGTCCCGAGAGCGACGCGACGTGTACGTCTTCTTCCGGGAGATGACCGCGCGGTTCCGTGAGATCTACGTCGCTCAAGGGAACCACGACGGGCTCCTTCGCCACGTCGTGCCCCGCTCCGTTCGGTTCCGCTCCCCATATGGATTTCGGATCGAGAACGTAGGGTTCTGCCACGGGCACGCGTGGCCATACAAGAAGGTCATGGAGGCGGACACCCTCGTCATGGGCCACAACCATCCTTCCGTCGCGTTCCGAGACGAGATGGGCGCCCGACAAGTCCTGCCCTGCTGGGTCCGCGTCCCCTTTCTCCGCAAGCACAAGCGGTACGCGCGTCTCCCGAAGGAGGCCGTCGTCGTGCCGTCCTTCAACGAGCTTTGCGGAGGGATGCCCGTGAACGACGTTCGAGCGGATTTCATCGGACCTCTCTTCGACGCGGGCCTCGTCCGCGTGCAGGAGGCCTCCCTTCATCTCCTCGACGGCACACACCTCGGGCGTCTTGCGGACCTGCGCGTGGATCTCGGCTATCGGCCCGAGGACTACCGGCAGTGAGAAGGACTTTGACCTGCGTCGGGATGTCCTGCGAAGCGAGGCCATGGCGGGCGGCACCGTCGTCGTGGAGCGGTTCGAATCCGAGATTCTGAAGGGCAATCCCTTGGGAGACCCGACGGAGCGGGATATCGCGGTCTACCTGCCGCCCCGATACGAACCGCACAAGCGCTACCCCGCGGCGTACGCAATCGTCGGGTACACCGGCACGGGCAAGATGCTCCTCAACGTGGACCCGCTCGGCGAGGATCTCAAGACGAAACTAGACCGACTGATCCGCACGGGAAAGATGGGGCCGATGATCGTCCCCATGGTCGACTGCTTCACCCGCGTCGGAGGGAACCAGTACATCAACTCGGCCGCGACGGGCCGGTACGACGACTACCTGCGGAAGGAAATCGTGTCGTTCGTCGAGACGAGGTACCGAGTCTCTCGTCGGGGAATCTGGGGCAAGTCCTCGGGAGGCTACGGGGCCATCGTCCAAGGGATGCTCCACCCGGACACGTGGCAAGCCCTCGCCGACCACTCGGGAGATTCGTGCTTCGAGCTGTGCTACATCGGCGATTTCCCGAAGGCGCTCGCCGCGTTCCGCGAGCACGGCGGGCCCGCGAAATGGCTCCGGTGGTACTGGCGCCAGCCGAACCGCCGGCGGAGTGAACTGTTTCCAGTGCTCGCCACGATCGGCATGGCCGCGCACTACTCCCCGAATGCTCGCACCCCGCACATGGGGATCGACTTTCCCTTCGATCTCGAGACCGGAGAATGGCGCCCCGATGTCTGGGCGCGGTGGCGCGCATGGGATCCGGTGAATATGGTCGACCGGTACTCTCGAAGTCTCCGTCGCCTCCGCCTCGTGTACATCGACTGCGGGACCAAGGACGAATACAACCTGATCTGGGGCGCGCGGACCCTCCACGCGAAGCTAACGGCGCGCCGCGTGAAGCACGTGTATGAAGAGTTCGACGACACGCACCTGAACATCACGTATCGATACGACGAGTCCCTGCCCCGCATGTGGCGAGCCCTATCGGGCTGACCCGCGCCTCCCCCGTCTGCGTCCCAGAATGGGCCCGGTCGGAATCGAACCGACGATCTCGACTTTGTAAGAGTCGCATCCTAGCCGCTAGACCACGGGCCCGATCTTCCGAACGAAGTCCGGCCATAAAGGCTTGCCGCGTCACGGGAGTTCCTGGGCCACGGATTCCGAGAACCGCCGGACGACTCCGTCCAGCTTGTCGAGGGACGTGCCGGGGGGCAGGGAGAGGACGACCATGTGCCTGCGACCGACCTCCTGGATGAGAAGCATCGCGTCCTCCGACTCGACGAGGACCCGCCGGGGCGCCCGATGCCGCAGCTCCGTCATCGCCGTCATCCCGGCACCGAGGATCGCCGCGCACATGATCGAGAAGGTCTCGTGGGACACGGACGGAAGCTGGTCCGCGGCCACGACGGCACCATCCCGATTGATCAGCGCCGCGGCCTCCGCCTTCGTCACCTCGCGCAACGCACGGACGATGTCCTGAAGGATCATGCGGACTCCTCGGGTTCGAACCGGCACTCGCGCCCGCCCGTGCTCGTGCACTCGATCTCCTGCAGTCGGACCCGTTTCTTCGCCTTCACCTCGAGGACCTTCGAGAGGATTCCCCGGATCCGGTGGCACGTCTCCATCTCGGATCCGGAGGCGGACTCGATCGACCCGCGGACCCGGGCGCCCGATTCCGTGAACGTCACGTCGTCCGCCCAGCCGCGTTCGAGGATCAGAGACTTGCCCGCGGCGAGCGGGTCCGTCCCGTCGGAGTTCCGGAGCGCCTGCTCCGCAAGGGCCATCCCTTCCCGGAAGAAGAGGCCGTGGCACGCGTACGACATGACACTCTCGTAGAGACGCCGGACGGCGTCGAGTTCTTCCTGCGAAATCTGAACGAGGCGGGGCACGCGGCGCGCGGAACCGGAGGTTCCGCTATAAACCTTGCCGGGTGATTATCCGCCCCTGCATTCGGGGCATGCGAGGAGGTTCCGGTCCCATACGAGGTTCGTGGAATAAACTCCGCACGCGTCGCAGTGCCCTTCGATTCCGCGACGCAGCTCCGACTCGAGGCCTGCGCGGGCGTATTCCCGCGTGACTTCGACGAGCTGAGGCCAGATCCGCAGGATGTCGTTCTCCGTGATCACTCCGACCAGCTGGCCCTCCCGGATCACGGCGAGGCGACGGATCTTCCGGGACGACATGAGCTTCGCGGCCTCGACGACTTCCGAGTCGGGATGCACCGCGACGACGGGCGACGTCATGATCGACTCGATGGGAACGTCTCCGGCACGTTTGTTCAGGGCCGCGACCTTCGTGACGAGGTCGCGCTCCGTCACGATCCCCGTGGGCTTTCCGTCGGCCACGACCATCAGGCTCCCGACCTCCTTGTCCCGCATGATCCCCGCGGCCTCGGAGGCGGTCGCCTGGGCTGCGATCGTCACGGGGTTCTGGCTCATCACCTCGAAGACAGGAACCCGAGCTCTCATCCCATCGCACTCTCCGATGGGACCGCGTGCGATAAAAGGTTTGTGCGATGCATCGCGACGAAACGAACAACCGTTGCGACAAGATTAAGGAGCCCGCGGACCTTTTTCGTCGGATGCGGTTCACCGATCCGGAGGGGGACCTGGCGGTCCGCATCGCCCGCGAAGCCCTCGACGCACACGTGGAGGGGCGCCCCCCACGCCCGTTCTCCGCGCCGGCGTCCTTCGAGGCGAAGGGCGGCGCCTTCGTGACCCTGAACGTCCATCCGTCCGGGGAGCTTCGGGGATGCATCGGCTACCCGGAGCCGTTCTTCGCCCTCCTGAAGTCGATCGTGAAAGGGGCGGAGGGGGCCGCGGAGGATCCGCGCTTCCCGCGGCTCGAGGCCGGGGAGCTGCCGAAGGTAACGGTCGAGGTGAGCCTCCTGACGCCGCCTCAGCTCCTCCAGGCGAAGCGAGCGAAGGACCTCCCAAAGATGATCCGCCTCGGAGCGGATGGACTGAAGATCGCGCAGGGGCCCTATCGCGGGATCCTGCTCCCGCAGGTGCCCGTCGAATGGGGCTGGGACGCGGAGACGTTCCTATCGGAGGGGTGCATCAAGGCGGGACTCCTCGGAGACGCCTGGCTCGACGACTCGATCCGGGTCTACACCTTCCAGGCGGAGATCTTCTCGGAAGTGGAACCACGAGGCGCCGTGGTCCGGAGAGACTTGGGTGCGGGGCATGCTCGTCGTTAAGGGACGCGTGTTCTACCGGGGACGGCTCGAGGACCTCTGTCTCGGCATCGAGGAGGGTCGGATCATCGCGGTGAAAAAGGTCCTCCGAGGGGACGACCTTCGGGACTACGGAGACGCGCTCGTCCTCCCGGGCGCCGTGGACCTCCACGTGCACCTCCGCGAGCCCGGGCTCACGCACAAAGACGACTTCCCGAACGGGACGCGGTCCGCCGCCCTCGGCGGGACGACGACGGTCGTCGACATGCCGAATACGGTGCCCCCCGTGACCACGCGCGAGGCCCTCGAGGCGAAGATCGATCGGGTGCGAGGCCGGGCACACGTCGACTTCGGGCTGTACGCGGCGCCGACGTCCGCCGCCGCGGTCGCGCGGCTCGCGGGGGCGAGCGCCTTCAAGGTGTACATGGCCGAGACGACGGGTGGCCTTCAATTGGCGGACGACGTCCTCGGAGATGTCCTCCAGGCCACAGCGGACCCGGGGCCGATCGTCGCGGTCCACGCGGAGGACCCCGCGGGCTTCGGGAAAGGCATCGCGAGGGACCTGCGCGGACATCATGCGGCCCGGCCCGCCGAGGCGGAGGTCGCGGCCCTCCGACGGCTCGCGACCCTCCGTGGCCCGGGGAAGCTACACATCGCGCACGTGACGACGAAGGCGGCTCTGGATGCCGTCCCGACGGGGGCGACCACGGAGGCGACCCCGCATCATCTCTTCCTCGACTTCGAGCGGCCCCTAGGCGCCTTCGGCAAGGTGAATCCGCCCCTTCGCCCACGCGGCGACCGGGAGGCGTTGTGGGACGCCTTCCTGGAGGGCCGGATCGACGCCCTCGCGAGCGACCACGCGCCACACACGCGCGAGGAGAAAGAGGACGGCGCGTTCCACGAGGCTCCGTCCGGCGTGCCGGGGGTCGGGACGGGCCTGCCACTCCTCCTGCGCCGCGTGAAGGCGGGGGAGCTCCCCCTCGCTCTCGCCGTCCGGACGATTTCGACCCGGCCCGCGGAGATCCTCGGGCTCTCGAAAGGGGATATCCGGATCGGCTGGGACGGGGACCTCGTCGTGGTCGACCCCCGCCGCTACCGGAAGCTCACCGCGGAGAGCCTGCGGTACAAGTGCGGATGGACGCCCTTCGAAGGGATGGAGGGATGCTTCCCCGAGGCCGTGTTCGTGCGAGGCGAGGCCGTCGTGGAGGACGGCGAGCCGGCGGCGGAAGGGGTCGGTCGCATGATAACGGCCGCGAAATCTTGAAACCCGACGGGCCGTCTCGCGAGGCCGCACCATGGCGTCCCTGTTCCTCGGTCTGACGGATTGGATCGTCGGTGTCGTCGCGCTCCTCGGGTATCCGGGGATCTTCATCCTCATGATTGTGGAAGGGATCCTGACGCCAATCCCGAGCGAGTTTATCATGCCCTTCGCGGGCTCTCTCGCCGCGCTGGGCCGGCTCAGCCTGCCTGCGGTGGTCCTGACGGGGACCGCGGGCGCGGCAATCGGGAACGCGGTCGCGTACAAGATCGGAGCCCATGTGGGCCGTCCCCTCATTGCGCGCTATGGGAAACTCGTCGGCCTGGGGGACGAGGACCTCGACTGGGCGGAGCGGTGGTTCACGCGGTACGGAAACCTGGGCATCCTCATCGGGCACGCCCTGCCCGGGATCCGTTCCTTCATCTCCTTCCCCGCCGGAATCGGGCGGATGCCTCTGCGGCGCTTCGTCCTCTTTTCGACGATCGGCGCGGCGATCTGGAACACCATCCTCGTCGTCGCCGGATTCTATCTCGTCGAACGGTGGACTGCGTTCGCGGAGACCACGGAGAACGTGGACCTGTACGTGGTCGCGGCGGCCCTCGCGGCCCTCCTGGCATACGTCTATTGGCGGAAGGCCCGGACCCGCCGACGGGCGGACGAGGTCGCGTAACCCCGAAGGCACCTAGGCGGCCTTCGCGGGATCCTCGGCCGCGTAATAGTACTCCCCCGCGGTCTTCTGCTCCCGATCGAGGCGGGAGTCTTGTTTGTTGATCCTCGGTCGGTTCGAGTCGGCGTCCCGGCGGAACGTGATCCCGACGGTCTTGAGGAACCGGTTCATCCCTTCTCGCATCGGGAACGGACCTTCGCCGAGGCCGTGGCGCCCCGGGTCTCCGGAGAAGACCATCAGGCTGTCCGATACCAGGTCGAGGAAGTACACGTCGTGGTCGACGATCAAACCGGTCCGACCCTCCTTCTCCATGATCCGGCGGATCGTCTTCGCGGTCTCCACGCGCTGGTTCGAGTCCAGGTACGCGGAGGGCTCGTCGATCAGGTACATGTCCGCGTCCCTCCCGAGGCACAGGGCAATCGCGGCGCGTTGCAGTTCGCCGCCGGAGAGGGTCGACACATCGCGGTCGAGAAGCCCTTTGAGCCGGAGGGGGTTCAGGATCTCTGTGTCGAAGTAGCCCGACTCCGCCCTCTTGCCGATCGTGGACGCGAGGAGCTCGCGGACGGTGCCTTCGTAGGCCGATTGGAGGTACTGCGGCTTGTACGCGACCTGCCACCTCCCCTGCACCTGGCCCGAGGACGGTGTCTCCTCGCCGGCGAGCATCTTCACGAACGTCGTCTTGCCCGTCGCGTTCGGTCCGACGACGCCGACGACCTCCCCTCTCCTCAGGCGGCCCGCCGCCACCTCGAGCCGGAAGCCCTCGTACTGCTTCGCGAGGGCATCGAACGTGACGAGGACCGGCGCCTTCCAGTCGGTCCGGGGCGGCCGGATCTCGAAATGGATCGCGCGGTCCCGGAAGCGGATGTTCTCCTCTCTCATGTAGCCCTCGAGATACACGTTGATCGACGTGCGCACCGGGCGCGGCTGCGCGATGATCCCATAGGCGCCCTCCTCGCCGTACATGAGATACGCGTGGTCCACGAGGAAATCCAGGACTGCGAGGTCATGCTCCACGACCACGACATACTTGTCCTTCGAAAGGGACTGGATCACCTTCGCGACCTGGAGGCGCTGGTAGATGTCCAGGTACGACGATGGCTCGTCGAAGAAGTAGACGTCGGCGTCCTTCAACATCGTCGCCGCGACGGCGACCCGCTGAAGCTCGCCTCCGGAGAGCTGGGAAATATCCCGATCCATGAAGGAGTCCAGGGAGAGAGGCACAACGAGCTCCTCGAGGCGACCCTGGCGGTCGATCTTGGTGAGCAGGTCCCGGACCCGTCCTGCGTAGACTTTGCCCAGCTTGTCGACGTATTGTGGCTTGATTGCTGTCCGCAGATCTTTGTTCGCGATTTTCTCGAGGTAATCGTGGAGTTCCGTGCCTGCGAAGTATTCGAGGACGTCGTCCCAGTGAGGCTTCTTTCGGCGGTAGTGGCCGAGGTTCGGCGCCACCTCGCCGCTGAGGAGGGATACCGCGGTCGTCTTACCGATGCCGTTCGGCCCGAGGAGCCCGATGACCTCGCCCTTTCGCGGCACCGGCAGACGAAACAACCGGAACGCGTTCTTCCCGAATTGATGGACGAGGTCCTCCTTCAGCTCCTCCGGCAGCCCGATGATCCGGATCGCATCGAACGGGCAGCGTTTGACGCAGAGCGAGCAGGCGATGCAGGTCTCTTCGCTGATCACCGCCTTCGTGGTCTCCGGGTCGATCCAGATGACCTCCGTGCCGGTCCTCTGCGGCGGGCACACGGCGATACACTCTAGGTGGCAGCGCTTCGGCTGGCAACGATCCTTGAACACGACCGCGACGCGCAACGCCGATTGCATTCGGCCGCCGCTATTTAAACGTGCGACGGTGGCCTCCTGTCCTCGAGCGAGGCACGGGTCGCCACACAACGTTTATCGTCCGCGCTCCCATGAGGCGGTTCGGTCTCCCATGATTCCCGGCGGACGCGTGAATCCGAGGCAGATGAAGCAGATGATGAAGCGCCTCGGCATCGAACAGGAAGACCTCGGCGAAGTCGACGAAGTCCTCATCCGGACCTCGGACAAGGAGTATGTCTTCCGACGGGTCCCGGTCTCCGCCGTGACGGCCCAGGGACAGCGGATCTGGCAGATCATCGGTGAGCCGATCGTGCGGCCCCGCGCGGACGTCGCGAAGAAGCCTGATTCGGCGCTCGCCCCGGTCATTCCGGAGGAAGATGTGAAACTCGTCGCCGAGAAGGCCGGGGTGTCGGAGGACGAGGCGCGCAAGGCCCTCGAGGATGCGGGCGGCGAGCCCGCCGAAGCGATCATCAACCTGATGAGCCGATGATCTCGGAACGCGCCCGCGCCGCGCTTGGCGTATGGGCACCGATGGCGCTTGGGGTATTCATCATCGGCACGGCGATCAACTTCTACGTGACCGCGAACCTTGGACAGGGTCTCCTCGTCGGAGACCTCGAGTCGTGGCGACTCGTCTGTTCGGCGGGGGCGATGTTCGTCGGCGGCCTGATGATCCTGTCGACGTACGGACGCTACGCGAAGACGAAGGTCGCGAGGGAGGAGCCGCCACCCGATCCGGACGGGGCGCGGAAAACGTAGCTTCGAACCCCGTCCACGAATCATTAAATAGGCTGGGTCCTGTCGGGAGCCTGCTAGGCTTGACCGGGGGGCTGGGCGTCCCCTTACAGACCCAAATCGTCCTCATGGGGCGGTGACAGTTGGGGGCGGCGCTCCCAGTCTGGTGCTGGTCCGGATGCCGACGTTGAGGTTCTGTCCCGCGGGGCTGGAGGCGGCCGGGAACGCAGCTGGAGAGCGGCGGTCCCAGTCCTGATCGTGGGGAACGGGTTAGGCACGGAAGTGAGCAACCTCACCGCGGACTACCAACGCTCGCGGGGGTGCGGGACCGAGGACGCGTCCGGGTCACCGGCGCCGGAGCTGAGCGTCAACCCCAGCGGCCTAGCTCCGGGGCCGTCATCGCTCGGTCAGCCTCGTCTGCTTCGTGTCGAGGACGAGCGATGCCATGCCGAATCGTCCGACGAGGAGGCCCGTGACGATCGCGTCTCGGACGTCGTTCCGCCGATCGTCGACCGCGTAGGCGGGCTCGTTCGTCGGCAGGGGGACCCCGAGCTTCAGGAGGGCCCGGCGGGCCTCTTCCCGTTCGTCCCGAGCGGCGGCAGGCGCATCGACCGCACCTGCGAACCCGCATTCGCGCAGCTCGCGAAGGAAGACCGGACGTCGGAACAGGTGCTGGAGCACCGAGACGGCGAGGCGGCACTGCAGCCGTTCGTCCGAGGTCATGGCGCGGCATCCCTTTCCGACCTGCTCGTAGAGGTTGCGGTCGCGGTTGGAGGACGCCGAGTACACCTTCGCGGGCGGGATTTCCTTCTCGCGCAAGACCCCGACGTCGCTGAGGGCCTTCAGGTACCCTGTTACGAAGAGGCGGTGGAACGCATAGCCGTCTTCGTGGAGCTGCTTCGTCAAGGAACTGATCGACCGTTCTTGCGTCCGGAGGTAGGAGACCACCAAGTCGCGCAGATTCTTCTCCGGAACGAACGTCGCCCCTCCCCCCGAGGCGGTGGTAACAGACCTGATAACAAATAAGGGTTTCCACCGGAGGGGTTGCTCACAGAACCAGTTCAAAAACCATCTTAACTGGGCACCGCGTGGCGAGACTCGCCCAACGTCCGAATTACTCCCCCTTTCTTTTTCGTCCCCGACGCCTCCTGCCGCTCGGGGCGCTTTTCCAACTTGATAACTGCCTCGGAATCGTTATACACTTACCTCGAAATCGAACGCGGGATGTCCCCAGGGGACCGAATCCGCACCTTCATTCACGGGTTCGACGAGAAGCTGAGCGGCGGCATCCCGAAGGGTCACGTCGTGATCCTCGCCGGCGAGCCCGGGACGATGAAGTCCACGATCGCCTTCAACCTGCTCTACCAGAATTCGCTCCGCGAGGGGGTTCCGGGCTGCTACATCTCCCTCGAACAGGGTCGGGAGAGCCTGACGAAGCACCTCATCAACATGGGCCTCAACCCCGCAGATGTCGAGGACAAGGTGAGCATCGTCGACCTGGGGATGATCCGCCGGAATCTGGACGGGATGGCGGAACGGACGTGGCTCGAGATCTTCAAGATGTACGCGTCGAACCTGAAGCGGACCCTCAACTACGAAATCCTCGTCGTCGACTCGCTGCCCGTCCTCGAGGTGATGGCCCGCTTCGAGAACCCGCGCGAGGAGGTGTTCCAGCTCTTCGAGTGGCTGCGGGACCTGAAGATCACGGCGCTACTCATCGGCGAGCTCAAACCCGGGAGCGAGGACTTCGGCCGGAACGGCGAGGAGTTCCTGTGCGATGGGATCTTCCACACGAAGATGGAGCGGGTCGATGACGCGAACATCCAACGTCGAATCCGCTGCGTGAAGATGCGCGGGTCCGCCCACTCGCCGAACTTTTACACCCTGATCTTCCAGAACGGCGTTCTGCAGGTGACCCGCATCCTCGCGGAGGCCGCGCCCCTCGTTGGGGCAAAAGACTAATGGAGACCGGGGGCATCCCTTCGACCTGGCCGTCCCCACGGGCGGGCGGCGCGCCGGGAGGAACGGACCACGGCCCACCGAGCATCGCGCGTCCTCGCCGTCCTCGGCCTCGCCGTGTTCCTGGGCATCCCGTTCCCCTCGGTCGGGTACGAGACCACCCTTGCCGTTGCGGGCGCGGACCCGACGTTCCTGACCTTTCGCACGGACGCTCCCGTGGAGCGAATCCTCGCCGTAGGGGCGATGCCCGTCGAGGCGTACGATTCCTTCCTCATCACACGAGGGACCGCCGAGACCATCCGAACGTTGCGCGACGCGGGATTCCGTGCGGACGTCCTCCCCGACGCGGGTTCGATTCACCTCGCGGCCGGGACCCTCGACGCCGGGTCCCTTGGCAAGTCCTCGGCCCCATGGACGCGGGACGCCCGCGGCTTCGGGATCGGAATCGTCCATGTGTACGCGCCGCTCAAGGAGTCGTGGCGCGTCGAGTGGGAAGCCCGGGGCGTCGAGATCCTGAGGTACCTGCCGACGAATGCGTTCCTCGTCCGGGGCCCGGTCGAGGCCCTCCGCGGACTCTCCACGCTCCCCTACGTGGACGGGCTCGGACCCTTCGACCCGGCGTGGAAGGTCCGGCCGGGGACTCCTTCCCTAGGAGACCGCGTCGACGTCCGCATCGTCCTCCTGCCCGGCGAACGCGGGGATTCGCTCCTCGCTTTCCTCTCGCACCGGGGCCTCTCTCGGGTCGACCGAGCGGGCACGGAACCCGGCGTCGTGGGGACGTTCGGCAACGAGGACTTCCGTTGGGTCCGAGCGCGGATCCCCGGGAATCTCGTGACCCTCCTTGCGTCGCGCCCCGACGTGGAGTTCATCGAACCGGTCGCGCGCCTCAGACCCCTTAACGCGGAGATGGCCTGGGTCCTCCAGACGAACCGCATCGTCACGAGCAATTCCACCCGGGACGAGAGGTACCGGTGGAACGGCCTGGACGGGCGCGGCCAGACCATCGGGGTCTCGGACACGGGCCTCGACTACGACCACGACGCGTTCCGCCACTCCTCGGGGTTCATCACGCTCGGCGATCTGTACAACACGACCGACGCCGGGCGCCGGAAGGTCGTCCGCTACCTGAACATGGGCTTCCTCACAGGACGAGTCGACTGGCCTGGAGGCACGGGAACCTGGGACCCCTCCTCGATTCGAGACAGCGACCACACCCCCGGCGGCTCGGCCTGCACGTTCGGACACGGAACCGCGGTCTCGTCCGTCCTCGCAGGGAACGACAACTGGCGCGTAGGCGGTGGGGGCCCGAACGACGGCCTCGCCTCCGGCGCGAAGATCTATCTGCAGGACATCGGGACGGTCGGCCCGGATCCGACCTCCCCGTGCCCCGGGGACATCGACCTGCTCAACTACCTTCCGGAGGACTTCGCGGACCTGTTCGGGCCACCTGGCCTCGTCTACAACGACCCCGACGCCCCCGTCCGCATTCACAGCGACAGCTGGGGTTCCGACGTGAACGAGTACGACATCCAGGCGCGGATGATCGACGCGTTCGTCTGGGACCACCCGGACTTCACCGTCCTGTTCGCATCCGGGAACTCCGGGTCGGCGGCGGGGAGCGTCGACGCACCCGCCACCGCGAAAAACCTCGTGACGGTGGGGGGCGCGGGAAACCCGGACGCGTCCGTGCTTGGCACGCCCAACGACGTCATCCTCCTGAGCAGCCGCGGCCCGACCTCGGACGGACGCCTCAAGCCGACGGTCCTCGGGATCTTCGATGGAGATTCGTCCATGTCGGACGGGGACCCCAGGAGCGGGGCGGGCGAGGCGGACGACCATTGGGCGGGGACGAGCTACGCGACCCCGTCCGCCGCCGCGGCCGCCGCGATCGTCCGGCAGTACTTCGCGGACGGCTGGTACCCGTCGGCCCGCCCGGTCCCCGGGAACGTTCGGTTGCCGAGCGCGGCGCTCGTCCGCGCGGTCCTCATCGCGTCGGGAGTCCAGCTCACGTGCAGCAGCGGCTGCGTCCGCCCCGGCGTGGACACCTGGCCGAACAACGAGCAAGGGTTCGGCCGGATCCTCCTTTCGAACGTCCTTCCCCTCGCCGCGGCGAGCGACACGTTCCGAACGCAGATCGTCGACGGGACGGTCGGCCTCCTCAGCGGCGGCGACGCCGTGCACACGTTCCGAGTCACGGGGACGCGGACTCTCAAGGTCGTCCTCACGTGGTCCGACTACCCGGCCGCGGTCAGCGCGGCGCGGGCCCTCGTGAACGACCTGGACCTGGAGGTCGTCGCCCCGGACGGCACCCTCTACCGGGGGAACAACTTCGGGACGTTCCTCCAGGGGGCGTCCCAGCCGGACGGCGTATCGGACACGACGAACGTCGAAGAGGCCGTGATCCTCAAGACCCCCGCCTCGGGGGAGTGGACCGTCCGCGTGAGGGCATCGAACGTGCCCGTCGGGCCTCAGCCGTACGCCCTCGTCGCGACCGGGGACCTCGATCCGGACTTCGGACGGGTGTCCGTCGACCGCCAGACGTACGGGCCCGGAGACACGGTCGGGATCGAAGTGGACGATGCGAACGCACCCTCGGTCGAGGTGCGCCTGAGCTCGAACTTCGAGTCCGCTGGCGAGTTGATCCCCTTGAGCCGGTCGGGCCCCGATGAGATCTGGCGCGGCTCCGCGGTCATCTCGTTCGGGCCCACGTCCGCCGCGGGCGTCCAGGTCCGGGACGGGGACACGGTCCGAGTCGAGTACGTGGACCCCTCCCCGGCCCACACCGCCGTCGCGACGGCCCGGATTGATGCGGTGGGCCCGGCCATCTTCGACGTCGCCGCGGATCGGCCCGGTCCGGCCTCGACACGGATCCGGTGGCGCACGGACGAGGGGGCGACTTCCGGGATATGGTACGGGACGACGGCCACGGCCCTCACCGGGTTCACGGAAGACCGTAACTTGCGGACGATGCACGACCTCTCCATCTCCGGCCTAGTGGCGGACACCCTGTACTACTACGACGTCGCGGCGCGCGATCGACACGGACAGGAGACACGGGACACGAACGGCGGCCGGCATTTCCGGTTCCTCACGGATCGGTTCGGGGACGTGCTCCTCGTCCTCGCGGACGACTCCTTCCCTCCGGAGCGGGAGCCATCCTGGTCGAACGCCCTCGACTCGAACGGGTGGACGTGGTCCCTGTGGAAGGTCGCGGACGCGGGGCTCCCGAGCCTCCCGGTCCTGCAGGTGCATCTGGCCGTCCTTTGGCAGGTCGGACTCGAACAGTACCCGCCGTTCGACGGCCCCGAGAGGGACCTGATCCGCCAGTATCTCGACGAAGGCGGGAGGCTCCTCGTCACGTCTCATGACACCGCGTGGGCCCTGAGCGAACCGACTTCCGAGTTCTACAGTGCGGAGGCGGACATGTGGGTCCGGAGCACCCTACGCGCGTCCTTCCTGTGCGACCCATTGACGGTCGGCAGACTGCGGGGGCTCACCGGAGATCCGATCAGCGGGCCGTACACAGGTGGGATCGGCTACCTGGCGCACCGGGACGGGGGCGCCGTGGACGGCTTCACCCGTCTCCCGGCCGGGGGCACGACGACGTCCGTGTGGACGGACGAGGTCGTCTCCCCGACGAACTGCGCGGGCCAGGATGTCGGGCTGCGCTGGGTCTCGTCCCTGGCGAATGGGACCCTGGGCGTCGGCGTGTGGGGGGGTCACCCTTCGAGGCTCGCGTACTTCGCCTTCGAGCTGACGAGCGTCGACACGACTTCGAGCGACCTTCGCCCCACGAGCCCGGTCCGGGCCGGGGTGATCGACAACACGATCCGATGGCTCGTGGCCGACATCCCGTCGGGCCTCGACCGGGACCACCCCAGCGTGACCGTGACCGCGCCGAACGGCGGGACGTTCGGCGGTCCGACCGTTCCGGTGAACTGGACCGCGGCGAGCACCGGGGCCGCGATCGGCGAATTCGAGGTGGCGTACAGCGAGGACGGGGGCGCGTCGTGGACGCGCATTGCGACGGTGCCCGGGACCGCACGGTCCCACGCATGGGACGTCGACCTGTTGCCGAACGGGGACCGGTACCTCGTCCGGGTCCTCGTCCGGGACGCGGGGACGCCGACCCTCACGGGCCGGGACGAGTCGGACGGGTTCCTCGCGATCCGGCGTCCCACCGGGGACGCGCTGGGCCCGACGATCTGGGCAGGTAGCGTCCGGATCGCACCGAACCCCCCCGGGGTGGCCAGGGCGGTCTGGGTCCAGGCGACGGCGGACGACCGGCTGTCGGGCGGGGGGGCGATCCTCGGAGCCGAGTTGTTCTTCGCGGCGGCGGAACCCCTCTCCGGGGCGAACGGCTCGGGGACGCCGATGGACCCCGCGGACGGGACCTTCGACGGGCCCGTCGAGAACGTGACCTGGCTCGACGTATGGCCCCTCGCGTCGGGGCCGACCTGCGCGTGGGTCCACGCTCGAGACGCGGGCGGGACCTGGGGTCCCTTCGGGTCCACATGCTTCGACGCGATCGACGTCGGGGGCCCCGACACGACCTCGCCGGTCATTGTCCTCACGGACCCACGTGGCCCCGGGAACGTGTCCGGCATGATCTCGGTGAACGCGACGGCGAGCGACGACGACGCCGTGCGCAGGGTCGAACTGCGAATCGATGGGAGCCTCGTCGCGACGGACGCCTCGTTCCCCTTCTCCTTCCGCCTCAACACGACAAACTTCACGAATGGGCCGCATCGGGTCGCGGTCGTCGCGGTCGACCTCGCGGGGAACACCGCGTCCGATGAGGTCCTCCTGACGTTCGCGAACGGACCGGGTTCGGAGCCGACGCCCTTCCCCTTCGGGATCGTGATCCTTGCGATTGCGATTCCCGTGACGATCGTCGCCGTGCTCCTGGTCGCGTACTTGCTCCGAAGGCCCCGGCCGCCTCGACCATGAGCCGTCGAAGGAACGAGCCTTTCGAGGCCCCGGGCGGACCTGCCTCAGCCCTCGCGGGTCTCGAACAGCTCCTCCTCAGGCATGCCGTAGTAGGCGAGGGACTGCTCCAGCTCCCGGTCCTTCGACATCTCGCGATCGATTCGCTCGCGCCGTCCCGGCTTCAGGGCGACCCGCACCCGACGTCCGTCCTTCTCGAAGACGACCTCGGGATCCGGACCCGATTCCACCGCGATGTTCCCCTTCCCCATCGTGCAGCCGCTCGAGAACTGGATCCCGTCCACGACGCAGAGCATCGGGGGCTCCGGACGGCTCCGGACGGAGGCTCGCAGGCCCTTGTAGTGCCCCAGCAGACGACGCCCGATCGACCCCATGCGCAGGCCCACGGTCACGTAGACCCCGAGGTGCCCATGGAACCGCTGCAGGGCCGCGAGCTCCTCAGGGAGATTCATCGTGACGGAATACGCGGGCGCGCGGCAAGAACCTTCGCTCGTCCGTCGGGTCGATGCGCACGAGATCGCGCACCCGCGGGTCCTCGCTCGAGACGGCCTCGATCTTGTGGTCGTACGACTGGGTCCGGACGATCGCGCGCATGACAAGGTACGAGCCGAGCACGACGAGGGTCGCGCAGAACGCGAGGAGGGGCGCTATCAGGTACAGCACGTTCGCGATGTCCCAAAACTGGGACGTCGCCACGAGGAACGAGACGACGGACATCGGGAGGGAGAGGACCGCGACGCCGGTCCGAAGGGTCGACAGGGAGGTGCGCTTCTCGGACAGGAGGAGCTGGACCTCCTGGAGGCGCAGCTGCTCGAAGGAGTTGTGCAGGACGCGTTCGCTGAGTTCCTCGGCGTTCATCCCATCCCGAGGTCGGCCGCAAGCATGTCACACGTATTTGAGCCTCACGCGTGGATTGCGCGGAGTACTTTCGCGGACCTCTCTCGTGAAGGGCTATAGGACTCCATCCCCTGGAGATGGATGGGGAAGGGACCCTGCGACCCGAGGCGAGAGCCCGCGAAACTCCGGCCTCGTCTCGGGGCGACCCGGGACCCAACGGCGCATGTCCGGAATGCGCGTCGGATCTGAAGCACCGCGAAGGATGCGTGTCGTGCGGCGAGTGCGGGTACTCGTGGTGCGTGTAGGAGCCCGGGCGGTGGCCGAGAGGTTCCATCGGAAACGGTCTCACCTAAACTCGCGCGTGCGGACGCAGTCACCGGAAGAGAGGCTCGAAAGGATATGAGCGCGCCGGATGGTGCGCCGCTCCGGCGGCTTCGGGGGAGAGACATGCTCGTCGAGTTTCCTCAGGATGAACTCATCGCGAAGTGGGAGGAGTTCTTCGACGAGATGGGCTACCAGTCGAGGATCATCGCGGTCGCGGACCGGTACCCGGAGGAACGGAGCCTCGGGATCCCCTTCGAGGAGCTGAACCGCTTCGACACGGACATGGCGATCTACCTGCTCCGTCATCCTCTGAACGTCCTCACGGCGGGGGAGGAGGCGATCCGCCGGCTCAGCCCACCGGGCGAAGAGTCCCTTCAGATCCACTTGAGGATGAAGGGTCTTCCCCGGGATCGGCGGGTGCAGATCCGCGACCTTCGGGCGAAGCACCTGGGGCAGTACATCGCCGCCGAGGGGCTCGTCCGAAAGTCGACCGAAGTGCGACCTCGCGTGGTCGGCGCGTTGTTCCAGTGCATGCGCTGCGGAACGATCCTCAAGGAGGAACAGGACGGCCAGAACTTCCGCGAGCCGCTGGAGTGCTACGAGGAGCAAGGCGGCTGTAAGCGGTCCGCGAGCGCGACGAAGTTCAAGCTCCTCACGGAGACGTCGCTGTACGTCGACACGCAGAAGCTCGAAATCCAAGAGGCCCCGGAAGGGCTGCGAGGAGGCCAGGAGCCCCAGCGCCTCACGGCGTACGTAGAAGACGACCTCACGGGACGCATCACACCTGGGCAGCGAGTCATATTGAACGGGATCCTGCGCAGCATCCAGAAGGGACGTGCGGGAGCGAAGTCGACGCTTTTCGATATTTTCATCGACGTCAACTCGACGGAGATGGAGATGGTCGAGTTCGAGGAGATTGAAGTCACGGAGGAAGACGCTCGACTGATCCGGGAGGCGGGAGCGAGCCCGGACATCTTCCGCATGATGACGGCCTCTATCGCTCCCTCCCTGTATGGCATGCACGTCGAGAAGGAGGCGCTGGCGCTCCAGTTGTTCAGCGGCGTCCCGAAGCTCCTGCCGGATGGACGACGGATCCGCGGGGATATCCATCTGCTCATGGTCGGAGATCCAGGCACGGGAAAGTCCGAACTGCTTTCGTACATGAGCCGACTTTCGCCCCGCGGAATCTACGCGACAGGTAAGGCCGCGACAGCGGCGGGATTGACCGCTGCGGCAGTTCGCGATGAATTCGGCGAAGGACGCTGGACCCTCGAGGCCGGGGCCCTTGTCTTGGCCGATCTGGGACTCGCGTGTCTCCATCCGGAGGCGGAGGTTCTCGTCGACGGCGTCCCCCGGCCCATCGGAACGCTCTTCGACCCGAGACGCTCAACCACCGCAATGACGGGCGAACGTGAAATCGAGATTGCGCCCCTGAATCGAACAACGACCTCCTTCGATCCCGAGTCGGCCGAGATCCGAACTCGGAGGGCCACGCTCGTCGCGCGACGACACTATCACGGGCCCATCCTCCGCATCAAGCTTGCGTCCGGCTTCGAGCTGCGCCTCACACCCGACCACACCGTGTTGGATGGAGAGACCTTCACTTGGAAAAAGCTGCAGGGACTGAGACCAGACGCGCGACTTGTCGCAGGGCAGCGGCTGCCCTCGCGCAAGGAATCCGTATTTCTCCTCGATATCATCCCCGGAGACTGGATTGTACAGCTGCGGCCGGAAGAGAAACGAGCCGTGCGGAGTCGGTTGCTCGAACGCTTCCGCACACTCGCCGGTGCGAATCGGATATACGGACTCAGTCGAGACACCCTCTCTGGCCGCAGCGCGATGCGTGTCGCGCAGTTCCGGTCGATCCTTCGTGACCTGGGGCTGTATGAAGCGTGGAAACGCAGGCCCTTCGCATACGGTCGGAAGGGGGCAGTCGAACGCCTGCGGGTCGCGACCCTCTCGCCAGAGCTGGCCTACCTCTTGGGATTCATCTACGGAGACGGCCACGTACTCGTGGGCGACCGTCGGTCCAGCATCAGCATTTTCCAATCGAGGGTCCACCTCAGATACATCCAACGCATCCTGCATGCAACAAAGGCGGTCAGCTCGCGCCCCTGGGGGATGCATGGTCGTTCGATGGTCGCTACGATCCGCGGAAAGGAAGTTCGCAGTGCATCTTACCACATGCACCGGGGATCCAATCTGCTTGCGTATCTCTACAGTTGGCTGACGGAGGATGACCTGGCGAATCTCTTGAGCCTCGATGATGAGGCGCTTCGTGGTTTCATCGCGGGCCTCATGGATGCGGACGGCTGTATTTCGTTCAAGGAATCAGGTGTTGGTCCGACTCCATACCAATCCGTCGACGTTCAGTTCATGTTCTCCGCAAGCCGACGGGCGAACCTGCGTTTCCTGTATGCTCTCCGTCGCCTCGACGTCTTCGCCCGGGTTCGCCAAGGACAGAATGTCCTCTTCGTCCAAGTCACGTCCCGCAGGGATGCTGAACGCTTGATGGATGCCATCGCACGGTATTCGGCGAAGTGGAAGCCGGTTCCGCGACCGGTCAGTGTGCAACCTGCCGACCATGAGGAGGTCCCGAGGAGGCCCGTCGTGGAAATCCTGCGGATGGTGCGTCCGAGGCCATGGCGCCTGCTCGACAAGCGCTACTGGAGCACACTCTACGATTTGTCCCACGGCAAGAGGAGCCCGTTCAAGCCTACTCTCGAGAAGCTCCTCGCGGCGATCCGTCCTTGGCTTATGAAGGAGCAGTACGGTCGAATCCAGGCCCTCTTAGGCTCCGACTATGCACTTGACCGGATCCAAGAGGTCCGGGTCGAAGAGTACGATGGATACGTCTACGACTTGCGCGTACCGGGAGACAATAATTTCCTCTGCGACGGCGTCGTGGTCCACAATTGCATCGATGAAATCGAGAAGATGAATCCGCAGGACCGCTCCGCCATCCACGAGGCCATGGAGCAACAGAGGATTAGCATCGCGAAAGCGGGGATCACCGCGGTCCTGCAGTCACGTTGTGCGGTCCTCGCGGCGGCGAACCCGAAGTTCGGTCGTTTCGATGAACACAAGTACATTTCTGAGCAAATCGATTTGCCGCCCGCGTTGTTGAGTCGTTTTGACATCATTTTCTCGATGATCGACCGTCCACAAGCTGATCGCGATCGCGAGATGGCGGTGCACATCCTCAGGGGACACCAAGTAGGCGAAATTCGGAAACGACGGGACGCAGGTCTCGCGACGGCGGACCCGGCGAGCATCGAGGAGCCGTACACGCCACACTTCTCCCAGGAATTCCTCCGGAAATACGTGGCGTATGCGAAGCGCATCTACCCCGTGATGACAGACGAAGCGATGGCCATCATCGAAAAGAAGTATCTCGACATCCGCAAGACGGGAGAGGCCGCAGGATCCAGCGTCCCCATCACACCGCGCCAGCTCGAGGCGATCATCCGACTGGCGGAGGCTGGCGCCCGACTTCGGCTCAGCGAAACGGTTGCCTCCGAGGACGCGGACCGCGCGGTCCGGATCGTCGAGTACTGGATGGGCATGGTCGCCGGCGAGGAGGGCCACTTCGACATCGACATCATCCAGACCGGGATCAGCCAGTCCCAGCGCGAGCAGATCATCGCGTTGCGGGATATCATCAGCGAGCTCGCGGGACCGGAGGGCGTCGCGGACTACGAGGACATCGTCCGCGTGGCCCAGGATCGCGGCATCCCGCCCGCGAAGGTCGACGCGTGGCTCAAGCGGTGGGCCCAGGAAGGCGATATCTACAGCCCGGCCAAAAACAAGTATAAACTCGTCGAGCGGTTGTAGTTCGGGGAGCCGCCCACGCCAATCCGGATGAAAGTCTACACGCAGGGCCAGGAGGTCCTCGTCGCGGCGGCCGACGCGGACCTCATCGGTAGGACCTTCCGCGAAGGGAAGCTCAAGATCGAGGTCGGGAAGTTCTACGAAGGCGACGTGGTCACGGAAGAGTTCCTCCTTCAGCACATGCGCCTCGCGACGATCGGGAACTTCGTCGGCCGGGAGACGATTGACGCGGCCACGCGCGGCGGGTTCGTGACGGACGACGGAATCCTGTGGATCGACGGGGTGCCCCACGCCCAGTACGTCCTCATGACGTAACGCGGGACCTCACGAGCGCGACACCCGGCGCCCGGTGCGGCGCGCGCGACGCCATCGCCGCCACGCCACCCGAGCGTGCTTCTTCAAGAGGAGCGCATACTGACCCATCGTCGTGTGTGCCATGACGCCAATCAGGATCCCGACGCCCGTCAGACTTGTCGCGAGCGGGATCAGGAACGCCAGGGGCGTGCCCCTCGCCAGAGTCGCATAGGCGAGCTTGTTTGCGAGGGTCAGGGACGTCAGCCCGACTCCGAGACCCACGAGGAATCGGCCGCGGGGGACCTTCCCTCGCGAGAAGTACCAGCCGCCCAGGAGGACGAGGACGCCTCCGAACGCGGTCGTGAACGCGAGCCCGAAGAGGATCACGTTCACGGCGAAGGTCACCGGCTGGTCGACGAAGGGGAGAAGATATTGCTGCACGAGCTCCCCAATCTGCGGCTCCGTGAGCGCGCCCGCGAGGAGGAAGGCGGAGGACACGACACACAGGGCGACCGCGTCGCGGTGTTTCATCCGTCGTGCCTTCCACCACGGCCGGGCGGCTGCCATAGAACCCGCACGGACGAGGGGTCGGATACTTATGAGCTCGCCTGTGGGTATCGTCCATGGTCGGGACATCAGCCCTTAAGTACGCCCGGCCCGTTCGAAGCGAACGAAGTGTTCTGCGTCGAGTGCGGGAAGGACGGTCCGACGACGGACGGCCTCTGCGCAGAGTGCTTCACGAAGCGTCATCGGATCGTCGAAGCTCCGCCCCACATCGACATGCCGCGCTGCCCGTCCTGCGGCTCGTTCCGGGTCGGTCCGGCATGGATCCGGGTCGACCTCGACCAGGCAATCCCGCGCGTTCTTTCGCAAGCCATCCCCGTCAACGACCCGTTCGGGGAGGCCACATTCCGAGCGACGATCCGCGGAGAGGACGAGAACAACTACGCCCTCCAGGTGAAGGCGCACGCCCGCTACGAGACGATCGAGCTGACCCAGGTCTTCCGAACCCGACTCCGCCTCAAGCCCGTCCTGTGCGACACCTGCACGAAGCAGCGATCCCATTATTTCGCGGGGATCCTCCAGGTGCGCGGGACGGGACGGGACCTGACCCCGGAAGAACTCCGTTCCGTCCGCACGTTCGTGCGGGTCCGCGTCGACCGAGCGTGGGAGGCCGGCGAATTCGTCTCGAGGGTTGACGAGCCGAGGGGCGGCCTCGACTTCTACGTGAGCACGAACGCCTTGGGCAAGGTCCTGGCGAAGGAGCTTGCCGACACGTTCGGAGGATCCATGTCGACGTCCCCGAAGCTTCACGGGAAGAAGGGGGGGAAGGACGTCTACCGGGTCACGAGCCTGGTGCGCCTCGCCCCGTTCCGTGTGGGGGACGTCGTGCGGTACAAAGCGCGCGAGCACGAGGTCGTCCGAATCGCTTCGCTCGTCACCCTTCGAGATCTCATCTCGGGCGAGAGGCAGCCCTTCAAGGCACGGGACCTGAAGACGGCGCGCCGGATCGACGCGGAGCGAGTCGTGGCGGAGATCTCCCGGGACGAATCCGGAGGCATGCTTGCGGAGCATCCCGAGACGCGCGCGGTCCGCCCCGTGGTGACCCGGAGCGCGACGCCCGGGCGGGCCGCCGTCCTCTGGACCGCCGACGCGGTCTACGTGTCCGCGCTCCAGGCGGACGCCTCGAAGTCTTAAAGGCGGCCGTTCCCTTGCCCGAGCGATGAAGACGGCCCTCGGGGTCCCGGCCCTGGACGGGCTGCTGGACGGGGGCGTCGAGGAGGGTTGCATCACCCTCCTCCACGGGGAGGCGGGGAGCGGAAAGACGAACCTGTGCCTCCAGCTCGCCCGGAACGTCGTGCGGGCGGGCCGGAAGGTGATCTTCATCGACACCGAGGGCGTATCGCTCGATCGCCTGCGCCAGATCAGCGGGGACGACTTCGAGGTCGTCGTGCGAAACATCCTCTTCTCGGAGCCGTACAGCTTCGAGGAGCAGGAGAACCTGATCGAAAAGGCCGTGAAGCTCGCGGAGAACAACGCGGAGGTCGGGCTGATCGTGATCGACAGCGTGACGATGCACTACCGGCTCACGATGCGGGACGAGACGCGTCGGGACGAACGGCATTCCCTCACCCGCCAGATCGCGAAGCTCCTGCGCGTCTCTCGACAGCGGAGCATCCCTGTCGTCGTGACGTCCCAGGTGTACACGGACATCGACACGGGGCGCTACCTTCCCCTCGGGGGGCACATGCTCAGTCACAACGCGAAGACGATCCTCCGGCTCGAGAAGTCGGGTCCGAGCACTCGCCTCGCCGTCCTGGAGAAGCATCGGCATCGGGAGGAGGGGAGCCGCGCGTCCTTCCGCATCACGGGCCGGGGTCTCGAGGACTAGCGGACCCGCGACGCCTGGGCCTCCACGAGCGCGTCGAGGAACGCCCGCGCCTCCATGTCCCTCGGCGGGATCCGTTCGAGGGCCTCCCGCGCAAGCCGTTGGTTCTCGCGGATCCGGGCCTCCACGGTCGGCAGGATGCGACGCCCCAGGACGTCCCGCACCGTCGTCAGGTCGCGGGGCGTGGTCCGTCCGCCGCGACCGTACGATCGGAGGAACGCGATGCGCTCCCGTCCGCGGAGTCGGGCCGCCGCCAAGACGTACAGGCGGGTTCGCTTCCCCTGGCGGATGTCCCCCTCCGAGGAGCCGCCGATCCGCGACCGGACGACGCCGGACCCGAGCAGGTCGTCGCGGTCCTGGAAGGCGATCGCGAATCGCAGGGCGTACTCCTCGAGGGCCTGCCGTTCCTCGGCCGGGGCGCGCGCCGCGATCGCCGCGGTCGCTGCGGCCCCCAGGTACAGCCGCGCCGTCTTCGCCTCGCTCATCCGGACATAGACCGATTCGGGGATCCGCTCCGCCGCCTCGAGGTCGATGTCGAGTCCCTGCCCTGCGCTGACGACGAGGTCGACCTCCGTGAGCTCCGCGAGCAGTTGGACCTTCACGAGCGGGTCCAGATCGAACGCGTCCTCGATCGCCCGTTCCGCAAAGGACCGGAGCCGGAGGGCGTCGAGGATCGCCTGGGACGCCCCGTATCGATGTCGACGCGTCCGGAACACGATGGAGGGGGACCGGGCGTCGGGCCGCCGATAAAGACGTGCATCCGTCGCCCACGCGCTCCGCATCGTCCGACGCCGTTCGTCCTCGTCCATGATGTCGTCCAGGAAGAGGGTGTACAGGTGATACCACTCGAGCCAAGACGACGCGCGCTCAAGCCCTCGGGACGGTGCCTGCCCGGAGAGGAGCCGGTAGCCTGCGAGGGCGATCCCGTACCGGTAGCGCTTCCCCGCGGAGAACAGGCGCGCGTTCCCGCGCATCGTCCTCGTGGACGGATACGTGCCGGCGGGATGGATCGCAGCGTATTCCTCCCAGAGGGCTTGCAGGTGCTCGTTCGCCGTGTCCCGATACGGGCGGAGGGACCGCTCGAGGACGTCGTCCTCGGGGACCGCCGGTCGTTCGACCAAGGAATCAGTCCTCGCGAAGCTCGAGCCAGTCGGCCGTGGGCCGATTCACGATCGCGTGCTGCTCCTGGAGGTCCTGGACCGATGTCGCGCCGGTGAGGAACATCGCCGCCTTGAGTTCCTCGATCACCGACCGGAGTTCGCGGACGACCGCGTCCGCGGACGTCTGCGCTGCCTCGAGCATCGGCTTCGCCATCCCCGCGGCCGACGCGCCCAACGCGAGCGCCTTCGCAACGTCGAGGCCCGATCGAACGCCGCCCGTTGCGACAATCGGTAGCCCGACGTTCGCGAGGACGATCGAAGCGGGGGTCGGAATTCCCCAGTTCCAGAACGTCGCCCCGAGCCGCTCCTTGAGGGAGGAGGCCTCCTTGCGCGCGCGGTAGTACTCCACGGCGGAGAACGAGGTGCCTCCGAGGCCCCCGACGTCGATCCCCTTCACCCCGACCTCCTTGAGGCGTTTCGCGACGTCCCGCGAGATCCCCGCCCCCGTCTCCTTCGCCATGACGGGGAACCGCTTCGCGAGGGCCCCGATCGACCGTAGGACGCCCTTCGCCCGGCGGTCCCCTTCGGGCTGGACGACCTCCTGGAGGAAGTTGAGGTGGACGATCAGGACGTCCGCCTTGACCATCGCCATCGCGCGATCCGCGTCCGCGACGCCGTACGCGCGCTTCGTCGCTTGCGGGATCAGCTGGGGAGCGCCGAGGTTCGCGAACCGGAGGGGCACGTCATGGTCGCGCACGACCGCGTACGTCGGCTCGAGGTCCGGCTTCTCGAGGGCGGCCCGCTGCGACCCGACCCCCATCCCGACGCCGACCTCTGCGGCGGCTTGTGCGAGGTTCGCGTTGATCTCCTTCCCAAGGCCGAACCCGCCCGTCATCGACGAAATCACGAGGGGGGCCTCGAGCTTCTTGCCGAAGAGAGTCACGTTCGTCTGGACGTCGTCCAGGTCGATCTCGGGGAGTGCGTTGTGCACGAGCCGGACGTCGTTCCAGAAGTTGTACTCCGAGGAGACGTTCTCCTGGAGGATGATGTCCACGTGTTCCTTCTTCCGCTGCTCCGTCTTCGACGGCTCCGGCACGTCACGGACCTCCGAGGACACGCGTCCCTACGACGGGTCCGCCGCGCACCGCATCCCGGACTCGGTTCTTTACGTTACCGTTGACGATCATCGTCTCGCCTGCGAACGCGGCGATGTCGAGCATCCGCCGGACCTTCCCCTCGATGCTTCCCGTGACGTCCGTCGTCCGCGCGGGCGTGAAGTCGATCCCGTTGAGATCCGACGCGCGGACCGTGTCGAACCGCTTCGCGGAGCGCGACCGCTTCGGGTCCGCGGCGTACAGGCCGTCGACGTCGGCCACGAAGATCGCTCGCGTCGGGTGAAACGTCTTCGCGAGCTCGAGCATGAGGACGTCCCCGGAGCAGATCGCGAGGCCCCGCGTCCGGTCGCGGACGACGTCGCCAAACGTCACGGGCGTCAGGCCTAGGACGACGTAGTCGCGGAAGACCTTCCAGTCGAACGATGCGACCTCGCCGTCCGCGAGGGCGAGGAGGGCGGATGGCGCGAGGGACACCGGCGCCAGGCCGGCGTCCAGGAGTGCGTCGACGACGAGGCCGTCGAGCGCCTTCACGTCCCGCTGCACGACCGCCCCGGCGGCGATCTGGTCCTTCCCGAGAAACGCCTCATAGAGCTTGTGGCGGCGCGCGAGGATGTGCCCGTACGAGCCTGCGCCGTGCACGACGACGAGGGACTCCGACGCGCCGGCGAGCTCCTTCGCGAGGCGCGCGATCGCCGCGCGACGCGGCGTGCGGAGGCGAGCCTTGTCCGTGAGCACACTCCCTCCGAGCTTCACGAGAATCATGGAGTCGCGCGGGCCACGCGCCGTCGGGCACTTAACGTTTTCCCGGCGCACGGGCCCTCACGAGCGATGCGGCGAGCGAAGGCCCGAGATGATCGACAAGGTGATGCCCCCGACGAGGAAGCCATAGACGCCGAGCGCAACGATCTCGAGGGGTGCCGCGAGCACGCGACCCCCGCTCGTCGCCGCCAGGGCGACGTACACGAGGGCCGGGGTGAGGAACGCCATTAGGCCGAGGACCGTGACCCCGTACGCCACGAGCCCGATGCGAGACGTCGATCGACCGACGAGGGCGAGGACCACCCCGACGATCCAGCCGAGCGCGAGGAGGGCCGGCACGGACGCCGTCGCGCCGAGCGAGCCTCTTGCGACCTGGAGCACGGGGACGGGCGTGCGCAGGTTCCGTCATGAAGCTTCCTCGTGGCAGCGCGCGGGCCGGCAAGGGTTATATAGAGCCCGAACTTTCGAGCGCCTCCTGCGATGACGCGCAAGCCCGCGAGCATGTACCGGCCGATCCGCGGCCAGGCATACACCCGGAAGGAGTACATGGGCGGAGTGCCCCAGATCCGGATCAGTCAGTTCGACATCGGCGACCTGCGCTCGAAGTTCCCGGTGCGAATCCACCTCGTCGCGGAGGAATCGTGCCAGATCCGGCACATCGCGCTCGAGGCGGCGCGCATATCCGCGAACCGCCACATCGCCAAGAAGGCGGGGAACACGTACCACCTGAAGCTCCGCCTATATCCCCACAACGTCCTGCGAGAGAACAAAATCGCGACGGGAGCCGGGGCGGACCGCATTTCCGAGGGGATGCGGGCGGCGTTCGGGTCGCCGGTCGGAACGGCCGCACGCGTGCAACCCGGCACAAAGATCTTCACGATCTCCACGACGGAAGAGCACGTGGACGACGCGAAGGAAGCTCTGCGCAAAGGCGGGGTGAGGTTGCCGACCCCGTGGTACCTGGTCATCGAGCGCGAGGCTCCGAAGCGGTCTCCGTAGAGGGGCACAGCTTTTTCTCTCGCCCGGGATCTGGCCCACCGACGATGTCCGACACGGATCGCCTCCTGGACGTGATCCGCGGGCGCAACGCGAAGACGGTCGGGCTCCAGTTCCCCGTCGGGCTGCGCACGAAGGCCGTCGAACTCGCGCAGGATCTTGAGTCGAAAGCGGGAGTTACGTGCCTCGTGTCCGCGGATCCGTCCTTCGGCGCGTGTGATGTCTCCGAGATGCCGGTGGACCTCATCGTGCATCTCGGCCACGCCCCGATGCCACACCTGCGCTACGATCGCGTGTTTTTCTACGACCTGCCGAGCCCGCAGCTCTCGTCCTTCGAGTGCATCGACAAGGCCGCCCCGCTGCTTCCGAAGCGGGTGGGTCTTCTCACGACGACGCAATTCCGCAGCTGGCTCCCCGCGATCCGGGACCATCTGGAGAAGAAGGGACATGCGGTCCGGATCGGCGAGCCGGATCGCCGGGTCGCGTACGCGGGCCAGCTCCTCGGATGCGATTACCACACGGCCACCGCCATCTCGGCGGATGTGGACGGGTATCTGTACGTCGGGACGGGCGACTTTCATCCCCTCGGTGTCGCAATCCTCGTGCCCGACAAGCCCGTCGTCATCGCGGATCCGGAGAGGGGCGAGGCGAGAAGCCTCGCGGACGTCAGAGACCGGGTCCTCCGACAGCGGCACGCGGCGATCGCACGGGCCATGGACGCCCGCGTCTTCGGGATCGTCGTGTCGAAGAAGCTCGGGCAGGTGCGCATGGAACTGGCCCGGGACCTCAAGGCTCTCGCGGAGGGACACGAGCGGGAGGCTCACATCTTCCTCATGGACCTCGTGTCCCCGGAGCTCCTCGAAGGGTATCGCGTGGATGCCTGGGTGAACACGGCGTGCCCACGGATCGCGATCGAGGATGTTCTCCAGTACAGGCAGCCCATCCTCACGCCGCAGGAATTCGAAATCGTCCTCGGGGAGCGCACGTGGGACGACTACGCGTTCGACGAAATCCGGGCGTAGGCATTCCTCTGTCAGGACGCGATTGCCGCGAGGACCGCGTGACGGGCCCGCTCGAGCTCCTGGCTCACCCGCGCGTAGTAGGCTTCGCAGCGCCGGGCTGCCTCCTCCTTCGCCCGGGTGGACCCCTGAGGCCCGACGTACTCCTTGACCTGCCGCCGGCCGCCGCCCCTCGTCTCGTAGTGCCAGAAGTACAGGTAGGGGCGACCGCGGACCCGATGGACGTAGACGCCGCAGCCGATCTGCACGGACCCTCATCCTGTTATAGTTATTTAACTATAACACGCGGATGGGCGAATCGAGAGCGCGTGGCCTTATTCCGCGAGGCGCGATACCCGCTCCGATGGGCGA